>JAZLEF010000057.1:0-2855 GCA_045615125.1 Bacteroidales bacterium
TGCATTTGATACCCTTGATGGTATGCAGATGGCTGGTGTTGTGAATTATGCTAAAGAAGCGAGAGGCATCCAAATTGCAGGCGTGACCAATATCGCTGGTGACGTGAAAGGTTTGCAGTTTGCAGGTGTAATGAATATCGCGAAGAAAGTCAAAGGCGTGCAGTTTGCTACAATACTTAATGTCGCTGAAGAAAGTGATTTCCCTATAGCTTTTGTCAATATCATTAAAAACGGTAAGATGGGCGTCGCTCTTTCTTACGATATGTTGAACAATACTATGTTGTCTTTCAGATCTGGAGGCAAATACACATACGGTATCTTGGGCGTTGGTTATAACAACTTGGTCAACGACGGAAGCAAGATTGTTGCAGAAGCAGGTTATGGCATCCATGTTCCTATAACAGATTGGATTGAAATCAATAACGAATTCAAAGCCGTTTCAGTAGGATTCTCTAATGATAAGACATGTTACAATTTCTCATATCTTCTTGCTCCATCATTTACATTCTTGAATCATTATAATGTGTTTGGAGGTGCAAGTTTCAATTATTTAAATACAAATTATATAAACTCTAACGAATTGATGCCGAAAAATTATTTCTGGAGTAAAGACGGAAATTATAATCAAAGAATGTATATCGGTTATCAAATCGGATTACAATATGTTTTCTAAGAAAAATAAAATCATGAAAAAAATCTCTGCTTTATTATTAATATGCTACTTAGCATTATCATCTTTTGCTCAGAAAGTTGAACCGACTTGGGAGTCATTGCAACAACGTGGTTATCCTCAATGGTTCTCCGACGCAAAATTAGGAATCTTCATCCACTGGGGCGTTTATTCTGTTCCTGCTTTCGCTTCTAACGAAGGTTACGCTGAATGGTATTACAGCGGATTGATGAACAACGACACTACTCGTGTCAATTTCCAGAAGAGAAACTACGGCGAGGATTTTACCTACCGTGACTTCGATAAAATGTTCAAGGCGGAATTTTGGAATCCTTCAGACTGGGCTGACTTATTCAAGAAGAGCGGAGCGAAATATGTGCTTCTTGTCTCTAAACATCATGACGGCTATTGCCTCTGGGATAGCAAATACGCTCCGGAATGGAATAGCGTCGTGGGCGGACCTAAACGTGATATCGTCGGTGAACTCACTGAAGCTGTACGCGCTAAAGACATGAAAATGGGATTCTATTATTCACTCCCAGAATGGACTAACCCAATGCACAGATGGTACATCGACCCGGATGATTCTATCGCTAATTATGTCGATAATCACATGATTCCTCAGTTTAAGGAATTGGTTATAAAATATCGTCCTTCAATCATATTTTCTGACGGCGAATGGCGTAACTCTGCTGAGCAATGGCATGCCGCTGAACTCATCGCCTGGTATTATAACACAGTAGGCGAGGAGGCTATCGTCAACGACCGCTGGGGTCATGGCGCACAATATGGATTCCGTACTCCTGAATACAGCGCGGGTATCACACAGACTGACAGACCATGGGCGGAATGCCGCGGCATAGGACGTTCTTTCGGACTTAACCGCAATGAGCCGCTGTCTAATTATCTCACCTCTAAAGAACTGATTCGTCACTTCGCTAAGACTGTAGCAGCGGGCGGCGGCATGACTCTCAACGTGGGTCCAGCAGCGGACGGAATCATCCCTATGATACAACAAGAACGTTTGCTCGACCTCGGCAAATGGCTCGAGATAAACGGAGAGGCAATCTATGGAACTCGTCCTTATACCAAGTTCTACGAGATGAAAGAAGTGACACTCAACAGAACCGATTCTTTGATAGATTTTAACTGGCATCGCAACTCTCCAGATAAGTCGATAAGCTATGATAACTTCTCTGCAACATGGACTGGTGTCTTCGTTCCAGAAAAAACTGATAAATATACTTTTGAAGTGGAAGTCGATGATAATGTGAGATTAATTATTGATGATAAAGTCATTATAGATTATAATCCTTCAAAGGCAAATGAACAACAAAGCGACGCCGACTTGGCAAAGAACTGGAACTCTACATCAGCGACGATTAAACTCAAAGCTGGAAAATCGTATAACATCAAAGTCGAATACGAAGAGAAAAACATAGATGCTATGATGCGACTTTATGTCTCTTCCGAAGATATGGCAAAATCGATTTTAAAACCTCTTGATGGTTTCAAGGCAGAATATAAGTGTGAGCAGCCATACGTCTGTTACACAACAAAAGGCGATGACTTATACGCAATCGCGATAGAATATCCGCAAGATGAACTCGTTCTTGAGATTCCACAGCCAAAGAAAAATACAGTTGTTACTATGTTAGGTTGTGAAAAGATTTTGCCATGGAGATATGAAAACGGCAAGATGATTATCGACACTACACCGCTTAAATATAATGATTTGAAAAGCGATGCAGCGTGGGTGTTTAAAGTCAATAAGTCGATAAGTCAATAAGTTAATAAGTCAATGAAATATATAGCTACTTTGTTTTTGGTTTTGATGACAGCGACTCTTGCTGTCTGTGGTGTTTTGCTTTGGCGACGTCGTAATGAAACAGGGGACTATTCCCGTTATATTCAGGCTGTGCTTAGCTGGGCGTCATCGTTTTTCACAATGACATTCATCTTTCGTACTTGGGCTGAGACTACTACAGCCGATGGCGCATTCTTTGAACCAGAACATACTTTCATGCCTATTATTTTCCAGATGACGTATTTCTTATATCCGTTGGAAGTAATTCGCCCAACTGTAGGTCGTACCAAAGTTTATGCGATTCTTTTTGCACCTCTACTTTTGTTGGTAAGCGTTGGGTTATGTGCAGGAATTGAATATACACCTTTATATACTTAC
>JAZLEF010000058.1:0-16231 GCA_045615125.1 Bacteroidales bacterium
GGAGAAGCATAAGGTCATACAAAGCATGTCTCGCAAGGGAAATTGTTTGGATAATGCCATGATGGAGAATTTCTTCGGAATAATGAAATCGGAACTTCTTTATAATAATAAATACAGTTCCGCTGATGAATTCATAGAATCATTGGATGATTATATTCAATACTACAACAATAAAAGAATTAAAATGCGTTTAAAAGGAAAGAGTCCTGTACAGTACAGAACCCTTTATAATAAAACTTAACAATCCATATTTAATAACCCGTCCAACTTTTTGGGGTCACTTCAAAGAGACTCTGTCGTACCTACGGCACTTTGTGATTATCTTACCTTATTTTCTTTACAGGCATTCCGAGCTTTGCTCTACATACCTGCCTATAATCTGACGCCCTTACAGGGCTGTGATTCTGACATAAAATAATAACTTTGATGAAAACGTTTTCATCAAAGTTATTATATTTATCTATGTACTAATGGGTTATATTGATTTTACCAACCATTTTTGGCAATTATACCAGAATAAATGTGTAAATCAGAGACGGAAATTGGATGCTGATAATGGTTTAAAAAAACAGAACCCCAGAAAGTTTCTGAGGTTCTGTTTTTCTGTATTTATGAGATTTCTATTAGTATTCCCAGAGGTTTTGTTCGAAATCGATTATAGATTGTTTTATACGTTCTGATTCTATGAGAGCGTCAACGCCTTGGGCGTATTCTTTAATGTTGCGGTCGAAGATGTTTTCTTCTTTGTAGATGTAGCTGTCGAACATTCTTTTGAGGAATACTTCGTCATAGCTGAGGCGTGCTGCTGAATTGCTTCTGTTATAGAAAGGAGCTTGTGAAAGCACTTCTCTTGCTGATTCGTAAGGAATCCAGAACATTGGTTGAGGTACGCTTTCTCCGTTTTCGAGTTCAATCATCTTGACAGGGCAGAGAGCTAATATTCTAACCATAAGTTGTGACCTTTGTTTGTCGAAGTACCATTCTTCTTTGATACGGCAACGTTTAACCTGTGAAGGGTCGAATTGAGAGATGATGACGGTGTCGTATTCATCGTATGGAGGATAAGGTCTTCTGAAAGTTCTGTATAAAGTGTCAGTTTGTTTGCTCATTACTTGGCTATAGGAAATAGGGTTGAGCAACTCGCCTGTTGGCTCGTCGTTATAAGCTGTTATTCTACCTTCTTTCATAGCGTCGGTGATGACGGTGATGAAGTTTTTCCAGTTTTGATGAGAAACTGTTGGATAGTAGAATCCTTGGTTCATCTTCTGACGGAAGTCGATCTCACGCCATATAGTTTTTTTCCACATTACGTCAGCTTCTCTCACTGAAGGGAGAGGCATGACAGCTTTAGTACCTGTAGCGTTTTCAACATAGATACCATCGGTATAAGTCTGGTCCATGAAGTATTGTGCTGATGCTTTAGGAGCAAAGAACAATGATATACCGAAGAGACCGATTATTGCAAATAATTTTTTCATTATTTATTTCCTTTCGATTATTTAATTTCAATGTTAATAGGGTTCAATGTACGAATTGCGCCGTCAGGACCTTTAGCTTGGATGTTTTCAAAGAAAAGTTTTTGTCCTTTCTTAGCAGATTTTATCATGTCGTTTACTTCTTGGTTGAAGCGTCCGCCTTTTATTGTACCTGATGACTTGTAGTCGCCGCCAGCTATTGTTGCAAGAGTATAAGATACGACATTATATTGGAAGTCGCCGAATTCGAAGTCGCCCATATCAGGTATGATACCGCCTGCAGCTTGTAGTTCGTCTTTACCAATCTTACCGCTTGATATTCCGCCAATCTTAGCTTCTGGACTTGGAACGCGTTTGATGCGGAAGTCGTGAGTTCCGAGGATGACTTTTTTGCCGTTGATTGTTGTCGATGCTGTGATGGTGGTGTTTTTTTCTCCTGAAGGTACTTCAACGAGATATAAGCCAGCTTGGCTGCCTTTTTCTATCTTGCCTTTGCTGATGCTGACATTAATCTTATCGTTAGAGATACCAGGTGCTGATACTGAGATAGGGTTTTTCAATCCTTGATATAATATCATCATTTGTGTTGGAGCTACTGTTGCTGATGGAGGTGCTACAGTATACGATGATTGGAATGGATAAGGTTCTATCTCGCCTGTTTCAGGATTTGCCATCTCGATGATACCTGCAAAAACTTGTTCGCCTTCAGTGCTTGTTGGGAACTTGATAGAGACGATACCGTTTTTGCTTGATACCTTTTGTATTGCAGAAGCGTTAGCTTTGCTGATGTCTTTTACGCCTTTTGCATATTTAGCGTCGAATTTTCTTGTTGTATCGTGTGCAGCGATGAAGATGTCAGCTTCATAATCTTGACCTTGTAAGATGTATGTTGTCTTAGGGAAGACCTTAGCTTCTAATGAATTGAATTTATAATCTGTTGCACCTATTCTCTTGAACAATTCAGAGATAGCGTCAAATTCAATGGTTTGAATCTCACCGATGATTTTGTTCAAGATAGCGATGTCGGCTGCTAAGATAACGTGATAGAAATTCTTTTGCTCCCAGCTTAATTTGTTGTTGTTAGCGTCGTAATATTCGCCGTCTGTTCTCAATCCTACTTTATCGCCGTAGTTATTGATACCTGCTGTTTGCATTGTACCTATGACGTTGGCACGATATTCATCTATTTTGTTGCGTAATTCTGTCGCTTTACCTTCGTTGATCATGAAGTTAGTAGGAGCGTCATATTTATCTTTTGCGCTAATGTTTTTAAGATTGAATTCGTGGAAGATACGTCTGTTCTTGTTGCTGTCGGCTTTATCTTTGTTACGGATAAGAGCTTTTTTCTCATCTTTAGGATTGAAGATTTCTTCTTTGGTAACTTCTTCAGTCACCATGATTAAAGGAAGTTTTATCTCTGACTCGATATAATTTATTATCGCGTCAGTTTCTTTGCGTATCTCTTGAGCTTTGTTCCAATAGTCGGCAGCCTTTTCAGGTTGCTTCTCAAATTGTTGTTCGAATGTGATATAATAATCTTTTATTTTGTTTTCTACGCTTGCATTAGATGTCTCCAATCCATCGTTAACGATAGCGAATGCGTCGAGGATGTCAACAGACACGTTGAGAGCCAAGAGTGCTGTCAACACGAGATACATCATCGAGATCATCTTCTGCCTTGGGGTTTCTTTTCCACCTGCCATTGTCTTATTGTTTTATTAAGTTAATAATTAGCTTAACGAGCTTATCATGATTTGACGTTCATTGCTGAGAGCATGTTGCCGTATACAGTGTTGAGTGCTGTCATACGTTTTGACAAGTCAGCGATTTGGTGGTTAAGAGCTTCTGTTGATGAAGCTGACATATTAACTTTCTCGATATATTCTGACATGGTTTTATTCAACTGTTTGTTAGTCTCTGCCACTATCAAAGAACTTTGAAGTTGAACTTCGAGAGCACTTGCTGATTCAGCTGCTTTACGCATAACTTTAGCATATTCGTTTGTTGCTGCTACTGCATTGCTGATTTCTGCCATTTGTGCTGCGTTTTCGCTGAGCTTGTTGATGCCAGCACCTAATTTTTCCAATGCTTGTTCGCTGATATTAGCTTGGCTCAACATATTATCAAATTGTTGTGATGCTGTGTTATTTGTTGTTGTGTTTTGAGTTCTTGGTGCTGATTTCTCGTTGCTTTCAACGCCGTGATATGCCATTTTAAATTCAGGATAAACTAAACTCCAGTCTGGTTCTACGTGAGGTGGTTCGAAGGCTGACAAGAAGAAGATGACAGCTTCTGTTAAAAGACCTATTGTCAACATGAGGTTAGCACCTTGCCAGTGTGTGAGTTTGAATAATGCTCCGATGATAACTATAGATGCTCCGAGACCATACGCAACACCCATTATTCTTTTATACTTTCTGCTTGATAAAAAATTACTGAACTTACCCATTTTTATATTTTTTTTAATCTTTAATACTTTTTTACTTAACTATTTATTAATAAACTCTTGATGCTTTTGCTGGATTGTCGCTTTTGTTAACGCCGAGATATGGTTGGATACAACGGAAACCGATGTAGCATTTTGCTGTATCTTGATATTCGTAAGAACGTGTAGTGACTTCCAAATAATATGCTATGTCTTTCCATGAACCGCCGCGGACTACCTTTCTCTTCATGATTGGAGGGTCGCTATCTTTGGCGTTGTATGTATAATTTGGATTCATATCCCATGTGAAGTTATATGAGATAGGGTCGAAGCCACTATTAGTCCATTCTGCTACGTTACCTGCCATGTCGTATAATCCCCAGTCGTTAGGTGGATAATGACCGACTATTACTGTTGTGAGACCGCCGTCGGCTATGTAGTTGCCACGTAATGGCTTGAAGTTAGCCAAGAAACAACCTCTGTCGTTACGAGTGTAAGGACCGCCCCATGGATATGGATTGAGGTGATTGCCGCCGCGTGCTGCCCATTCCCATTCTGCTTCTGTTGGAAGACGGAACTCAGACAATACTGTCTCACCTTTTTGTGATCTTAAATAGTTGTTTAATTTTTCTGTACGCCAGATACAGAATGCTTTGGCTTGGCTCCAGTTGACACCAACTACAGGATAGTGGTCGTATGCTACGTGCCAGAAATATTTCTCTGTCAATGGATCATTGAATGAATATGAATAATCGTGAATCCATGCTAATGTATCTGGATATACGTTGATGCTTTCTCTTCTGATGTATGTGGAACGGTCAGTCATACCTTGTGGACGGTTTGCAAGACCAGCATTACGGAAGTCAGCGTCGCTTCTGAATTCTTTCTTAGCTGCTGCTTGAAGGTCGACCCAGAAATATTCGTAGAACAATTTTCTTGTGTCTATCTCTTTCTTGTTATAGAAACGTTCGTGTTCTGGAAGATATAACTCACTTAATGCGTCTCTTACATCTTGGTCTTCACTGTTCCAATTGATATCTTCGTCCCAATTTAAATATGGAGGATCATATACTTCACCGGTTTTTTCATTCTCACTGATGAGATAAACATCAGGTTGAACCTCACCTAATAATGTTCTTGCAATAGAGTCTCTAACCCAATTAACAAACTCACGATATTCGTTATTTGTAATCTCTGTCTCATCCATATAGAATGATGAAACTGAGATGGTTTTTGGTTGTGTTAATTGCCCTGAAGCAACATCTTGTCCACCAACGCCCATGGTGTAGCTTCCCATAGGAATGAATACCATACCGTATGGGTCTGGCTGATAGAACTGTTTGGTTTTCTTTCTTACACCTACCAACTCACCCTGTGGAGTATTGCTGCAACCAACAAGTGTAAAAATGACTAAACTTAATACCAATAATTTTTTCATCTTATTTTATTATTATTTTATAAATATCTAATGTTACGATATATTCTTGCTGATTTCTCCAGATCCAACTTCACAAAATAACTTACACATATTTCGTGTGAACCTTGTACGTCTAATCCCATAGTGTTGACATCGTATGAATATGAAATCTGAAGATCCTTGATTTTAAAACCTACCATAGCCGCTACCGACTCTTGGTATCTGTAGTTAACGCCAAGCCATACTTTATTATTGTATAAGATTTTGGCTCCTGCATTAATTTGTGTAGATGCAATGTCACTCATCAAACATAATGAAGGTAACAAAACAAAGACAGGATTATTGAATTGGTATTCATATCCTGCCATTAAATAAAATGTTCTATCTCCTATGAAACTTGCACTTGTTGTAGCATTCTCAATAAGTTGCTTTCCTTTTGATTCAAATAAATTGGTGATAGACATACCGATATATAATGTTTCTGGTATCTGCCAGAATAAACCGAAGTTAGCGTCGATGAGCATGTCGCTCTGTTCTCCTTGTGGAAGGATAGGGTCTTGTACGTTAGGATGGAAATTTGAGAAATCGACAGAGCGGTTGAGTAAGTTCAATGCCAAACCCATACCCAAAGTACCTGGACCTAAATCCATATGGAATGAATAACCCATGTTGACATTGATGTTATGTTCATGCACTATGTCGTCTTTCATTATGGATAAGGATGCTCCGCCTTTCAAAAGTTTCACTGGCATATCGCCTGAGAATAATGTGGTTTTTGGTGTTATGGATTTTCCTTCTGAGTCAGTGATGAATCCATGCCATTGGTCTCTGTAGATACCCATCACATTGACACCTTCACTCAGACCTCCAAATCCAGGATTAACGCTAGCGTAAGAATTACTGTAGTTGGTAAACATAGGTGCTTGCTGTGCCATCAATAAACCTGAGGCAACAACAAATATCATGGTCAGTATGTATCTTAGCTTTTGCACTATATTATTTATTATTCTGTTTTAACTTTATTTTTATTCGTTTATTGTGTTTGTTTATAACCAATAATGATTAAGTTTTTAACACCTTATTAATTAATTCATCGGAATAACCTTATGATGTCGTTGCCGTTTGCATAAATCAGCAATGCTAATAAGATTAATAATCCAGCTGTCTGAGCTATTTCCATAAATTTGTCGCTTGGTTTTCTTCTTGTTATGATTTCATATAATAAGAAGAGTACGTGACCGCCATCGAGGGCTGGTATAGGAAGGATATTCATGACGGCTAATATTATTGACAAGAATGCTGTCATTCTCCAGAATAGAATCCAGTTGAATGTCTCAGGGAAGATGCTTCCTATTGAGATGAAACCGCCGAGGCTTTCGTATGCTTTTGTGCTAGGGTTGAATATGAGTTTCAACTGTTTCCAGTAGTCGCTCAATTCTTTTCCTGTTTTATTTAATCCTTCTGGGATGGCTTCAAAGAATGTGTATTCTTGGGTCTTTAGTTCTAATATGTTTGCTGGCATAACACCCAACTTACCGTCGCTGCCAAGTTGCATGTTGAAATGTAAGGTGTCATTTTCACGGATAACTCCGATGACGATGTCTTTATCTGCATAGTCTGTAATTGTGCTGAGGAAGTCGTTGTAGTATGGAACGCTGATGTCGTTGATTGATATTATTCTGTCGCCTTTCTGCATTCCAGCCTTTTGAGCGATGGATCCTGCAACGAAGTCACCGATGGCAAAAGGTGTTCTGTATGATATTAAAAGATTGTTGCTGTTGATGATTTTTGCTATTGCATCTTCTGGGAGTTCTATCTTGATTCTTTCGCCTTCTCTTTCAACTTCGATGTATTCTGTACCTTCAAGTAGTATCTCCATTTGGATTTGTTGGAAGTTGTCAATGTGATTGCCATTGACGCTTAATATCTTGTCACCATCTTTCAAGCCGAATTCTCTGGCGAGTTCGCTTGTAGCGATGCCGTATTTGTTAACTTCTGAAGTTGGAAGATATTGAGAACCTTGTGAGATGAGTAATCCTGTGTATATTACGTATGCTAAGATGACGTTCATTACTACGCCGCCTACCATCACGATGAGACGTTGCCATGCTGGCTTGCTTCTGAATTCCCAAGGCTGGGCTGGCTTTTTCATTTGTTCCAAGTCCATCGACTCGTCAATCATGCCTGATATTTTGCAGAAGCCTCCGAGAGGAATCCAGCCGATGCCGAATTCTGTAGTGTCTTCGTCGGTACGCCAATCGTCAGATGGCAATGTGCTTAAATCTATTGATTCGTAGGTGGTTTCTTTTTTGTTTGTGATAGGGTCGATGTGTTCGTGTGTTATGTATTTTTCAGGTACGTTTTTGCTGAAGAAAGCGAAACGCCATTTGCCATGTACTTTCTTGCAGCGGAAAAGTGAAAAATATGGATTGAAGAAAATATAGAACTTCTCAACTCTTGTCTTGAATATTCTTGCTGTAATAAAATGACCGAACTCATGCACAATCACTAAGATAGACAGTGCTAAAAAGAGTTGTATGACTTTCATTAAAACTACCATTGGTTATAAATTTTTTAATCCGCAAAGATAAGTAAAAATGTTATTCAAATTTAATTACTTTCGAAAGAAATATAATCTTCAGGATTTAGTGGAGTTCCGTTGTACCATAACTCGAAATGAAGGTGTGGTCCTGTCGACATACTGCCGCTGTTACCGTATATCGCGATAGGCTCTCCGGCTTTGACAAAATCACCGTCGTCTTTCAGCAAGACCGCATTATGTTTGTAGATAGTGAACAGATTACCATTATGTTGTATGCCAATACAGTATCCGTTTTCTACAGTCCAATCGGAATATATTACAGTGCCATCGGCTGTCGATTTGATGACGGAGTTGTTGTCGGCAACCAAGTCGACGCCGTAATGTTTTTCTTCTCTGTTGAAATGATTTGTTATGATGCCGTTCATAGGACTGAAGAAAGAGACGAGTTTGTACTTGGTAGGATTGTCTTTGATGATTTCTTGTTTGAACAGATTATTTCTTGTCTCAGTCTCATATTCGACGCGGAAAAGACTATCTTCTTTAGATTTCTTATCTTTGATGTTGCTGAAATCGGTGTTGCTTGTTTTGGTAAGAAGCGAGTTGATGCTGTCGTTTTCAAAGTCTTCTCCCATGATAATCTTTTTCAGATTGTTGATATATAAATCTTTCTGATGGAAGACTGTCTCTAGAGAGTCGGCTCGCTGTTCCATTTCATAGACGCGTCTGTTGAGGCTGACGTCGGTGTAACCTGGTATATATTCTCGCAATGGAGTGAAGGCTATTAAATAAGTCACCAATACGATAAGAAGCACCGACGAAAAGACGAGTATGTTGAAAAAGTTCAACAAGGTGAACTTAAAGTGTATCTTTTCTTCGTAAGTGTCGTTGTTATAAACAACTACACGGTATTTTTTTCTTAGTTTGTCTCTTAATTTTTTCTTCTCTTTTGCCATAATTATTCAGATAAGTTATATCTATCCGGATGTTTCGCTGTTATTCCTCTGTAGAAATTCTCCATGAGTTTCCAGTCTTCTTCATAATTGCCAGTAGGATAAAACCATGGACCGAATCCCATCTCTTTTTTCTTAAAGTCTAAGAATCCCATTACGACAGGAACGTTGGCTTTTTCTGCTATGTAGTAATAACCTCTTTTCCATTTGTGTACCAATTTTCTTGTTCCTTCCGGAGCGATGACGATGTTAAGATTATCGTATTTTTTGAAAATGGCTGCCACTTGTGATACAGTGTTGTTACTTTTGCTCCTATCGACAGGCAAACCTCCTAATTTATTCAAGAGCTGCTTTAAGATGGGATATTCGAAAAATTCTTTTTTTATCAAGAACTTAACTTCTACATCTAAAGAAAAATATGCTAATCTTCCTAAGATGAAGTCGGCAATGCAGGTGTGAGGAGCCACTGTGATGACGCATTTTTTTACAGGTGGCAATTCACCTACAATTTTCCATCCCCATATCTTTAGGATTTTACCACATAACCATCTCCATATTCCCATATTATACGTTTAAGTCTAAATTAAGTGATTGTTTTATATCAAAAAGGCTCGGATTGTCGTTGGCCATTTTTTCAAATTTTTGTTTGTCGGTGTAAAGGACGACTTCTCTTGGACGTTCTAACACGTCTTCTTTAAGAACAAATTGGTTGTTGTGCAATGCTCTCTTGAGATATTCGTGGAGTGCATACATGTTGTTCACATCTTTTACGACCAAGACGTTGTCTATCTTGAAGTGTATTTCAGCCTTGCCGTTCATTGTAGGCTCTCCGTTTTTTATTCCTGCAACGAACACTGGCGACACCTGTTGGTAGGAAGTGACAAAGTCGTTCCATGCCTTGGTAAGTTGCTCCTGTGTGAAGTCGTCGTTCCATATTTCTTCAACAGCTTCTTCTTTCTTAGGTTCTGCAGCAGTGATGGAGATAGTACCAGCTCTGTTTAATCTTGAAACACGAACTGCTGGTTGTTGGCTGTTGGCTGTTGGCTGTTGACTGTTGGCCATTGGCTGTTGGACCGTTGGTCTTTGAGCTGTAGGCTGTTGAACTATTGGTTGTTGGCTGTTAGCCATTGGTCTTTGAACTGTTTGTTGTTGGACCGTTGGCTGTTGAGGTGTTGGTTGTTGAACCATTGGTTGTTGAGGTGCTTGTTGGACCGTTGCTTTATTGTCTTGTGGTCTTTCTGCAAAGCACATTTTCATCAGGCATATCTCCAGATGTAGTCTTTTGTTGCTGCTATTTCTGAAGTTGAGGTCGCATTGGTTGGCGAGGTCTAATGCCTTAAGAATGAAATATTGTGAACATTTGTTAGTTTGTTCTATATATCTGTTTTTAAGTTGTCGGCTCACCTCCATCATCTCTACTAGTCTCGGGTCTTTGCCGAGAAGCAGGTTTCTCAGATGGCTTGCCAAGCCTTGGATGAAATGTTGTATGTCGAATCCGTTTTCAACGACATCATTGAGGAGCAGCAGTATAGAGTTGTTATCTTTTGCCAAGATATAATCTACTATTCTGAAATAATATTCGTAGTCGAGTACGTTGAGGTTGTCGATGACGTTTTTGTAAGTTATAGTATTTCCAGAGAAGCTGACCATCTGGTCGAATATTGACAGAGCATCGCGTAATGCGCCGTCGGCTTTTTGTGCGATGATGTTAAGAGCTTCTTCTTCGGCTATTATATTTTCTTTTACTGCTATGTTTTGCAGATGTTTGCTTATATCATCGACTGTTATTCTCTTGAAGTCGAATATCTGGCATCGTGATAAAATGGTAGGGATAATCTTATGTTTTTCCGTTGTGGCGAGTATAAACTTGGCGTACGCTGGCGGTTCTTCCAATGTCTTGAGGAAGGCGTTGAAAGCAGCTTGTGAGAGCATGTGGACTTCGTCGATGATATAGACCTTGTATTGTCCCACTTGAGGTGGTATTCTTACTTGGTCAACGAGGTTGCGTATGTCGTCAACGGAGTTGTTAGATGCAGCGTCGAGTTCGTATATGTTGAATGAGTTGGAGTTGTTGAAGCCTTTGCATGATTCGCATTCGTCGCATGCTTCCATGTCGGCCGTAGGATTCATACAGTTGATGGTCTTGGCCATGATTCTGGCGCAGGTAGTCTTGCCGACACCTCTTGGTCCGCAGAACAAAAAAGCCTGCGCTAAGGTGTTAGTCCTAATCGCATTTTGTAATGTGGATGTGATGGCTTTTTGCCCAACAACACTGTCGAATGTCACAGGTCTGTATTTCCTCGCTGATACAACAAAATTATCCATGATGCCATTTTTTATTTCAAGCTGTAAAATTACAAGTTTTCTTTGAGCTTTTTTATACTTTTTATTTTTTTTTATAAAAAACACATCGTATAACGTCTAATTATTTATTTTTGCATATTCGGAATGTAATGTCGAAATAAAAGATAAAAAAGTGAGTTATATTCGTTGATTAGTTTTAAAAATATCAGAAAGTGTTGAATATCAGAAGTAGCAAATTAGGAAATATCTTATTAGGGTTATTGGCAGTTTTGGTGTTGACATCTTGTTCTACCAAAAGAAACAAATGGAACAGAAGAGTTTATCATAACCTTACAAGTCATTATAATGTTTGGTGGAACGGAGATCAAAGTGTTAAAGAAGGCGAGAAGTCTTTGAAAGAAGCTGTCAAAGATGATTACACTGTCATTCTTCCTGTCTTCAATTATGGAACCAAAGAAAACGCTCTCTCACTTAATTCCAATATGGATAGGGCGATAGAGAAAGCTTCGATCAGTATTCAGCGTCACTCCATGCGCTTCGGTGGCAAGGAATATGTTAAATGGATTGACGATTCATACCTCATCATGGCGATAGCTAATTTCTATAAACAAGAATATATTCCTGCTCGCCGTACTTTCGACTTCGTTACCAACTCGTATAAATATAACGACATAACTCATACATCCAACTTATGGCTTGCAAAGACTTACATAGAAACACAACAATTTCCCAAAGCTGAGGCTATACTTCAGTCGTTGATAGTGACAACATCACAGACCGACAAGATGCCTAAGTATGTGAGAAACAACCTCGACCTGGTGCTTGCTGATTTCTATATCAAACAAAAGCAATACGACAATGCAGTGAAATATCTCAAGAGTGCATTGTTGAAAAATCTCGATAGAGACACTCGCGTCAGAACTATGTTTATCTTGGGACAGATTTATGAATACCAAAACGACAACATGAGAGCTACTGAGCAATTCGAGGCTGTCATAAAAAGACATCCTAACTACGAAATGACTTTCGAGGCTCAGATGAATCTCGCAAAATGTCATAACGCAGGCGATACGGCTTCTATCATGAAAATGTTCTGGAAGATGCTTGATGACTCTAAAAACACTGAATACAAAGACAGAATTTATTTTGCTATGTCCGACGTGGCACTGAGAGAAAACAATGAACCTCTCGGAATAAAATATCTCAGAAACTCTGTAGCAACAAGTAAAAACAATCCTCGTCAAAAAGTTAAGTCCTCTTTGAAGGCTGCTACAATGTTGTTCGACAACAAAGAATATGTCCTTTCTCAAGCATATTACGATACAGTGGTTATGACAATGGATGCTACATATCCAGAATATGATAGCATATTGAATCTTTCTGTTGTGCTTACCGACTTGGTCGACAACCTTTCAGTATATCAGTTGCAAGACAGCTTGCTCCGTCTCGCTGATATGGACTCGGTGTCGAGAAATAAGGTGATAGCTCAGGTTATTGAAGAATACAAGGCAGAACAGGAACGTCTTCAGAAAGAGAAGGA
Organism: Bacteroidales bacterium; assembly: GCA_045615125.1. Lineage (GTDB taxonomy): Bacteria > Bacteroidota > Bacteroidia > Bacteroidales > F082 > Limimorpha. Next base: position 12,654 of record JAZLEF010000058.1, read on the forward strand.
ACTTCAAGAACAGCTGGCTCTTCTTGGAGGTGACGAAAGAGTAGCAACTCCTGATATGTCAACAACAACCTCATCAACACCAAGCTGGTATTTCTATAATCAGACATCATTGACACGCGGTGCTACCGAGTTTAGAAACAAATGGGGTAACCGTCAGCTGGAAGATTTCTGGTTTATCAGCAACAAGCAAAGCATGATGACAGAAGAAGAATTGGAACAGCAGGAGCTCCTCGATTATTTCACTAAAGAGGAATTGGCAACATTGTCGGAAGAAGAGATAGAAGAACTTCTCGAAAAACGTAAAAACGAAATGCCTGTCGATACTGCACAATATCAGCCTACTGATATAGGATATTATCTACAACAGATTCCTTTCACAGTAAAACAAAAAGAAGAAGCTAACGAGATGATACTTCAAGCATTGAATAATATAGGCTATATTTATTACGATAACTTGGAGGATTATAAAAACTCTATCGATGCTTATACAGAACTCAACGATCGTTATCCTGAAAATGAATACGAACTGACTTCATGGTATTATCTCTATAAGATGTATAACGAGAGAAAAGAATATGATAAGGCTGAATATTATAAAAATCTTATCCTTAACAAATACCCAGATTCTAATCAATCAAAAATCATCATCGATCCTGAATATTTCATCAAGGAACAAGAGAAAGGAATGGAGTCGTCGAATTTATATTCAAAGACTTTTGATGCATACAAAAAAGGACAGTTCCAACGTGTGAGAATGAATGTAGAGAAAGCTCGCGAATTATGTCCTAACGATACTTTGTTGATGCCACGTTTTGAGTTCCTCGATGCAATTTCATTGGGTCAGCTCGAAGTCGTTGATTCTATGGCATACGCACTCTATCGTTTGGTACAAAAATATCCTGAAAGCAGCATCAAACCTCACGCAATGGAAGTGCTTCTCAAAGCTAATGAGATGTATAATCTCGGACTTCCAGTGGAAAGTGCTCGACCTAAAGAAAAAGAACCAGAAAAAGAATATCCTTACAACTATGACCCTGATGAAGAGTATTATGTTATGGTTGTATGTAATACCAAAAACGTAAGAATCAATCCTTTGAAAGTTCGTCTCAGCGACTTCAACAAGGAAAACTTCAGAATGTTACAGCTCGAGATTAAGAATGTAATGCTTAACAAACAAGAGTCGATAGTGACAATAGAAGAATTTGAAAACAGAGCAAAAGCTGAAGATTATAAGACAGCCATGTTCTTGACCGATTATCTCTTCGGTGGTATCAAAGAAGACCAATATAAGGTTTTACTTATTTCAAAGACAAATTATCCGATATTCTATTCTAAAAAGAATGTCGAAGAATATATTGAATTCTGGAACATTAAAGCGAAATAAAAAATGTCAAAAAACAATATTATGAGTAATAACGATAGCCCTGCAAGAAACATTATAGGCAATGGAACTATAATAAAAGGTGAAATAGAATCAAATGGTGACATCCGTATTGACGGTAAAGTGATAGGATTGTTGAAATCAAATGGTAAGATAGTGTTGGGACAGAACGGTACTATCGAAGGTGATATCTATTGCAAACAAGCCGACTTGTCGGGACATGTCAATGGTAAGATATTTGTTGACGAACTTACCTCTTTGAAATCGACATCACGTGTAGAAGGCGAACTCACAACAAAACAATTATATATAGAAATTGGAGCTATCTTCACAGGTAAATGTGAGATGGGTAAAGTGGACGCTCCAAAAGTTGAACCAAAGAAATGATGAAATCTGTAAGGAAAAAATTCTTAATATCATTACTGAGCCTCTTTGGAATATTATGGGGTATTAGCATGATGCTTAGTGTATATGCACCTCAATATATTACGCCACATTGGCACTATTTGCTGATGCTTTTTGTTGTGGTAAGCACGATAATGTTTAGGAAAACCATAGACATAAGAGCCAAGAATGATACTTACAAACTGACAAATTTCTATATGATTTCAACTATATTGAAACTTGTTGGTTATTTGATAATCATTGCAGTTTATGTAATAAAAATACCTGAAGATAAAATAGCATTTGTCATTACATTTTTAACATATTATTTATGTTTCTCTGTGTTTGAGAAATATATGTTGGTAAGAAAAAATAACAATGGAAATGAATAACGAAATTATCGGATACGAAAGGATTGATAAATTTAATCCTGAGAAATTAGAAAAGTTGCAGGAACATTATGCAGCTATTTTAGAACTTCTTGGTGAGGATGTCAACCGCGAAGGCTTGGAGAAGACTCCGTTTCGTGTTGCCAAGTCGATGCAGTTTCTCACACAAGGATATACCATGAATCCAATTGACATTTTATTGTCGGCACGTTTTAAAGAAGATTATCGTCAGATGGTGGTTGTTAAGGATATCGAGTTGTTCTCGTTATGTGAACATCACATGATACCATTCATCGGTAAGGCTCATGTCGCATATATTCCAAACGGTTACATCACTGGATTAAGTAAGATAGCCCGCGTGGTGGAAGCATATTCAAGAAGATTGCAGGTACAGGAACGTTTGACGACACAGATTAAAGAAGCTATCAACGATGCCTTGCATCCTCTTGGAGTGGCAGTCGTTATAGAGGCACGACATTTGTGTATGAGTATGCGCGGTGTCCAAAAGCAAAGTGCTGTCACAACGACATCCGATTTTACAGGAGCATTCGAGCGTAGCGAGACCCGCGCCGAATTCTTGCAACTTATAGGTTCAAATTTACATTAAATATTAACAAACCAATTTTAAATAATTTGTCATGAATCAATTTAATGAAAACTACAATCCACAAAAAACAATGACACAGGATATGTCAAGATCTTTTGTATCGACTGTGTTTATGTGGATGTTTGCAGCACTCGGCATAACAGCTGCTACTGCATATTTATTCGGAACTAATGAAGCATTGTTCAGCATGTTGGTACATGTAATGCCTCAAGGAGGTGCTAAGATGAGCATACTCGGCTGGATAGTAACACTCGCACCTTTCATCATTGTGTTGACAATGACAACAAGAATGCATAAGATGTCAGTACAGAAAACAGTACTCATGTATGTTATATATTCCATCCTTATGGGTATCAGCCTCAGTTTCATATTCTGGGTTTATACAACAGCTTCAATATTCAAGACATTCATCATTTCTGCAGGAATGTTCGGCGTTATGGCTGTAGTAGGTTACACAACAAAAACAGATTTAACTAAATTCGGTTCCTTCCTCATTATGGCTTTGATAGGTATTGTCATCGCTACTTTGGTTAATATGTTTATGCATAGCGCAAGAATGGATTATATCATTAGTATTTTAGGTGTCCTTATTTTTACAGGTCTTACTGCATTTGATGTACAAAAGATAAAACAAATAGGCGAAGCTGGTATCAGCGATGGCGATGTCATGGCTAAGATTACCGTTCATGCAGCTTTGAGCTTATATCTCGATTTCTTAAATCTTTTCTTATACTTGCTCAGATTCTTTGGTGAATCAAGAGATTAAATAAGAACAAGCTGGTAAACAATAAAAGCAAAGAACTCTATAAACTATAAA
>JAZLEF010000059.1:0-38433 GCA_045615125.1 Bacteroidales bacterium
AGCAGTTGTCGTTGACGTCGAAACCGTCGTAGAACAAAATATCGAAGTCTATCCTAATCCAAACAATGGCGCATTCTGCATCGAACTCGGCGACATTGAAAGTGTTGTGACAATTTACAATACAATGGGACAAGTAGTTTATCAAAATGCTGGTTTAAGCAATAAGGCAGAGATAAGACTCGACAACATCAACTCTGGATTATATCTCGTCAATATCAGAAATTCAGAGATGAATGTTACAGAGAGAATAGTTATCGAATAAGAAATGAGATAATCAATAAAAAATGGCGGCCGTTTCATTATGACACGCCGCCGTTTTTGTTTTGTCGTAAACTTTTTATCTTACCACTATCTTTTCTGTGTAATCGATTTCAGTGTTTTTGATATTGATGAAATATAATGAAGGACTAATATCACCAAGATTTATTTCTATTTCATTTGTCAAATCCGACATCTGATAGACAATCTGTCCCATCGCATTATAGATAGTAACATTGCTGTTTAAATCACCTAAACTAATGTTGAACACACCATTGCTTGGATTAGGATATATCTCTATATTCTTCTCTTCGACAGTTTCAACATCCACTATTACTGACATAGGAGGTAATTTAATATTATCAATCCAAGCACAATCCTGTCCGCTGTTATAAGAAACATCCTTTGTATAAATCCATTTCAAAGTATGAACGCCTTTGTTTATAGAATATGTTTCCATGGACCAGTCCACCTCTCCCGACCATGCATTCATCATCTGTTCATCGATATAAAATTCAAGGAAGTCGTAGTTAGTTTCAGAAGATACCTTTTTATAGAAACTAACATCAGAATCAACTTTTACATCAAGAGTGATTTTAAGAACAGAAGAAGACATATCAGCTACAGACGCAGATTTAGCGCAATATTGACCTTCGTATGCTTCGTTTGACACGACACTCCATGATGTGAGACCATTATATTCCCAATCGAAATTAGTGAAATCTCCTGTTTCAAAATCCTCGGTCAAAGCACCGATAGATACGGCATAACTGTCTATTGTGATATATTTTCCTGAATAAACTGCCGTCGGCATTTCGTAAGCGTAACCAAACATAGCATCATCAGAAACTGTCAACATCAACTCTATCTTCATCTCTTCGCCTGTAGCTAGACTTGCTATTTCGAATTCGTTTTGTTCGAGAGTTGTTTCTTCTGGAGGGAAGATTGAGAAGACAATATTATTTGCATCGCTGCCGCCTTTGTTGACGATAGTAAATTCTAATGTAGCTATATCTCCTGGATTAAGTTCCAATCCAGCAGGATTGACAATCTCAAATTCAGGAGCGCTGATGCTAACATCAAACTTACTTTTCCATTCTTCATTGCCATCGTTGCAAGTGACAAAAAATCTCACCTTAGTGTTATTAGGAACGCTATCGCATATTGTGAAAGCAAAAGCATTTTCTATATTGACGACATTATCTATATCAACATTACCGACATTGACAGTCGCATTAGTGATATTGACATATTCCGGTTTGTCGCAAGTAAGAGTTGCATTTATGTCATTTGCGTTATTGTCTCCAACGTTTTTAAATGACATATTCATAATGTGGTTTTCAGAATAATCAAGTTGTCCGTCGTTATCGTTGATGGAATAATTATCCAATATCACAAAAGGAGTATCGGTCTTATATATAATCAATTCTTTTCTATTAGGGAAAGCATTAGGACCTGTGACAATAATATTTGCGTAACCGTCTTCAGATAATGCCGACTCAAATATTATCTCAGCGACTCCGTCTTTGTCGGTCATGGCGAAACCTGTCAATTCGTTGTCGTTGGAAAAATAGCTGCAGCGGAATCCTTTCAATGGTTCTCCATCATTGTCGGTCACTGTTAGCTTCAGATTTTCAGTTCCTACTTTGATGTAAGTATCACAATCGACAACTGTCTCGAAAGGTTCGTCAAGCCATATAGGAGCTGCTCCATCGCCGAGTACGTTGAGGTCGTAATAGTTCCATCGTGTTGCATCGAAGTTTTCGACCAACGGAGCTGTCTGTATCTTTGATTCTCTTAGCGACATGGCGAGATTGTTCAACTTATCGTTATACTGAGCGTCAACGAGTTCTCTATGTAAATGTATTGAAGGACCATCCCAACCTCCAGGACAATACCATCCATATCGCGAGTTACCTGACACAGCAACGCAGAAGTTTTCAATTTTAATCATTCTTTCCATTATGCAGTCTTCATCGAAGGCACCACATATACATCCATGAGAATGGAAGAAAGTATAGTTATGGTCAATGCCATTAACATCATGGAAGTTATCATCAGTGATATCGCTTAAATACCATCCAGCAACGAAGTCGGAGTTGGCATGACCTGCATGATGAACATATTGTGTACCTTTATTGATAGCTTTTGCTAGATTCTCTCCGCTCCAGTTGTCATGTTCTGCATATATTCTGGTAAAGTTATAATCTTCTGGTATGCCAATGGTTCCGTATCCATGTTCGTCACATTTGCCAATGATAAGTTCAAGGAAGTCGCCTCCGTATGTCGGAGTATCGTCCATAATCTCACTGCCTAAAGTGATGTTACGAAATTCTCCCATAATAGGATTTCTCTGATATGACAATGTCTTATGAATCATATTATGCTGCTCTTGTTCGTTAGCAAAAGACAGGCGCGCAATACCGATTTCAGGGAGCAGGTCAGACTCAAACCACTCACCCCAGAAATTATTTTCGTTATCATTCCAAGTGCCGTCGAGAGAAGCATAATATAAGTCGGCAGGTATGCCTTCATCAACATAATCCTCACTTACCATACAATACAAGCCTCTATATGGGATGATATTGACATCACCACCCAACATCACCATCATAATGCCGTTGTTCTGATATTCTTCAATGATGTAATTTCTTATCTGCTCTTGTTCGTCAATGCCTATGGTCTGAGAATAAATAGACTCAACAGTGACTAGTCTTGTACGATAGCCCATGCTGTTATAATGTTCTACATATTCGTCGAACCCTGCCACATAATTTTCTGCGGTGATGACGAGAATATCATAACCTGGCAGAGATTTACCTCTATGTTTATATGAAGAAACCATCTCTGGATTTTGCGCAAGATTTGTAACGCTCTGTGTTAAAGAAGGAGTATTCCATAACATTGCAGAATGGTCATCTCTCTCGGCTGTGGTTTTAATGCTCACCTTGACTTTCTGCGCGTATTTTATTTTTCCTTCTGAAGGAATATATTGGACTGGAGTGAAGTTAAGGAAAGCAAACGAATGTCCATTAAGATAATGTGTCGAGACATCGTTATGACTTTTTAAAGGATAGTCGCCTTTGGAAGCATAAATATCATCGTTCTTTTCAAACTTAAATGTTTCCAGACGAGAATAAGGAACAGCTTGTTGATAAGGATAAAGTATATAACTGCCTTCAATCTCTTTGAAGTCGAGGAGTTGCACTTCAACCGACTCAGCATCGTATCCCATTGGAAGGAGGAGACTTACCGGCTGATACGGAAGACTTGGACTTCCCACCTCAGCATGTTGCTGACTTCCTGGAAACTTAATCAAAGAATAATTGTCGATACTGACGATTTCAGGTTCGTCGAATTTGTAAATCTTTTCAACGACTTGAGCATTGATACTTGTGCAAATCAATGACAAAAACAAGATAAAGGCACTTTTTTTCATAAGACAATGACTATAAAATCATGAAGGCAAATATATGTTTTTTTAAATATATATACAAACAAAAAAAGGCTGATTCCGATATGAAATACAGCCTTAATTTTTAATTTTCAACTTTCAACTTTCAACTTTCAATTTTCAATTATATTATGTATTGCCTTAAGTCTGAAAGCTGATACAATCTCGGAGAGACCGTAGATGATGAACGACAAAGATATGTAAATCGCGACTGTCATCATGCCTATTGTTACAGGACGTAATAATATCAGAACTGCCAAAATGAGAAGCACTATTCCGCAGAAGAGGGTGAGGCCGTAGCCTTTCACATTGAAGCCTTTGAGGTCGCCGGCGTAACTTATAATCATAAAACTTTGATAGAGCATCCACATGCCAAGTATTAGCGGAAGAGTGAGAGCTGCTATACCTGGATTGGCAGCGAGAAGGATACCCAATACAATGTTAAGTATCGCCCCGATGAGCACTGCTGCTCGCGACACGAAAAAGTTGCGGCTGAAAAGACCTACAATCAACTCGATGACACCGAAGACAACCAAAGCAAGACCAAGCAATAAGGTCATCATTTCGTAAGTGATAGCTGGATTGGTCAGCATGAACACTCCTAAGATAAAAGCCAATACGCCTATTATCAAGTACATCCACCAATGTCTGACAGGCTCCATGGCACGTTCGTATAAATCGTATGTTTTCATAAATGTTATATTTTTGATGTTAAACATTGAGTGAAAAATAATGTTCATTTACAATATAATTTTAACAATTTTTAACTTTACATCTATCAATATATATTTTAAATTTGCATTGTGATTTGACTTATATAAAACAAGGAGAACTTATGGAAATGCTTATATTAGTTCCTAAGATAACCAATAGATTATTCTATATTTTTGAATTATTGTTGAAGGAAGAACTCGGTATAGATTTTAAATTCACTACCGATTTGGAGAAATATCTCTCATATCAAGGACCGCGACTTCATTATGCGCCGTTCCCAATGGAAGATGAACCTGCCTTGTATCAACAGTCGGTGAAGATTCTTTATGAACGCGACATCGCAGACCAGGATCTTAGGATTTTTAAATATAATGACTCTAAGGCTATATATCAGGTATATAACGACAAATCGCTATTTCCATTCGACATCTTCGCTGCTTCGTTTTATATCATAACTCGTTATGAAGAATATCTTCCTCACGTATGCGACCAATATAACAGATTCCAGCCGCAAGACTCTATCTTGTATAAGATGGAGGTGATGGAGACCCCTATCATTAATATATGGGCTAAAGAATTAGGTGAAGCTATTACAGCTGCTTATCCTGAGATCAATCTGAGAAAAAAGACTTTTAAGTTTATCCCTACATACGACATCGACGCGGCTTGGGCTTATAAGAACAAAGGCTTCTTCAGGACAGCCTCAGCCTTCTTGAGAGATATGATTTTATTCAACAAGAGAGAGTTAAAAGAGAGATGGGATGTCCTTAGAAATAAAAGGATGGATCCTTTCGATACCTTCGACTATCAGATCAAGCTACAGAAAGAACTGAAATTGAAGCCTCTATATTTTATCTTGTGCGGCGACTATAACACCAACGATAAGAATATATCGATAAGAAATAAAGAGTTCCAGAAACTTATCAAGCATCTCGGCGATTATGCTCATGTGGGAATACATCCTTCCTTCTCTTCATATCTTAAGAAAGAAGTCATCAAGGAAGAGGTGAACCGTCTCTCGGATGTCTTGAATAGAGAGGTGACGATGAGCCGTCAGCATTTTCTGAGATTATGTCTGCCTACGTCATATCAGATACTGCTTGAGTTAGACATCACCGACGATTACTCAATGGGTTATGCGTCGCAAGCTGGTTTCAGAGCTGGCTATGCCGATACCTTCCAGTTCTTTGATTTGGAAAATGACACCAAGACAAAACTTAATGTTCATCCTTTCGCCTTGATGGATGGAACTATGCGCGACTACCTCGACCTCGACGTGCGCGAGTCGTTCGAGAAAGCCAAGAAACTCGTCGATGAGGTGAAAAATGTTAACGGAACATTTATTCTTTTGTGGCATAATGAAACATTATCGGGAGAAAAACGTTGGGATGGATGGATTACATTATACAGAAAAATTCTTGACTATATTTTGAATTGACAATGATAAAACATCTGACTCATACTATGATTGACAAAAGACGTTGGGACGATTGTATCGCGAGGTCTTTCAACGGTAGCGTCTATGCCTGGTCGTGGTATCTCGATATCGTACATCCTCAATGGGAAGCCTTGATAGAAAACGACTACGAGAGGGTGATGCCGCTTACACCAAGTCGTAAGTTTGGAATATCGTATGTGTTTCAGCCTTTCTTCGTGCAGCAGCTCGGCGTCTATTCTCAGTCGGCTCTCTCCGAAGATGACGTAACAAGGTTCGTCCTTGCCATACCAAAGAAATATCGTATGATGAAGTATCGTCTCAATGAGTTCAACAAAGTGGATTATGAGTTGGGTCTATATGTGCCTCATCGTAATATAGAGCTGGATCTGATATATAACTACCAGTCTATATATAATAATTATAACAATAATACCAAACGTAATCTCGCTAAGGCGGAGAATGCGCAGCTTAAGATTGATAAAGAAGTAAAACCTGAGACTATAATAAATATCTTCGCGCGCAACAGAGGTAAGGAGGTGAGCCATTGGAAAGAGAAAGAATATAAACGTCTCCTCGATTTGATTGACACTGCGATATATCATGACTCATGTTTTGTGTGTGGCGTCAATGATATTGACAACCAGACTATAGCTGGTGGCGTCTTCATGTGTAGCCACGATAGAATAATATTTCTTTTCTCTGGCAGCGATGAAAATCATAAGCAAAAACATGCCCTGACATACTTGTTGGATTATGTTATAAAAGACTTCTGCGAGTCGCAGTATGTCTTCGATTTCGAAGGTTCCGACAATGATGGCTTGGCGCGTTTTTATAAAGGATTCGGTGGTAAGGAGGTTTATTATCCGGAACTTAGATATAATGATCTCAAAGGAATATTTAAGGTCGCAAGTAAAATAATGGGTAAATAATAAAAAAGATTACATACTATGAGTGAAAAAAGAGATGGCTTTGGCTCCAAGTTGGGAGCTGTTGCAGCGGCAGCCGGTTCGGCAGTAGGTTTAGGTAACATCTATCGCTTCCCTTGTCTCGCAGGTGAAAACGGTGGAGGTGCATTCTTGCTTATTTATGTGGCGATGGTGTTATGCCTCGGCATCCCTATCATGATGGCTGAGTTTTATATAGGACGTCGCGGAGGCAAGAATCCTGTTGGTTCATTGAAAGCTATGGCACCAAAGACCCAATGGCCTCTGATAGGTTACATTGGAATATTGGCGGCTTTCGTGGTGCTCGCATTCTATAGCACCGTAGCAGGCTGGACATTAGAATATATCTATAAGGCAGTGACAAACTTCTTCGCAGATAAAGATATAACAGCTATAGAACAAGGTTTTACGGATTTTCAAAATGAACCGTTCCGACCATTATTCTGGCAGTTTATATTCATGGGACTTACAGCTTTTATCATCTTTAAAGGTGTAAAGGATGGTGTCGAGAAATATACTAAGATTATGATGCCTGCAATATTTGTGATACTTATCATATTATGTGTTAAGTCGCTGACGATGAGTGGTGCTTCTGAAGGTATTAAGTTCTTGTTTAAACCTGATTTCTCTAAAGTTAATGGCACTGTCGTGCTCGCCGCTTTGGGACAAGCGTTCTTCTCTCTCAGCGTGGGTATGGGTGCTCTCATCACTTACGGCTCATACATTAACAAAAATGATAATCTCACAACAACATCATTGTCGGTTGTTACTGCAGATACATTGGTGGCGATATTGGCTGGTATCATCATTTTCCCTGCTGCTTTCACATTTGGCATACAGCCAGAAGCAGGCGCCGGATTGGCATTCAATACCTTGCCAATGATTTTTGATAAGATGGCTGGCGGATATTTCTTCTGTATCATATTTTTCGTATTACTCGCTATTGCTGCCTTAACATCCACAATATCATTGCTTGAAGTCATTGTGTCTTTCCTTACAGAAGAATATAATATCAAACGTAATACTGCAACATGGATAGGAACATTGGTGTCGTTGTTCATAGGTGTGTTCTGTACATTAAGCCTTAGAGCTGACTCCATATTCGTGTTCGGTAATATGACATTCTTTGATATGATGGATAAATTATCAGCTAACATATTACTTCCATTGGGAGCATTGTTTATAGTGATATTCGTAGCATGGAAGATGGGAAAAGACAGCTTCTACGACGAGATAACAAACCAAAATACATTGAAGATAAGTGTGAAGAAATTTATCTTTTTCGTGATAAAGTTCGTTGCTCCGATAGTAATAATGGCGATATTCATTAACCAGTTAATTTAGAAAATTAATTCAAAATATGAATGATTTCTTGACGTTCACTAAGGGTGAACGAATAGCGATAACAATTTTAGCAGCGGTGATTTTTCTCCTCATCGCTGCTAATTTTTTTGTGCTAAATAGCCCTTCAAAAGTTAATTTTTATTCACATAATATTGATTCTATAATGGCCCTGCATGAAGATGCTATTGAAGAGCTGAATGCTCAAAAAATGGCTGAGCAGCTGGAAAGAGAGGCTCGTGTTCAAAAGGCAAAAGAAGAAAGTGAGAAGAGAAAATCACAACAGGCAAAGAGACCTGAATTTAAAAAAGATGTTAAGGTAGTGGAGAAAAATACAATTGTTGTGAAAGAAATAGCGGTTGTAAATATCAATGATGCAGATACGTCGCAACTTCTTGAACTCCCAGAAATAGGACCTTTCTTCGCAAGAAATATCGTTGAATACAGAGAAAAATTAGGAGGCTTTATCGATAAGAAGCAGATACTTGAAGTATATGGATTTGACTCCGTTAGATATGAAATCATTTCTCCATATATTAATATCGATAGCTTTACGATTCGGAAAATACAAGTCAATCATGACGATTTTAAAACAATATTACGACATCCTTATATAGAATATGAAGATGTCAAGAAAATAGTCAACTATCGAGAAACCAAAGGTATGATAACAAATTGGGAACAATATAAGAAGGTGGTGAGACGTGATGATGTCGAGGAAAGATTAAGGTTGTATTTGGAGTTTTAATGTTTTATATTAATGTAGAATGAAAATTATGAACATAAAAGGAATACCAACGAGTAGCAGCAAGGAAGATATTAAGGTAAGAGAGAAAATAATAATGAATTTCTATCAGGAATGGAAACGAAATAATCCGTCGCAAAGATTGTATAATTTGGATTTAGAAGATTATATAAATATACGATATATCTCTATTGTAGAAACAGTTGAGCATAGTTCAAAAAGTTATCTTTCGACATTGGCTGTGCTACAACTCGATTGTATTTTAAAATTAGCAAAAAAAGTTCGTGTCGTTGACACTAAGCGAGGTGATAAAAATCAAAATCAATTTGAAAAAATGATAAAAATGGAATATGAACTTGTTGGTATCGGCAAGGTGTCTTTAGTTGTAGGAATAAAAAGGACTAATAAAGAAAAGGTTCAATATTGTATAACAGTAATTAAAACATAAAAAATACTATTGGATTTTTCCAATAGTATTTTTTATGTGCCTCAGAATGCGATGTTTGTGTTTCCATTGTAGGCTACTCCGGCGAGGACTTCGCACCGCGGAAATAGCACAAAACATCGACTTAATTTCCATTGCAAAGATACAATAATTATTATATGTTTTTTAGCAGTTGGGAAAAATTATGATGTCATCCATAATTTTTAAAATATTCTATATCCGAAACTTATCAAAAGCGAGAAAGTTGTAGTTGAATTTTTGGGTAAATAATAATCCTTACGTACGTAATAATTATAGGTGGCACCAAGCATTAGATATACATTTCGTGGAGTTAAAACGCCTAATCTAAAACTGCCGCCGTTGTATTTATAATCAATAGAGTGAGCGCCCGCTCCGAGAATCAATGATGAAGACTCGTTTATACCGACTAAAAGCAAGGCTCCTAAATCAAAGAGTTGGTATTCTTTTCTGGAATCGGTTCCTATTGCGCTATATACACCTATGGAAATGTCTTCAATGGCTTCATATGCTATGTCAATTCCTCCTTTAAAAGGAATAAAGTCACTTGTGCGTGTAAATGGTATGCCCAAATAGCCACTGCTTTTATGCTGTCGTTGGCCAAAACCAACTCCAAAGTTTGCGCCTAAAAACAATTTCCTATCTTTCTGTACGTCTTGTGCGAAGAGGGATGTGCCCAAAATTAAAGCACATGCTAACAATAATAATTTTTTTAATTTTAACATGTTATTTATATTTTAATGTTTGTAACGTGCAATATTACTTATTTATTTTGATAAAAACAAGAAAAAATTCTTTATCTTCTAAATCTATACTTCACCGTAAGCTCATCCTTATCAGGTTCCGGAACATCCCAATATGGTTTTTCACCATCCTCATTTTCGTCCTCGTCCTCGTCCTCGTCCTCGTCCTCGTCCTCATCTCTATTCTCGTCCCTATACCATACTTCTCCTTTATAAAAGAAAGCGAGAACTATTCCCATGACGAAACCGCTGAGATGTCCTTCCCAGGAGATGTTATTAGCTATGGCGTATTGTGGATATAGTCCCCAGACGAGGCTGCCGTATAAAAAGACGACAATAAGAGAGATGATGATGAGTCTTCTGTTGCGTCGTATGAAACCGCTGAACATAAGGAAGAAGGTGAGTCCGTATACCAAGCCGCTGGCTCCTATATGAGTGCCGTTTCTGGCTCCGCACCATGTCAATAATCCTGTTGAGAATATCAAGATGAGTAGTATCTTATTGGCTAATGGTTTGTAGAAATAATATAAGGCGGAACCTAAGACGAGTATCGGAATTGTGTTGGCGAAGAGGTGCTCCCAGTCGCCGTGGATGAAGTGGAAAAGAAATATTCCAGGGATGCCTTCTGCCGACAATGGCTTTATCCCTAGAAAAGAAAAATCAAGATGAAAACATACTTCTATAATTTTAACCAACCACATTATCAGGACCAAAATTAATGGTATGATAATGCTGTTTGTCATAAGACGTTTGTCATCTTGATTTTCCATATTTGGTCAACGGACAACAGACAGCGGGTAACATACACTCACGGACTGTTGACCTCTGTCTGTTGAATTATTAATTAGTCTTGAATTTATACTTGATTTCTTTAAGGTCTTCGTTAGCCTTAGCGATTTTTTTCTTGAGACCTTCTTTGTAGTCGACTACTTTTTGAGCTATCTCAGCGTCAGCTGTTGCCAAGATTTGAGCTGCGAGTATTGCAGCATTGAGAGAAGCGTTGATACCTACTGTTGCTACAGGTATTCCTGGAGGCATTTGTACTATTGAGAAGAGAGCATCCATTTCCATGTTGGTCTTGACAGGTATGCCGATGACTGGTATTGGAGTCATTGCAGCGATAACGCCTGGGAGGTGAGCTGCCATGCCTGCTGCAGCGATGATGACTTTGATGCCGCGTGCTTGTGCGCCGCGAGCGAATTCTTCAACCAACTCTGGAGTACGGTGTGCACTCAAGGCGTTCATTTCAAAAGGAATGCCCATCTCGTCCAAAAACTTGATGCCGGCTTCTAAAACAGGAAGGTCTGAAGTGCTTCCCATGATGATACTTACTATTGGATTCATATTGTTATGCGTTTTTTGCAAAGATAATAAAAAAGTCGTGAAGAAAATTTATCTCCACGACTTTAATTTAAAAGCCTTAGCTCAAGAGCCACTGGCTTATTTTATCTTCTTCTCTGTTACTTGAAGAATTTCTTTAGTGTCGCTGTTTGAAACGTAAGCTATGATATAGCATTGGTCTGCGTTGTAAGCAGCGTCTAAAGTTTTTGTGTATGATTTTTTAATTTCATCACCAGGAGCGATAGCTGTTGTGTTGATGTCTTCACCCCATGCGCCGTTCATTGTAGTACGGAATACATGACGGTGTACATAATCGTTAGCTATACCATCTGCTGTTTGTTGAATACCAACGATGCTATCTTCCATGATACAAACTGTAAGGCTGTATGTGTCTGGCAATTCTGCTAAGAATTTTGAAGTGACGTCAACTTTTAAGTTGCGTGTTGCTTCATTATATTCGATAGCTGATGTCATTTCAAGAGCTGCTTCTTCTTGAAGAGCTTCTGCTACAGCGTCAGCCCACATAGGTGAGTCGTAAGCATAACCACCGTTTATCATCTTACGGTTGATAGTACCGATTGGGTTTTGTTGGAAGTTGAAATGGCTCCACCATGTATCACCTTCTGGAGTTTTAAGGTTGAAAAGTGGGAAGTTAGCCAAATCACCAGCGTGAACGCCAAGGACGATAACGTTGTGATGATATTGTTCTTGAAGTTGAAGAGCTATTTCGCCAGCTGCTGGACAGTTGACACATTTAACGCCAGTATAGTCTTCTAAGAGAACGTATTTTTGAACTGTTGGTGTTTCACCACCGCCGCCGTTGCCACCACCGTTGTTGTCTTTGAAATATGGTTCTTCAACTATATCACATGCAACCATTCCTACCATAAAGAATGACATTGCCAATATGAACATTAATTTTTTCATTTCTTTAACTTATTTAGAATGATGTTGTAATTGAAATTGATACACCGCTTGAAGCTGGAACTACACGGCAAACACCGCCGACGCAGACCATACCTTCACTTTGACGACCGCCTGTGAGAACTATTCTTGTTGATTCTTTGATGTAACCAACAGAAGCTGTGTAATAATGGTCGCGGTTGTCAGAGATAGGGTTGCCATAGTTGTATTTATCAGCTAAGGAAACGAACCATTTAGGAGCGATAGAATATTCAACTAAAGCTGCTGCCCAGTTACCTCTCTTCTTATAGACGTCTTCGTGGCCTGCTTCTACGTGGTGGTCACTCTTTACGTTGTCCCATAAGTGTTGTAACTCGAAACGGATGCTTTGTTTGCTTGTGATTCTGTATGACATGTCGACGAAAGCGATGTTAGCTTTGACAACTTCTGCACCTGGGTGGTTTTCGATGATTTCCATGTCATAGTACAAGTTGATGTATTGTGCTATGAGTTTCCATTTTTTATTCAAACGTCTTTCGATTTCGATGTTGAAGTCGTGGAAGAATTTACGATCGCCAACAGCGAAGAAGTTAGATGTGTAACCGAGAGTACCGTTATGGCCAGCGATGTGTGTAGGTTGACCTAAACCTTCTGGAATGATATAATCTCTCTTGATGTCGTTTACTTGGCTGAAGTCGAGAGTGATCTTTGTTCCGTATTTACCACCGATGATAGTGTTCTTTGGAATTGTGTAGTTGACTTGCAACTGCATTGCCATTTCACCGAGAGGTTGTGTTGCGTATGAATAAATTGCTGGGAGGCTGTGAGTGTGAGTGTAGTTGATTGGAGGGATGAAGTTGATGTCCAAATCGTTTTTCACACCTTGGTAGTCTGATTTGAAGCTCATATTGTCGACGCGTTTAACTTGTAAGATAACGCCGAATCCTTTTTGAGAATATGACAATGATGAGAGGAGAGCTTGACCTTCATTGTATGTGTAGTTGTTGAATGCTGAAGGGTCATTGATTTTATAAGCGTACTCTGTTGTGAAAGCGAAGCGACCGTAGCCTAAGTTGATACGACCGTC
Organism: Bacteroidales bacterium; assembly: GCA_045615125.1. Taxonomy (GTDB): domain Bacteria; phylum Bacteroidota; class Bacteroidia; order Bacteroidales; family F082; genus Limimorpha. The sequence continues at coordinate 13,432 of JAZLEF010000059.1, forward strand.
GAAAGCACCAACGTTTTCAGGGATGTTGTATGTTGTGTTGGTATTCTTTTGATATTTGCTTACGAAGCTACCGCCTACTGTTGCTCTGAATTTAGATGAGCTCAATGAGCTGAGACTTTGGTTGAGATCCCATTCGCCGTCGATACCACGAACGATACCTCTTTTTTCTGTTGCACCGTATGAGTTCCAGAAGAATCTTTGTTTACCGTAAACACCTTTGATGGTGACGCCAGCTGCTGGACGGTAGATGACTCTCATACCACGGAGTGAGTTGTCGAAACCGAGTGCCCATTCTTCGTATGTTCTGAAGATGAAGCCGTTCCCGAATTGGTCGTAGATGTCACCTATTGTAACAGATACTGTTCCGTTGTCGTATGATGCGTAGTAGTTAGCTATGCCGCATCCTTGTAATCTTGTGTCGAAACCTGACATCTGTGGTAAGTATGCTTCATAACGAAGACCTGCTGTGAAATTGCCCAATGAGTAGTTAATCTTACCGAATCCGTTGAGGCCGAATCTTCTTCCGTCGATAGATTCTTCTGTGATACCGATAGCTTCGTCAACTTGATAATATTGACCGTCTATCTGGAAACTACCATTGACTTGTGCATTGTCAACAGATTGAGCAAACAAACCTGTGGAGCACAAGAATAATGCTGCCGATAATAAAAATCTTTTCATTTCCTTAATATATTAAAGAAAATTATTTGCTAAGTTTTAAAATTTCTTGGTATAATTCTTCTTCAGCACCTTCGAAGTAACCTGTGTGTTGGTAAACCATTTTGCCGTTGCCGTCGAATAAGAATGTGTGAGGAGGATTGCTTACGTTCATAGCTCTTGCTAAGTCTTTGTTAACGTCTAACAATACGTCGAATTCCCAGCCTTTACCTTCTACGAAAGGTTTGATACGTGGAGTAGAACGTGAGTCGTCGATAGAAACTGCGAAGATTTTAACGCCTGTTTCATCTTGCCAATCTTGATAAATTTCGCTTAATGCGTTGTGTTCTTTAACACATGGTCCACACCATGTAGCCCAGAATGTCATTACGAATGGTTTGCCATCGTTGTTCAATTCTGTAATGTTGATTGTTTCGCCATCTAAGTTTTTCAATGTAACGTTTGGCAAATCTGATTGAGCTTTTGCGCCTAAGAAAAGGACGCTTAAAAACAATAATACTAATGTCTTTTTCATAATTTAATTTGATTTAGTTATACAATATATACTTCTAATAATTTACATTCTTCATTAGCTATGATGTCAACTTTGTTGACTACATTAGGCACCAAGATACATTCGCCAGCCTTGACCATTTCTGAACCGCCTTCGTATGACAATATGAAACTGCCAGATACACTCATCAATATCACGAATGAGTCTAATTCGGAATAGTCTTTCTTGAGTGCTGACTCTGCGTCTAAGTTAATTACGTTGGTCGTGAAATAAGGACAGCTGACAAGGTTGACAGTGGCGTTTTTGACTTTCTTGTCGTATTTGACTTTGCCGCTGTCTTCTTTCTTGAAGTTGATTGTGGCAAGAGCTTCGTCGATGTGCAACTGGCGTTGCATTCCGAAGCGGTCTATTCTGTCCCAGTCGTAAACGCGGTACGAAGTGTCGCTGGTCTGTTGAATCTCAGCTACCATACATCCCGCACCAAGAGCATGAATCTTTCTTGCAGGGATGAAGAAGACATCGTCGGTCTGTACTTTTTCATAATTGAGCATATCCTCAATTTTCTTTTCTACTATGGCTTCTTCAAATTCTTTAGGTGTAACTTCCCTGTTGAAACCAGAGACAAGCTGTGCTCCTTTGTCGGCATTCATCACATACCACATCTCTGTCTTTCCATTATAAAGGCCTATCTGCTGAGCAAGCTCGTCGTCAGGGTGAACTTGGATGGATAAGTTATCCAATGGGTCGATTACCTTTATTAATAATGGGAAACGTTCTCCGTACTTGTTGTAGACTTCATCACCGATGAGGTCGCCCATGAAAGTCTCGATTAAATCGTTAAGTTCATCGCCAGCGAAGTCGCCATTGCTAACGATACTATTCTGACCTTCAAGACCTGATAATAACCATGCCTCACCGCAATTCATTAAATCACCATAATCTTGGTGTAATACTGTTTTAATGTGTTGTCCTCCCCAAATTTTCTCGAAATATGCAGGGACGAACTTTAAAGGATATAAAACACTCATTGACGTCAATTTGAGGTACAAAGATAATACTTTTCTTTTTTGTAGAAATATTAAAATCATTAAAAAAATATTTTTACTTTTGGTCAACTGACAGCAGACAACGGATAACAGACTTCTTATAATAGTATGTATATATGAAAATACTTGAAACACTACGACATAAGCTGAATAAAAATGCGGAATTGTCGGGACAGGAAAAGATGACGAACAAGATTATTAATGCTTTTTTAGAAAAGACAAATCCTGACGTTCATCTTAAAAATGTTGGCGGTTACGGCATTGTTGTTATATATAAAGGAAAAGAAATTGGCAAGAATATTTTATTGCGTGCCGACATCGACGGACTTAACATCCCTTTGAATGAATGTCAAAAGACGAAAGATAAAAGTCAAAAGTCTGAGCATAAAGTTCAAAATCAATATTCCCATCGATGCGGCCATGATGGTCATGCTACGATATTGTGCGGACTGGCAATGCGTTATGCTAAGAAACGTCCAGAAAAAGGTGATGTCATCCTTCTTTTCCAGCCTGCCGAGGAAACAGGCGAAGGCGCGTTGGCTGTCATCAACGACTCTCAATTTAAGGAGTTGAAAATAGATGCTGCTTTTGCATTGCATAATCTTCCTTCATACGCTAAACATCAGATAGTGTTGAAGAAGGATTGTTTCGCTTCCGCTTCTCTCGGATTGAAACTCGTTTTTGATGGAGCGACATCACATGCGTCACAACCTGAGAAAGGTAACAATCCGCAGATTGTCGTCACAACTTTACTCGACGCTTTTCAGAAGAAATATGAGAGTCTTAAAAAAGATAAATATAAAACCATACTGACCGTGACACATGTGTCGATAGGGGAGGAGACTTTCGGTGTGACTCCAGGTCATGCCGAGATTTGGCTCACCCTGAGAAGTCAGGATGACAAATCATTGAATAAATTAACAGAAAGTACAATAGCCCTATGTGAATATGTCGCTCAAGAGTTTAAGCTGAAATTCTCTCATAGCATTCACGAGGATTTCGTCGCGACGATGAACTCTGACAAACTTACTGACATTGTAGAGGAATCTGCTCAAGGATTGAGATTATCGGTCAATAAGATAAAAGAGCCATTCCCATGGTCGGAGGACTTCGGACGATTCGGTGATTTGTTTCCTGTAAATCTCTTTGGATTGGGTTGCGGCTTCGAACATGAACCGCTGCATAGTCCGCGTTATGATTTTGAAGACGAAATCATCGATACTGGAATTGATGTCTTTGAAAAGATAATAAATCTTTGCAATTGAAGAAGAAACTAATTTTAGTAGCCCCCGATGCGTTAGGGATTGGAGCGGCATCCTTTTGGAGACGGAAGCTGGAGACGGAGGCGGAAGCGAAGGCGAGAAAAGATATAGCGGAAAGCCCGACGGCGTAGCCGGAACGCCCAAAAAAGACAAAAGTCTAAAGACTAATGACTAAAGGTGGTTGGGTTTAAAGTTTGAAAGCCATAGTAAAAAAACAACTTCTAACTAGAAAAAACTTGTTGTCTTGTAGTCTTGTAGTCATGTAGTCTTTTTTTTTATATTTGCGAAATAAAAATATTCTGATGAAAGTATGTGTTTTTTGCGGAAGCAGCATGGGTAATGACCCGAGATACCAGGAAGCTGCTGCTCGATTGGGCGAAGTCCTTGCTCAACATGATTGTACTTTATACTACGGTGGTGCTGATGTGGGCCTTATGAAAATCATAGCCGACAAGATGTTGGAAAAAGGAAAACGCGTGGTTGGAATAATTCCGAAACTTATCACGGATATGGAAATAGCTCACGAAGGCGTGACGGAGATGATAGAGGTCGATTCTATGTCGGAACGTAAACTTTTATTGATAAGTGAATCTGACGCCTTCATCGCGATGCCCGGCGGCTTCGGTACCTTAGACGAGATATTCGAGATAACAGTGCAAAATCAGCTTCGTATCTCCGACAAACCTGTGGCTCTCTACAATACATTAAATTATTACGACAGCATGTTGCAATTCATCGACCATGCCGTAAGCCAAGGTTTCATCCGTAAAGAACATAGAGACAATATTATCGTCAGCGATAATCCTGAGACATTATTTAAAGAATTAAACAAACATAAATCCATCGACATTGAGCAATGGATTCAAGATATTAAAGAAGAAAGTAAATAATTATGAATATTATAGGAATAACAGGAACATTAGGTGCAGGCAAAGGCACTATCGTAGATTATCTGGTTAAAGAAAAAGGCTACGTCCATTATTCAGTGCGAGCTTTCCTCGCTGAGGAAGTGACAAGAAGAGGTCTCGAAGTGAACCGCGACACTCTTACCGAAGTGGGTAACGATTTGAGAGCTAAATATTCTCCAAGTTACATAGCGACGCAGCTTTATGAAAAGGCTTTCGCTACAGGAAAAAACGCAGTCATAGAGAGTGTGCGTGCATTGGGCGAAGTCAATGCTCTGCGTTCTAAAGGTAACTTCTATCTCTTCGCTGTTGACGCCGACAGAGAGATACGTTATCAACGTATTTGTGAAAGAAAGTCGGAGACAGATTCTGTGAGTTTCGAGACTTTCGTGGCTAATGAAGAGCGTGAGATGAATTCAGACGATCCTAACAAACAAAACATAGCAGCTTGTATCAAAGAAGCTAACTATCTCTTCGTCAATGACGGAACAATAGAAGACTTACATAAACAGGTGGAGGCTGTATTGCAAAAAATAGGAGAGCAGGAATATAAACGTCCAACATGGGATGAGTATTTCATGAATCTAGCTGACACCGTGGCAGAACGTGCTACATGTAACAGAGGCCGCAGCGGATGTGTTATAGTGAAAGACCGCCAGATATTGGTGACAGGTTATGTAGGAGCTCCAACAGGTCTCCCTCACTGCGATGAAGTGGGTCACCTCTTCAAAAAGATGATTCACGAGGACGGACGTATAACTCAACATTGTGTCAGAACGGTACATGCTGAGCAGAACGCTATAGCTCAGGCAGCAAGAAGAGGAATAGCTCTTGAAGGTAGTACCTTATATTGTAGGATGACTCCATGTCGTACATGCGCCATGCTGATAATCAACTGCGGTATTGTGAGAGTGGTGTGCCAAAGGAAATACCACGACTGCGCCGAGTCGGAAAGTATGTTCAAGATGGCAGGAATACAGCTTGAATATATCTACGAAGAAGTGCAGCAATATGACAAACAGTAAAACGAAAAACGCTAAGTGTTAACTTAGCGTTTTTTATTGAAGAAATCTTTTAATACTTTCAGACATTCGTCTTGCATCACACCGGTCTGTATCTTGGTCTTAGGATGCAGCAGATTGCCATATTTGCTGAATCCATTTTTCTTGTCGTCGCAAGCCCACACCACTCTGCTTATATGAGAGTGTGCCAAGGCTCCAGCGCACATCACACATGGTTCTAATGTGACATAAAGTGTGCAGTCATCCAGATATTTAGCTCCCATATTATTGAAAGCTGCTGTCAAGGCGAGCATCTCGGCATGTGCCGTGACGTCGTTGAGCTGCTCCACCTGGTTATGCGCTCTTGAGATGATTTTGTCGTTACAAACGATGACAGCTCCCACTGGCACCTCGTCGTTCTCTTCTGCAATACGAGCTTCGTTGAGAGCTTGTTGCATATAATATTCGTCGGAAAAAACGCTTAACTTCATCTTAAGTCTCTATTGGTTTCGTGGTCAAACTCGCCGTTCTCGTCATAGAATTTCCAGATGCCACATTCTTTGCCGTTTTTATACATGCCATAATATTTGACATTGCCGTTTTCGTAGTAAGTGAAAGCCTCGCCTTCTCTTATTCCATCTACGAAGGTGCCTTTGCTCATCAGCTCTCCCGATTTGTAATAAGTCTTGAACTCACCGTTTCTCTTTCCCATAAAGATAGGACCGTCGAGGTGTACCATGCCTTCTTCGTAATACCATGTCTCTCTTACACAGTCCTTGCTGCCGTCTTTGTTTTCTTTGTAATAACGTACTTCTTTTTTGCTGCCGTCTTCATGTCTTGTCAAAACATCTTCGATGAGATTGTTGTGTGAGCATGAGAAAAATACAGTCAATATTAATGTTAATAAAGCTATTCTTTTCATGATTATCTGTTAAATGTTAATCGTTTGCCTCTGTAGTCTTCTTTAAATGTACCTTTATTATATACCAACTCTCCGTTGATGAAGGTGTGACTTACGCTGCAGCTCAACTCTAGTCCGGAGTAGGCTGTCCATCCGCATTTATAATGGACGCTGTCGTTGGTTATTGTCTGTGCTTTTTTAGGGTCGATGAGAACCAGGTCGGCATAATATCCTTCTCTTATGAAGCCTCTTTTGTTTATTCTGAATAAGATAGCAGGGTTGTGTGATAATAATTCCACTGCTTTCTCTTTTGTGAGTATGCCTTTCATGGCGAGGTCGAATGTTCCGATGAGAAGATGTTGCACCGATGTGCCTCCTGATGGAGATGAGAAATAAGGTTTGTTTTTCTCCTCAAGAGTATGAGGTGCGTGGTCGGTTGCCAATATGTCGATATGATTGTCGATACATCCTTGTATTATCGCCATTCTGTCGCTTTCTGTTTTTACGGCAGGATTACATTTCAGCAAGTTGCCTTTTCTTTCATAGTCTCTGTCGTCGAAGAGAAGATAATGCAGACAAGTCTCGGCTGTTATCTTCTTGTCTTTAAGAGGAATGTTGTTGTTGAAAAGCTGTATCTCTTTTGCTGTTGAAAGATGTAGGATATGTAGCTGTGTTCCGTGTTTTGATGCAAGTTCTGCTGCGAATGATGATGTTTTGTAACATGCTTCTGCGCTGCGTATCAGAGGATGTACCGATGCTGGGGCGTCGTCACCATATTTCTCTTTGAACAATTCCATGTTTCTTCGTACTATGGCTTCGTCTTCGCAGTGAGTGGCGATGAGGCAAGGAGCCTCTTTGAAGAGACGTTCCAATGTCGATTCGTTGTTGACCAACATATTGCCGGTGCTGGAACCCATGAAGGCCTTGATGCCGCATACCTCTTTGGGGTTGGTCTTCAGCACTTCTTCAATATTGTCGTTCGACACTCCCATGTAGAAGGAGTAATTGGCCATTGATTTTTCTGCTGCTATGTCGTATTTGTCTTGCAGCAGTTCTTGTGTCAAGGTGTTAGGCACGGTGTTAGGCATATCCATGAATGACGTCACTCCGCCTGCTACAGCGGCACGGCTTTCTGTTGCGATGTCGCCTTTGTGAGTCAGCCCTGGGTCTCTGAAATGCACCTGGTCGTCGATGGCGCCTGGCACGAGGTAAAGACCTTCGGCCTCAATGACCTGATAGGAACTCAATTGTTCTAAGTTAACATCTTCGCCAGGAAGTATGATCTTCTCTATGCTGTCGCCTGAAATGACAACACTTGCCAAGAAGGTTTTTCCTTCGTTGACAAGTGTTGCGTTTTTAATTATATAACTCATGATTTTCTCGCTTTAATTTTTCCTATTATACCTCTCCATCTAAGGTTGATGACGCCAAAGATGGCTTCTTTGAAAATACCTTTCGACATCTTTGATGTTCCTTCGGCGCGGTCGGTGAATATGATAGGCACTTCCTTGATGTTGAAACCGAGTTTCCATGCGGTATATTTCATCTCTATCTGGAAGGCGTAGCCGATGAACTTTACTTTGTCGAGGTCTATGGTTTCCAATACTTTTCTTGTATAACAAACGAAGCCTGCCGTGGTGTCGCGTGTCTTCATTCTTGTTATGAATCTAACGTATGCGGATGCGTAATATGACATCAGCACTCTTCCCATTGGCCAGTTGACGACGTTGACTCCAGTGATGTAACGTGAGCCTACCGATACGTCGGCACCGTTGGCGCAGGCGTCATGCAATTTGATAAGGTCGTCGGGGTTGTGGGAGAAGTCAGCATCCATCTCAAAAACATATTTGTAATGACGAGCCAAAGCCCACTTGAAACCGTGTATGTAAGCTGTGCCAAGTCCTAACTTGCCTTTTCTCTCTTCGATGAAAAGTCTGTCAGGAAACTCCTGCATCAAACCTTTGACAATATCAGCAGTGCCATCAGGACTGTTGTCTTCAATGATAAGAATATCAAACGACATCGGCATCTGAAAAACATATCTTATGATTTTTTCGATGTTTTCCTTTTCGTTATATGTTGGTATTATAACAAGATTATCTGACATAAAAGTTTGTTTTGCGTTATGATTATTAAAACAAAGTTTAGGCTACAAAGTTAATAATTTATAAGTAATTTTTAAAGTTTTTAACAAATAAAATTTATGCTTGTTTATACCTTAAAATCTGTTTCTTTCATTTCGAAAAAAAGAGTAACTTCGCGAAATTATTTTTTTTAAGGTGAAAGAGCAAATCAAACAACTATATCTCAACGACGCCAATGTCAAGAAGCTGTTACAATCATTGGACGATAACGGACATATCTCTTGTTTAGGCCTCAGCGGTTCCTCTAAATCGTATGTGGTGGCTGCTGCGTCTGAAATAATAGGCGGACATAATTTCATAATATGCAGCGATAAAGAAAGAGCTGCTTATTTCTATAATGACATAGAAAATATATTGGGAGAAAAAGACTACGACTACAGCAAGAAACGTGTTCTCTTTTATCCTACTTCTTATAAAAGACCATACGAACCAGAGAAATCGGATAACACTTATATTTTGTCGCGTACCGAGGTGCTTCAACGTGTCTCTACTAGCGAGCGCAAGACAATAATAGTCACTTATCCCGAAGCCTTGAGTGAGAAAGTCATTACTCGTAAAGTGATGGCGAAAAACACTTTCAAAATATCTACAGGCGAAAGTATCTCGATGGATGCTCTCACCGACGCTCTCGTCAACCTCAACTTTGAACACGTCGACTTCGTGGTGGAACCAGGACAGTTTGCCATACGCGGCGGAATAGTCGACGTCTTCTCTTTCTCCAACGACTATCCTTATCGTATAGAGTTCTTCGGCGATGAGATAGACTCCATAAGAAGTTTCAACCCTATCGACCAGCTCTCCATAGAAAAGATGAAAGACATAATACTGATTCCTAATCTTCAGGATTATGATAACGACAACGAGAGAGAGTCGATATTTCAATATCTTAAAAATAAGTCGGTGATATGGCTTGAAGAGGAACAGCTTCTCGAAGAAAAGATAGAGAAAGAATATGAGAAGGCTGTCAATGTCTTCAATGAAAAAGATGAGATAACGGAAGAGCCTGACACTATCTTCGCTAAAGGTGAAGAGATAATGTCGCAACTTAAAGAGTTCAAGACTATCACTTTTGGCAACTTCATGGATAAGAATGAGAGACATGTGGTGGAGTTCAATACTTCTCCTCAGCCTGCCTTCAGTAAGAATTTTGATATGCTTCTCGATGATGTCAAGAAGCTGAAAGCTGCCAAATATGCTATCTTCTTTTTCTCGGAGAGTAAGAAACAGCTTGAGAGAATACAGAGTATTTTGAACGATATTCAACATCTTGATGAAGACAACTCCAACTTTACTCCCGTCACTCATTCCATTCAGTCGGGATTTATTGATAAGGATCTGAAGATATGTTGTTATACCGATCATCAGATTTTCGAGCGTTATCATCGTTTTCGTCTTCGTGAAGGTTTCGCCAGCAGTCAGGCTATCACCATCAAGGAGCTTTACGATTTGAAGCCTGGCGATTATGTCACGCATATCAATTACGGTATAGGTCGTTTCGATGGTCTGGAGATGGTTAACAATAACGGTAAGATGCAGGAGGCTATGCGTCTCATCTACCAGAACGGCGACTTGCTGCATGTCAGCATTCACTCTTTGCATCGTATCTCTAAGTATTCGAGTAAGGATGGCTCGCAGCCTACACTCAGTAAGTTGGGCTCCAGCTCGTGGAATAAGTTGAAGGAAAAGACCAAGAGCCGTGTCAAGGATATAGCTCGTGAGCTGATTAAGTTGTATGCCGAGCGTAAGAATAGCAAGGGTTTTCAATATATGCCCGACACTTATCTTCAGACGGAGCTTGAGGCTTCCTTTATGTATGAAGATACGGCAGACCAGCTCAAGGCTACCGTCGATGTGAAACGCGATATGGAGTCGGAGACTCCTATGGACCGTCTCATCTGCGGCGACGTGGGCTTCGGTAAGACCGAGGTGGCGATACGCGCCGCATTCAAAGCGGTATGCGACTCCAAGCAGGTGGCGGTGTTGGTGCCAACGACGGTGCTCGCTCTTCAACATTATCAGACTTTCAGCAAACGTCTGAAAGGATTCCCTGTCAACATCGATTATATCAATCGTTTCAAGAGTGCCAAAGAACAGAAGAAGACGATAGAAGATTTAAAGAACGGACGTATCGATATATTAATAGGTACTCATAGCATCATAGGAAAAAATGTGGTGTTCAAAGACCTTGGACTGCTCATCATCGACGAGGAACAGAAGTTTGGCGTGTCTGCCAAGGAGAAGCTGAAACAGCTACAGACTAATGTCGACACTCTTACTCTCACGGCGACACCTATACCTCGTACCTTGCAGTTCTCCATGATGGGAGCTCGCGATATGAGCATCATCAGGACGGCTCCGCCTAACAGACAGCCTGTCTCCACCGAGCTTCATTCCTTCAACCCTGAGATAATACGCGACGCTATCCAATATGAGCTGGCACGCGACGGTCAGGTGTTCTTCGTTCATAATAGGGTGAATAATATCCAGGATATATGTAACATGATAACCAGCAGCGTCCCTGGTGTGAGAGTGGGAGTGGCTCACGGTCAGATGGAAGGTGCCAAACTCGAACAGATAATGCTCGACTTCATCGACGAGAAATATGACGTTCTTCTCTCTACTACCATCATCGAGGCTGGTTTGGATATACCTAACGCCAATACTATCATCATCAACGAGGCTCAGAACTTCGGACTAAGCGACCTCCATCAGCTGCGCGGAAGAGTGGGACGTTCCAACAAAAAGGCTTTCTGTTATCTGTTGTCACCGCCATTGTCGACCTTGTCGGATGAGGCTCGTAAAAGACTGCGTGCCTTGGAGGATTTCTCGGACCTCGGAAGCGGATTCAATATCGCATTGCGCGACCTTGATATACGCGGTGCTGGTAACTTGCTCGGTGCTGAGCAGAGCGGATTCATTAACGACATCGGATTCGAGACTTATCATAAGATTCTCGATGAGGCTATCCTGGAACTGAAAGAGACAGAGTTTAAGGATATTTTCGCTGGTGAGCTTAAAGAAAAGAAATTTGTCAGCGAATGTATATTTGAATCAGACCTGGAGATATTGCTGCCTAATGAATATGTGGAGTCGTCGGCAGAACGTATCAGCCTTTATACAGAACTTAATCACATACAGAATGAAGAAGGCTTGCAGAGATTTACGAATAATATCATCGACAGATTCGGACAGATACCTCAGCAGACCGAAGACTTGCTTAACACTATGCGACTTCGTTGGATGGCGCGCGACCTTGGCATAGAGAAAGTCATGTTGAAAAATAAGGTGATGACAGCTCATCTTGTATCGAATCAAGAGTCGGAATATTATCAGACAGATACCTTTATGAAGGTGATAAGATATGCCGCTTCACATCAGAAGACTTGTAAGGTGAAAGAATTGAATGGTAAGAATATTGTCAGTGTCGATAATATCAAGAATGTGAATGAGGCATTGAAAGTAATTGATGATATAATGAATATCTCATGATGTGACATTCATCATATCATCAATATTATTTCTTATTTATTTTGCAAAATATTTCATCAGCAGTCTCACGTGTATGCCTGTGGCTCCTATGCCGCGGTAGCTGTCTCTGCTTTCTAGGAATGCTGTGCCTGCTATGTCGAAATGTATCCATGGGTAGTCGATGAAGTGTTCCAGGAACTTGCCAGCTGTGATGGCACCGCCGAATTTGCTTCCTACATTTTTTATGTCGGCTATGTCCGATTTTATCAATTCGCCGTATTCTTCCCAAAGAGGGAATTCTATCAGGCGTTCATATACTTCTTGGCCTTTTTCTTTGAGGTCGTTGAGAATGTCGTCGGCTCCGTTTTGCATTGTCACTGTTGCTACCGGACCTATCGCGTTGGCTGCGGCACCTGTTAATGTGGCGAAATCGAATACCGCTTTAGGATTATATTTCTTCGCGTAAGAGAGAGCGTCGGCTAATATCATGCGGCCTTCGGCGTCGGTGTTGGCTATCTCGACGGTGCTGCCGTCATACATGGTGACTATGTTGCCTGGAACATGAGCGTTGCCATCAATGCGGTTGTCGGTGGCTGGTATTAAGGCGATGACATGGTAAGGGAGCTGAGCCTTGGCTATGCCGTAAAGAGCGGCGGCAACAGAAGCAGCACCTGCCATATCGTGTTTCATGCTTGCCATAGAAGCTCCAGGTTTTAAGTTGTATCCGCCAGTGTCGTAGACCACGCCTTTACCGACCAAGATATAAGGATGTTCGTTGACTTTGTTATCTGGGTTCCATTCTGCTATGGTGTAAGTTGGCTCGTCGATGCTGCCAGCGTTGACGGCGAGAAGTCCTCCCATCTTGAGAGCTTCTATCTTTTTCTTGTTTAGTACCTCCACGTGCACATTGACTTCTCGTAACTTGGAACTGACGGTCTCCGCAAATTGAATGGCGTTGAGATGGTTGACAGGTTCGTTGACGAGGTCGCGGGCAAATAGTGTGGATTCTACTGTGACGTTAAGATTATTTAACATCATTTCATCAATGCCTTCTTCAAGATAAATAGTGCTAAGGCTGTTGTCTTTAGGTTCTGTCTTGTATTTGTTGAATTGATAGTTTGCCAATGCCATGCCTTCGGCGTAGGCTAGCGTCTCTTCCTGATTTGTTCCGCTGATGTCGCTAACCAAGATTTCTTCTATCTTATGTTTGTTGATGCGTGTCGTCATGGCAGCTCCGCTTCTGCGTGCTTCTTCCAAACGGCGATACCTGTCTTCAGCTGACAAGACATAGAAATAAAGATGTTCTGTGAATCTGTTTATGTGTATGGTCTTTTTTCCTTTTGATGACTCATAACATTCGTTGATGTAATTTATCTCTTCAGATTTAAGATCAATCTTGTCAATCTGTTCTATCGATTCGAGAAGATAAACCTTGGCTTTGAAATCTTCTCTTGATGTAGTCTTTACTGTTGTAGTCATAATTATAGTTTTGATTTTAAGTGAGCAATAATTTTATCTGTAGCTCCAATGCTGAGCTGTGTATAATCTTTACAAATATTGGAAGCCTTGTTGTAGAAGTCGTTGTCGTTTATGAGTTTTTCGAATATATCGTTAAACTCTTGTTTGCTGTTGATGGAGAACATGCCACCTGCTTCAACGAGGTCGACGGCTTCTACGAATCTGTGATATTTAGGACCTATGACGACGGGACAACCGAAAACAAGAGCCTCCTGTGTGTTGTGTATGCTGCTCATGAAACCACCACCGACGTATGCAAAACGAGCATATTTGTAAATTTTCTTTAAGATACCAATAACATCAACAACCAGAACCCTTCCGCCTCCGCCTCCGTCTCCGCCTCCGTTTCCGCCTCCGTCTCCGTCTCCAATATTACTATACAAAGTATAGTCCCCCAACTGTGTTGTTATCTGATTGATATGAGAGTCTGATATGTCGTGAGGAGCTATGATGAGACAGTAGTTGTCGGGCATATTTTTGGAGAAAGGTATGAGTAATTTCTCGTCTGGCTGCCATGAGCTTCCAGCAATGATACATTGTCTTCCGTTGATGAATTGTTCTATATTGGGGAATGACACCGACTCTTTTGCTATTTCGAATACGCGGTCGAAGCGTGTGTCGCCCGTTACAGTGACATCCTTTATGTTAATAGAATTTAACAGTTTGGCTGTCTCCTCGTTTTGTACGAAATAATGAGTTACGTTATTAAGTTGTTTCCTAAACCAGAAAGAATAAGGTTTAAAGAAATAGTGCTTGCTGTGCAGCAGTGTTGATATATAATATAATGGTATATTGTTTTTTTTCAGTATCTTCATGTAGTTGAACCAGAAGTCGTACTTCACGAAGAAAGCTGCTTTTATGTTAAAGTTGTTAACAAGTCTCTTGGCGTTGACGATGGTGTCGGAAGGCATATAAGCAACCTTGTCGGCAAGAGGAAAATTTTTTCTTGGCTCAAATCCTGATGGTGAGAAGAATGTGAGCAGTATCTTGTATTTTGGAAATTCCTTTTTTATCCTTTCAATTACTGGTAGTCCTTGTTCGAATTCTCCTAATGATGAAACGTGAAACCAAATCCATTCTTCGTTTTTGTTAATGGATTTTAAGTTTTCCCATTGGTTTTGTCGTCCTTTCCACCAAAGTTGGGCTTTTTTGTTACCAAATAAAGAAGCTATAGCGATGAGTCCGCTATAGCTTCTTATTGCTATTGAATACAGTATATTCATAATTAGAAGTAATAATATTCGGCAGGCATTCTTTTATATGTAGGGATATATACGGCGAAACGTATTCCGTAGTATCTGTCAATATATGTGTTAAGGTCAGGACCCATCAAGTTGAAGTCCCATTCGCGTAGAGGTTTGGTGTGAGCTTGAATGAACTCGAGTGACAATGAGAAGTTGAAGATACGAGAGCTGCTCATGAAGAGGTAACCTACTTCTCCCGAGTAAGCGAATCCGCCGCGCATTCTGTCGTAGCCGTAGAGATAGTCGTCGGCGAGGTTGGCCGGAGGTGATGCTGATGAGGAGAATTCTATTCTGATTCTGTTGAGCAGATAACCCAATCCTCCGTTGATGAAGAATCCGCTGTTAGGGTTGTTTGCTAAGACGTTGAACAACTTTCCGAATTTGGCTTGGAGGTTGTATCCGCGTTCGAACAAGGCATAGCTACCGTAAATACCGTCGCCTGTTATCAATTCGCCGTTGTTGTCTAAGATGATTCCTAAAATATCTTCACGCGATGCTTTGATTTGGTCTCCTGAAATGAAATTGGCACTGGCAGTCCATAGCCAGTTCTTGTCGGTCTTGTAGCTAAAACTTGCACCTATGGTCGAGTTGTATCCATAAAGAGTTTTGGTGTCAGCTCCAGGAAGCTGGAATGAATAGGTGGCACTGAACATAGCAGTGGAAATACATTCGTTTTTGATATCTCTTTGTGCCTTAGCGAAGTAAGGTAACAGAAATATAAATGATAAAATAAAATACCTTATTCTCATCTTTTGAAAAATTTGTCTTGCAAAGATAATAAACGTTTTTTACCATTCGTTATTATGCCATAAATTAATTATGTTAATAAATGTTAAAATCATAACAACTAAAAAAAATAATTTATACATTTGCAGAAAATAAATTTATTATGAAAAGAAACATTGCAAACTTATTCAGAATTAGCACATTGCTTCTTGTAGCAATACTTGTAATATCATGTGGCGAAAGAAACAGATTGCCAGATAGTTATTTCAAAATTGGAGAAGATGTTTATGAACTTAAAACAGGAAGCATCATTTATAAGGATGTGTTAGAAGGAAAATTCCTTATCGATTTACGTTTATATTGTGAAAACGGAACCGACTTCATCAACTTCGGAATGCTATCTAGTGAGGCGGAAAATATAGATTGTACAACTCATACTTTTAATGGTGAATCGGCAGACGGACTGCTTAATTCTTCATGGGTTTTAGGTTATACTGAAAACGGTAGCTATACCAACATGGCTAATATCAATGAAGGTAAAGTGGTAGTGGATAGATCACCACAAGGCTATACAGTAGAGATAGATTGTATCGATCAATATAATAATGTTATTAAAGGTTATTACAAGGGAAATCTGACTAGAGCAAATGAAAATAACTTAGTATATGAACTTCCTGGATATGTACTTCCAACAGAGATTTATGATGCTGTAACTGCATATATCCCAATTTATTCAGGTATCAATCCTCCTGATATGAGCGGTGAATATGTTTCATCACCACATACTCTTATTTATGAATCATATAGCGAAAATCCAGATTCAATTCAGGTGTACAGCGACCGTTATATGGCATTTATTTATAATCAAAAACAATTGAATTTCTACGGTAAACAATATGACCCAACTCTCAATGATGATGTTGAAGAATCTCAGCCTGGTATTAAAATAACAGGAGAAGATGGTTACTTCACTTGTTACTATATCGTTGATGGTTATCCAGGTGGTTATTACGCACAGCAGTCGTTCATCTTCAGCGGCAAGAAGACTGATTTAGGTATCGAGGATTTCCACACAGCAGTTGTTTTGTTAGAGACTAGCGGCAATCCTGATATGTTCGAGAAAAACTCATTCCGCGTATTAAAAGATGCTGATGGTATGGCAGAAGTTGATAACTGGCTTTCAAAGAGAAGCAGCACTACAGCTAAGAGTGTCAGTGATAAGGAAATGTTTAAAATGTGGATGAAATAAAATCCTTGAATATTTATCGTACAAAATAAAATGCTTGAAGAAAGTATTATTTCAGAATATATCTTACCTAACGGTATAAGGTTAATACATAAACATAGAGCAGGAGCAGTCGCGCATTTGTCGTTGATGGTCAATACAGGAATGCGCGACGAGGCTGCCAACGAAAATGGCTTGGCTCACTTTATTGAACACATGCTCTTCAAAGGAACCAAGAAACGCAAGGCTTACCATGTGTTAAGCTGTCTCGAAAACGTAGGCGGTGAGCTGAACGCATATACAACCAAAGAAGAAACCTGTATTCACGCTTCTTTCCTTAAAGAGTTTTATAACAAGGCGATAGAGCTTATATCTGATGTGGCTTTCAACAGCACATATCCTGAGAATGAACTTGAGAAAGAAAAGGAAGTCATTCTTGATGAGATAAATTCATATCGCGACAGTCCAGCAGAAGAAATTTGCGACGAGTTTGAAAATAATCTCTACCGAGGCCATGAGATGGGTCGTAATATCCTTGGAACAAAAGAGCTCGTTAGTGCATATACTCGTAATGACTTATGCTCATTCCTGAAAAATAATTATTCTACTGATAGAATGATAATTTCTACCATAGGTGATATTTCTTTTGAGAAATTTAAAAATAAAATAATCAAATACTTCGGGGATTATAAGCAATATAATACGGTTATGCATAGAAACGTCTTCTCTCCATTGCCATCATTTAATGTGGTGCAGGAAAGAAACAGCCATCTATCACATTGTATCATAGGAGGATTGGCATATAATATCGATAGCTCGAAAAAAATGCCAATGGTATTGCTTAATAATATATTAGGTGGTCCAGGAATGAACTCCAGACTGAATCTCAATATCAGAGAGAAATATGGTTTTGCATATACCATCGAATCTCAATACAATGCATATTCCGACACCGGAAACTTCTCTATTTATATGGGCGTCGATCCTCATTCTATGGATAAAGCTGTCAGTTTAGTGATAAAAGAACTGAATAAGTTAAAAGATAATAAATTGGGAACCATACAGTTATCTAACGCTAAAAATCAACTTATCGGACAACTGGCTCTCAGCAGCGAATCCGTCTTAGGCGAATTGCTAGCCACAACAAGATCAGCGTTTTCTACAGAAGGTATAGAACCATTATCAGAGACAATAAGAAAAATAAAAAATATATCAGCAGAGGATTTGTTGGAAGTGGCAAATGAAATTTTTGATAGAGATAAGGTTAGTATGTTGATTTACAAAGGTTTGTAAATATGTATTAAAATATTTTAAAAAAAATATATATACTCTTGTATTTTATTAATTTATTTTATACCTTTGAAGTCTCTCAAAACTAATGCGATATGCTGATACAGAATGACTCCAAAAGGTTGCCTATTGTTGGAATCACGCAAGGCGACATCAACGGCATAGGTTATGAAATAATTTTAAAAACCTTGTGCGATAGTAGAATTTTTGATTTATTCATACCTATCGTATATGGGCAGTCGAAAGTTTTTTCTTATTACAAGAAAAACTTCAATATGGAGGAGCTTTCTTACACTTTGATTAGAGACGCTCGACAAGCTCAGCCAGGACGAATCAATATCATAAATCATACTGATGCTGAACTGAAGATAGAACCAGGAGTCTCAACAGCAATAGCAGGAAAAGCGTCATTCGACGCACTTAAGTTGGCAGTCGATGATCTGTATAAAAACAACATAGATGTATTAGTGACAGCTCCAATCAATAAGAGCAACATCCAATCGGAACAATTTAACTTCTCAAGTCAGAAAAAATATATTCACTCTTTCTTTCCAGAACAAACTCCACTCATGCTTATGGTGTGGAATAACTTACGTGTCGGCAGCGTGACAAATCACGTTTCATTGAAAGACGTGCCAGCTAAGATAACGAAAGACTTGATAGTAAGTAAACTGAACGTTTTTAATAGAACATTACAACAAGACTTTAATATAAATTACCCAAGGATTGCCGTTATGGGTCTCAATCCTCATTATGGGGATGGAGGCCTATACGGTAAGGAAGAGATCGATATGATAATACCAGCCATCAAAGAAGCTCGTGACAACGGACTTCTAGTCTTCGGACCTTACTCCGCAGATGGTTTCTTCGGCTCGGCATCATGGCTCAAATATGATGGTGTCTTGTGTATGTATCACGATCAGGCGATGGTTCCGTTCAAGACACTCGCCGTAGACGGTGGAGTCAATTTTACAGCAGGTCTGCCTGTCATAAGAACAGGACCCGACCACGGAACAGGCTACGATATTGCCAACAAAAACATCGCAGACCCCGATTCTTTTCGCCACGCAATTTATCTCGCAATTGATGTGCTGAAAAATAGAAGCTCAAAAGAATAATTCCTATCTTTGCAGTATGAATTATACTGTTAAAAGAATAGCATCAATAGTTGAGGGAGAATTAATAAATGACTCCAATAATGACTTTGTTGTCAAAGACTTACTCTTTGACAGCAGATTGCTCGTATCTCCTGAAAATACATTGTTCTTCTCTTTGAAAAGTCATCGCAATGATGGTAATAAATACATAAAAGAACTTTATGATAAAGGCGTGAAGGCTTTTGTGATTGAAGATACAATTTCTATATCTAAAGTTATTGAAAATAAAAATGATGCTATCTTTATAAAAGTAGACGACACTCTTAAGGCTCTTCAAAAGACCGCGGCTTGCCATCGCGACAACTACAATATTCCAATAATAGGAATTACGGGTAGCAATGGCAAGACAATAGTAAAGGAATGGCTGTATCAGATTGTTGGTCAGACGATGTCGGTGGCAAGAAGTCCTAAAAGTTATAACTCACAGATAGGAGTTCCTCTGTCGGTCTGGCAATTAAATGATTTACACGAAGTCGCGATTTTTGAAGCTGGAATCTCTCGCCCTGATGAAATGCAGAATCTTAAAGAGATAATAAAACCGACAATAGGAATATTTACAAATATAGGTCAAGCCCACGGAAAGAACTTTGAAAATATCAATGCTAAAGTTGAAGAGAAACTCAAACTCTTCACCGATGTGGATACTTTGATATATTGTCTCGATTACAAGGAAATAGATGATAATATAAAGAAACTGGATGTCAATACTTTTACATGGAGTAGAAAAGATGAACAAGCCGACGTCTTGATTTATTCTGTGGATAAAAATGAAGAAAAGACAACAATAAAAGCCTTATTTAAAAATCCATCATCCAAAATCCAAAATCCAAAATCCCAAATAACCATCCCATTTACTGATGATGCCTCAATAGAAAATGCTATACATTGTTGGCTAGCATCGTTGAGACTCAATATAAGTGAAGAGATTATTGAAGAAAAAATGATGACGCTGAGTCCTGTGGCGATGCGCATGGAACTTAAATCAGGAATAAATAACTGCGAAGTGATCGACGATAGCTATAATTCTGATTTCAATGCGCTTACTATAGCTCTCGATTTTATGAATCAGCAACATCAATATAAAGAGCGTGTTGTTATATTGTCGGATATTTTACAAAGTGAGCTGAAGGAAGAAGAATTGTATGATAAGATAGCTCAGCTTGTCAAAAATAAGGGAGTTAATTTTATCATAGGTATAGGAGAAGCCATCTCACGACAAAAAGACCGATTTGACATCAAGAAGATGTTTTATAAAGATACTAAGGCGTTTTTATCAGATTTTCCAATTGAGACATTCTATAACCAGCTGATTCTGTTGAAAGGAGCTCGTGATTTTGGTTTCGAGAAGATAAGCAAGCTGTTGCAGGAAAAAGCGCATGAGACCATCCTTGAGATTAACCTCAACAATCTCGTCAGAAATATGAATTATTATCGTTCCAAGTTGAAACGCGATACCAAGCTGATGGTGATGGTCAAGGCTTTCGCCTACGGAAGCGGAACATTCGAGGTTTCTAATGTCCTCGAGTTCCATCGTGCCGATTATCTTACAGTTGCCTACGCTGACGAAGGTATTGAGTTGAGACGCAAGGGAATCAACTTGCCGATAATGGTGATGACACCGGAGATGAATACTTTCGAAAGTATCATTAAAAATAATTTGGAACCAGATATATATAGTTTCAGAAGCCTGTCACTCTTGGAAGACGCTATAGAGAAACTGGAACTCTCTCGTGATAAAAAAATAGGAATACATATAAAACTCGATACAGGAATGCATCGTCTTGGCTTCTTGCCAGAAGACATTGATATGCTTTTGTCGAGATTGAAAGACAATGAGAATATTGTTGTCAAGAGCGTGTTCTCTCATCTCGCCGGCAGCGACGGCCAGGAATTTGACGACTTTACGATGAAGCAGATAAATGCTTTTGAAGAAATGAGTTCAAAGATTGTTGCATCTCTTCCTTATAAGGTTTTACGTCATATCTTAAATAGCGCAGGAATAAGTCGTTTCACCGATTATCAATATGATATGGTACGACTTGGCATTGGCGTCTACGGCGTGGCTCCATGTGATGAAGATAAAAACAAGTTGAAGAATGTCATCTCGTTGAAAACTACTATTGTTCAGATTAAAGAATATGAAGTAGGGGAGACCATAGGATATGGTAGAAAAGGTGTCGTTGATAAGAAATCTAAGGTTGGCGTCGTACCAATAGGATATGCCGATGGACTGAACCGTAAGCTGGGTAATGGAGCGGCTTGTTTTTATGTAAACGGTAAGCCTGCACCGATAATAGGCAATGTTTGCATGGATATGTGCATGATCGATTTGACAGATATTGAATGTAAGGAAGATGACACTGCAATCTTGTTTAATGAGGATTATCCTATTGAAAGAATTGCAGAAGCCTGCGATACAATACCTTACGAAATATTGACAAGCATATCGCATAGAGTTAAGAGAATCTATTTCCAAGAATAAAAAATATATACATAAATATAGTTGTGATTGTATAACATAAGGTTGTAATTTATATCTTTGCACAAAATACAGAATTAATGAGAAAGTTAGTTATATTCGATTTAGACGGAACGTTACTCTACACTTTAGAGGACTTGATGGATAGTGTCAATTATTCGTTAGAGAAATATGGATATGAAACAAAAACACTTGAGGAAGTGTCTTCATTTGTTGGAAATGGCGTTGAACATCTGTTGCGTAGTGTAGTGCCAGCTGGTGTCAGCGACGATGACTTTAAAAAATGTTACATATCTTTCAAAGAATATTATTCAGAACATTGCTGTGATAAGACACGTCCTTACGATGGTGTAGTTGAAACATTGAAGATATTGAAAAACAGAGGCGTCAAAATAGGCATTGTATCCAATAAGTTTCAAGAAGCTGCTGAAGATGTATGTCAACATTACTTTAAAGGTTTGTATGACGTTGTCATGGGCGAAAGTGAGACATGTCGTCGTAAACCAGCTCCAGACGGTATCAACATGATATGCGAACAATACGAAGTGGAAAAAGATGAAGCTATCTTCTTCGGTGACTCAGAAGTCGATATTATGACTGGCGACAATGCAGGCGTTTATTGTGTTTCAGTGTTATGGGGATTCAGAAGCAGAGAGTTCCTTACAAAACACGGAGCACATCTCTTTATCGAAAATCCACTTGATATTGCGGATATGATAGATTAAGTAATTGATTTAAAATTTATATTTAGGAGTCGTCATATAATTTGGCGACTCCTGATTTTTTATATAGAAAATACCGCTTCTCATCTCTTGTAAATTCTTTATTTTTTCTGATTTTTCACTTGTTAATGACTTGAAAAAATCAGTATATTTGTCCCAAATTTTTTAATTTGAGAAAAGTATGGAAACATTCCTTCCAATCGTAATTGTATTTATTTTCGTATTGGCAATTTTAGGTATTGTCGCAGGTGTCAGCAATGACGCTACAAACTTTATGTCAGCCGCTGTAGGAACAAAATCAGCATCTTACAGAGCTGTCACGATCATCGCTTCTTTCGGTATCATATTCGGCTCTCTCATGAGCAACGGCATGATGGAAATAGCCCGAAACGGAGTTTTCTCACCTCAATATTTCTTCGCCAACGAAATAATTTACATCTATTTGGCGGTTATGATCGCCAACCTCATATTGTTGGATGTGTTTAACACCTTGGGTTTGCCAACGTCAACATCAGTTTCGCTTGTATTTGAATTGCTCGGTGCTACGGTAGCAATCGCCATGATTAAGATGCGCAGCGGTGCTCTCGATGTCGGTCTGGCAGAACTCATTAACACAGATAAAGCATTGACAATGATAGTGGGTATATTCCTTTCTGTCGCTATTGCTTTTATCTTCGGTATGATAGTTCAATACATCACACGTCTCATTTTCTCATTCAACTTTGAAAAGAATCTTAAATGGAAGATAGGCATCTTCAGCGGAATAGCAACGACAGCATTGATTTACTTCATGCTCATCAAAGGTATGAAAGGCGCAGCGTTCATGACAGCAGACATAAAAAACTGGATTGACACACATACATTGCAACTCCTCGGAGCAAGTTTCGTCTTCTTCACAGTATTGATACAAATTCTGTTTTTCCTTAAAGTCAACGTTCTTAAACTCGTCGTCTTGATTGGAACATTCGCTCTCGCAATGGCATTCGCAGGCAACGACCTCGTCAACTTCATTGGCGTGCCTCTCGCTGGCCTCGACACTTACATCGACGTCAAGAACAGCGGCGTGGCAATGGATTCACTTTCTATGGGCTCACTCAATACCATGTCAGCAGCCAACACTATATACATCATAATTGCAGGTCTCGTCATGGTTTTCACATTGTTGACATCTAAAAAAGCAAAAATCGTTCTTCAGACTTCATTAGACTTATCAAAACAAAACGGCGGCAACGAGTCATTCGGTTCATCAGCTATCGCACGTGCATTGGTAAGATTCACAAACAATATGGTTAATGCTATTGACAGCATATTGCCTGCAAAAGTGAAGGTCTGGATTGAAAAACGTTTCGACAACAGAGAGATGATACTCGAAGAAAACGCTGCCTTCGACCTCATCAGAGGCTCGGTAAGTATCGTTCTCGCTTCTATGCTTATCGCTCTCGGAACATCATTGAAACTTCCTTTGTCAACTACATACGTCACATTCATGGTAACAATGGGTGCGTCATTGTCAGACCGCGCTTGGTCGAGAGAAAGCGCAGTATATCGCGTAACAGGTATGTTCTCTGTCATCGGCGGATGGTTTATCACTGCGATAGTGGCTTTCTTGATATGCTTCGTCATCGCTATGTTGTTCTATTTCGGCGGCGTGGTTGCAATGATAGCGATGATTGCTCTCGCAGTATTCATCATCATCAAAAATAGAGCAAAGACAAACAAGAACGAAGACAATGACGAATTGTTCGAAAAAGCATTGAACGCAAGCGAGCAAGAAGTCATATACGAGTCATTCGTACAACATAACAAAGAAAGCATGAACAGAATGCTTAACATCATAAAAGATGTATATACCAACATCGTTGACGCTTTCGTGAAAGAAGACATCAAGACATTGAAGAAAGCATCCAACGACTGCCGCGACGCTAAGCAGATAATGAAACAGCTCAAGAGAAAGGAAATCATGATAATGCGTCGCCTCGACGATAAGATGATGAACAAGAACACATGGTTCCATATCTCGTATAACTGTATCGAACAGATTCTCTATTCTTTGAGAAGAATTTGTGACCCTTGCAAGGAATATGTGGATAACAGCTTCACTCCATTAGACAAGAAATATCTTCCTGAGGTGGAAAGTCTCAAGGAAAAAGTATTCTGGTCGATAGATGCTGCCGACATAACAATCTACACTTCAGAATATAAAGATGTCGATGCCATCATGGAACGCATCAGACTTAGAGAAGGAAACGTTACAGAGATGAGCCACGAACAGATGAACAGAATACAAAACAACAAGGAAAATATTGACTTGGCATTA
This sequence comes from Bacteroidales bacterium, assembly GCA_045615125.1. GTDB lineage: Bacteria > Bacteroidota > Bacteroidia > Bacteroidales > F082 > Limimorpha. The sequence continues at coordinate 38,008 of JAZLEF010000059.1, forward strand.
TTATACCTCAATATTATTCAAGAATCATCGGCTATCATCACCGAAATGCGCCACGTATTAAGAAGCGAAGCAAAATTAAACGAATAGGAATAAAAAAACAAATTATAAAATGAGAAAATTATCTTTAGCACTTTTACTGATGTTATTAGTTGCTTTCAATAACATCGGGTTCTCTCAAGAGAAAAATTTTACCATCGACAAATTATCAATTGAAGGCCGCGCCGACTTCGATTATTTCAATGAAAACGAATCATCAACTTCGGGCATCGACGGTAAGTATTTCAACTTCGAAATGAAAGGCTCTTTCCTTCAAGACTTTTCATATCGCGTGCGTCAAAGAATCGATATGTACGCAGGAAGCTCCAAAACAGACTTTATGATTCTTTCTTATCATGCCAACAAAAACTGGTCTTTCACAGCTGGTAA
>JAZLEF010000060.1:0-3242 GCA_045615125.1 Bacteroidales bacterium
CGTCATCGAAGCAACAGCAGAAGAACGCGAATTGCTCAACATGGCTCCATATAGCGAAGAAGAATACAAAGCAGGCGTTGGCGTCACAGCATTACGCGGCGAAAAAGGCTACACCACAATCGAGAGAGTCGGTATCCGTCCAACATTCGACCTCTGCGGTATTTGGGGCGGCTACACTGGCGAAGGTTCAAAGACAGTTCTTCCTTCAAAAGCATACGCTAAAATCTCTTGCCGTTTGGTTCCTAACCAAGACCATGAAAAGATCTCTGTATTATTCAAAGAATATTTTGAAAGCGTAGCACCAGAATACGTTACAGTTAAGGTCACTCCAATGCACGGCGGACAAGCTTACGGTTGTCCTATCGACTTGCCAGCATACAAGGCAGCTGAAGCAGCATATATGGACACATACGGCAAACGTCCTATCCCAATGAAGAGCGGCGGCAGTATTCCAATCATCTCTGCTTTTGAAAAAGTTCTCGGTCTCAAGTCAATCTTGATGGGCTTCGGCTTAGGTTCAGACGCTATCCACTCACCTAACGAAAACTACAGAGTCGACCACTTCTTCAAAGGAATCGAGACAATCATCGCTTTCTATCAACATTTTGCAAAGATGCAATAATTGTCAACAGACTACAGACAACGGTCAACAGACTTTGTCAATAATATATAACAAGGGATGCCACGGTGTGACATCCCTACTTTTTTATCTACGAAACATTTTCCACTCTCGCAAAACGCAAAAGAAACGCAAAGTTTATACAACGTTTCTCATTTTTAGACGCCACAATGTGACGTCTCTACAAAAAATCTTAACTCCTCATATCCTCAATTCCTTAGTTCCTTAATTCCCTTCTTTGGGCGTTCCGGCGAAGCCGTCGGGCTTTCCGCTATATCTTTTTCCGCCTCCAGCTTCCGTCTCCGCCTTCAGCTTCCGCCTCCAAAAGGATGCCGCTCCAATCCCTAACGCATTGGCGATAAGCACCGAACTGCGAGCTATGAGCATAGAATGCTGAGTTGCCGAAGTGAATTTTCTTCTCGCAGAGACGCTGAACAACGCAGAGAATTACTTTGCGACTTTGGGTGAAAATTTAGAATTTTAAAGAAACATCCTTGGGATTGCAGCATTCCTGTAGAGACGTCACCCCGTGGCGTCTTTAAAAAAGAACCCCTGCAAAAAATGTTTACAAAAAAATCAAAGTTCCGTAGGCACGACAGAATTGCGTGATTCTTTTCTGTCGTATCTTCGGCACTTTGATGATTATCATTTTTTAAAACACAGGACCTCAGAAGAACCATTAAACTACTATATCATAATTTAAAAGTTCTTATGCATCATCTTTCTTTTTAGAATTTGAACGATAAAGACTATTAGTTATTACGCCTTTAAATATATCTTCATTTTAATATAACGAGAATCGAGGACAAGATTTGGATTAAACTCTCGTCCCCGTCCTCGTTCTCGTCCTCGTTCTCGTTCCCTTATTTTACCACAATCTTATCTGTATATGTATTTCCGTTGTCCATAACGACTTTCATCATATAGATACCGTTTGATAAACTATTGATATTGATAGTCTCCATATTGAAGTTCTGTTCGTGATAGAGTTTGCCATCCATGCCGTAGATTTCTACTTTTTCAACATTGACGTCTGGTGAGAAACGAATGTTGAGGACATCTGTCGCTGGGTTTGGGTAGAAACTATATGGGCGTAACTCCATTGATTCTTCAACATTTAACGGCTGGCCGTTTTTGTCCATTATGATAGTAAAGAAACCTAATTCTCCTTCATGCCAACCTTTGCCGTTTCCATTCAACACCAAGCTACCATCATTACGTACTATTGCTGATAAGATGTCAGCGTTATGGCTCATATATTCACATGCTCTACGTTCCCAAAGAAGATTCAAGTCTTTGTCAAAGTATGAAATATACAAGTCTTGACCATCGCGAGCATCTCTTGTAAGAGAGTATATCCAGAAGATATTACCGTCTTCTGTTTTCAATATGTTCTTGCCATACAAATATGGAATTTTATCTTCGCTTCGATAGAATCTGTGTTCATATTCATTGATAAGTTCATGGCTCTTATTCATTTTTCTTAAATTGATTGAATATGAGATTTGATCTCCTACGCTGAACTGCGACGTTGAAGTAAGGTATGATTCATCATCATAGCCCATTACGTTAATGCGTTCATAATCTCTATAGAGTTGCAACACATTGTTTTGATCCTTGTCTATAACATTAAAATCTGCATCAAGAACAACTATAGATAATTTTTCAAGACCTGCAGGTTGTGTAAAAGAGAATGCATATTGCAAAGGATTTTCGTTGTATATTGTGAGAGCGTGGTATGGTATAGTAGATTTTTCTAAATTTAAATCTATCTTTACCTCATTCTGTGCTATGATATTTCCATCGAGGTCCATTTTGACAAAGAGAAAGTTTTGACTACCATCAAATCTTTTCATTACAACAATATTATTTTCGCTGTCGAGTATGCAACGTTCTGTGTCTTTGGTGATTAATTCTTTAGCATCGACAACATCTGAATAAGGCATTGGAGTGCTTATACGTTTTTTAATGTTAAGGTTGTTGTCGAAAACTATGGCGTTATAACAAGTAGGTTCGCCGTAGGTAAAATACACATAAACGTTTGTTTCAGGCTGGTTAGGATTACGGAAAAAAGGATAGAAACCTCTGTGTTCGCCATGTCCTTTTCCTTTGATTTCAATATTGTTGGAGTTTATGAGTTCGCCATCACTATTGATTTTTACTATTCTATTGACAACATTGAGATTTGCATCGCCATAGAATGACACTGACATAAAGAAATTGCCATCTTCAGCTTCCATGATTGCATTTGAGTAACCATTTTTTCCATCAATATCTTCATATAAATTAAAGTTGAAAGTTTGAGAATTGAGCCCCAAAGAGACCAATAATGCGGTTATAAAAAATATTTTCTTTTTCATGATTATAGTTTTTATGTTTTTTTTAAATAATTTATTTCACTAATGATTTTTATTTATTCTCTGTAAATATTGCAGCAGTAAAGTCTACAGAGAATCTGTTTGATGAACTTGTTTTTCCCTAAGATAAAAAGGTGTGCTTTCATAATAGTTTTTTTGAGTTATTATTAAAAAAAATTACTAATATCCTATACGGAAGGAACATTGTTATCATTAATGATTATTGTACCAAAAATTCCATTCTGTAATAGCCGGCATCATTAATA
>JAZLEF010000061.1:0-20223 GCA_045615125.1 Bacteroidales bacterium
AGTCTATTTCTACATAGTTTTCTTCTGGCCATATTTTGGTATCTTCTGTTGATGAAGTGTACCAATCAGTGAATGTGAGAGGAACTTCGTATTCGTAATAGTTGTCGGTCAAGTCGGAACCGAAACGTAAGAATACTGTAAGGTCTCCGTTTTCAACATCGTCATATTCATACATTTTCTCAGCATGTATAAACATCTTAAGTTTCTTATAATATCTGAAGTCGAAACTTGTTGATTTATAAACTGCTCTTGCATCGCCATCGACGAGGTTTTCTACCGAGAGTTGTAATGCTTGTTCGTTTTGACGCATTGTTGATAATGCGCTTCTATATACTTCTTGGTATATTCCAGGAGGAATGACGTAAGGCACAGGCAAACGGCTGCTGTTTTCTTCTAAGTTGACAGCAGATTGCTCGAACAATGTGTTGTTTGTCTGGTCGCCAGGCATGTATTCACCAGGAGCGAGTATAGAGTTGTTGTATGTTCTCCATTCTCCTCTTACGAGGTCTAATGTAGCAAAACGAATCACGATGTCGTTGTGGAAACCTTTCATGAAGATTCTCATGAAACGAATAGAAGAGAATCCTTCGATGTTACCGATAATTTTATCAGGTTCTCTGATAGGGATACGGAATTGATACCATTTGATTTCTTTGACGTCACCGTTTAATGTTGTGACTGTTGCTGTGCGAATGTCGGAGATCTTGTTTTGTCCGGCCTTCAACATCTTGTTAGGGTCGAGGTCGATTTCGTATTGATAGTAGTTCTCTGATTCGCTGAGTGTATTATCGTTGTTGATGTCTTCGACGTCAGGAAGTGGGGAGTTGTATGTTGTATATTCTGCGTCTTCATCAGCAGGGGAGTTGCCTTCGTTGCCGTTATATTCTTTATAACGTTCCAAAATGCTTCCTTTCTCTACTTCGTCATACATAGGATCTCTGAAGTGAAGATAGTTGTCGGATGAAGGGTCATTCATAACATCCTTAAAACCATCGTTGTTTAACTTGGTTTCTAATATGTTAAGATATTCTTCAAAGAAAGATTGTTCATCACTATCTGATAAGCCATCGTAACCGACGTCTTGATAGATTCTTGATTGAGGGTTTGAGTCGAAGGCATTTACAAGAGCTTGTAATGATGGGACACGACCCCAATTTGTTGTGTCAACATTGACGACATCAGCTGTTGTTGGCAATCCGTTCTCGTATGATTTTCTTCCATCACGTAAGATGTCTTCAGAAATATCACCGAGGTTGAAATACAACTTACCGACATTGCTTTGGTCCTGACCTTCAAAGAATGGGTCCATGATCCAGAATTCGATATATTCAACATTGGTTGAGTTGAAGTCTGACGATTCGATAGCTCTCATGATACCGCCCCATCTATCTTCTGGGTTAGAGAATGGACCATCAGGGTTGAGGTTTTCAGTGTCGTAGTTGTAAGGTCCTCTTAATGTAGGATAATATGCCAAGTTGAGTGTTGCAACGTTGGTTGATACACCAGCTTGTATGTCTCTGTTAGGGAAAATTTCAGTCTCAAGGACCTGTCTTACTCTGTGGTCTGACAATTCGTCTTCATCAATGTTAGATGGGAAAATTCGTGAACTTCTGTTGTAGAATACAGACTGGTCGATGGTGTACCATGCTAACTTAGAACGGTTCTTGCCGTAGTCACGGTTCATGGTGGAGTATGCCTCTGGGAAGAGTGTATGTTGATGTTGAGGTGTACTTGCTATATGCCATGTTGACCATTGACGGAGGTCTATTGTTGATTTGGCGCCTTCGAAGTCGTCAATGTACGATGTTCCAGTTTGATCGTTTTCTTTGTTGATGCCTTGTATGAACTGAGCAAATTCACCATAGATAGAGATTCTAGATTTTTGTTTGGTCTCTATGAATGGTAATTTGTCGATGAGGTCTGTCAAGAGCTGTGACTCTGTTTGATAATTGAAGTCGAAGCCGTAGATGGTGTTAGATAATGGTTCGTCGTTATAGTTGACTTTTGTTGTATAAGATCTCTCGTTGAGGTGTAATATTGTTCCACCAATCAAGAAGTCTGGATTTATCTCGTGTTCAACTCTAGCTCCCATGAATGATTTTTTCATGGTTGATAAAGCTGTGTTGTTTTCCAATGAAATGTTGATATTGGCTCCTGAGTTGAGTAATGCTTCGTTTAATATTGTTACACGACCGAGTGTGTAGTCAACGGTATAGTCGACGTTTTCGATGAGAGGTGCGCCGCCTGCTGTTACGGTGACGGAACCTGGTGATACGTTGAGTGCGTTTAAGTTGATTTCGCTACCTGATGATGATGAGTAGTGACCTTCTAATCTGAATTTGTTTTTGTCAGTATATTGTTCTGCCGATGACTTTGTTAATGTGTATAAAGAGTCGAATGCGTATTTGTCGGCGAGAGCAGGATTGTCGGCGAATATTTTTCTTATGTGTTGTCCGAATGGTTCAAGAACAGGGAAGTAGATACGTCCTGTAGCGGAGTTGATGGTACCTCCGGTAGTCGTTGCACCGTTGATGAAGTCGAACAGACCGTCGCCGCCATCGATAGGATTTTGTTGTGAGTTCAAGTTATCGACGTTCATGAGATGTATGAGTGACTTTCCTTTTAAGTCGCCTTCTGCATCAGCGAAGTATCCTGTTGCAACACCATTTTCGTTGCCTAAATACAAGATGTTCATGACGAAATCGTTTGGACTTACTTGATAAGCTCTGATGTTATATACGTTTTTCATCATAAGATCCCACATAGGCATCTTGGTGTTGATGGTAGTGCTCTTTAATAATTTTGTGACTAAGAGGTTAGGGTCTGCTATGTTTTGATCTGAGAACTCACCGACTTGATACACCTTGTCTTGACCAATGACGGTGTATTGGTAAGCTACTGCCAGTGTTTGGTTTGCGTTTAAGCTGATGTTCAATGTGATGAAACCTAACTTGCTGTTAAGTACGTATTCTGATGAACTCAGTTTTCTTGCTTTCTGTAATTTCTCGAAGTCTTTTCCTGATGTATATCCTTGTGATGTAAGATATGAAGTGACGCTATTCAACGATCTTATTGAGTTTTCGTCCATGTTGCTGAGCAAGGAGTTCGTTGCATTGTCAGGATATTGTGCACCGTAGGTTGTTGGTTGTATTTTGTTGTCGTTATATATCCATTCTTCTTTGCCTTCACCTAAGTCGGTAAAAGCAACGATATTACGGCAGTTTTCGTAGTTTGATGTTGTATTTGTGACCCAGACTTCAATTTTGTTGATGTTGATGTCTGATGTTACGAGAGGAAGGTTCTCCAATGCTTTTTCGTAGTTATCTCTGAAATATTGGCTGAGGAAGAAGTGTCTGTTTTCTTCATAGTCGAGACATTCTATTTCGTATTCGTTGCTTAACGAACCTCCGCTTACTGTTATGTTTTGTGTCTCACTTTCTTGATATGAGATGACGGATGTTACTGTTGTCTTTCCGAACTGTAATTTTGTTTTGATACCGAACAGTGATTGTGTACCTGTTATGAGAGAGCTCTTGAGAGGCATACTGACATTACCAGCCTCAATAAGTTGGATGATGTCGTCTTCATCGCCTTCGTATTTTAAACTGAATTTGTTGTCGAAGGTTAATTGGGTCTTGGTGTTGTAATTTAATTTGAATTCGATTTTGTCGCCTATTTTAGCTGCAGCACTCAGTTGTATGCTTTCGTCGAAGTCGAAGTTTGTTGTGCTTTGTAATTCTACAGGACGAGAAGGGTCGTTACGTTTTTGGTTTTTTAATCCGAATGTCACATCGGCAGAACCTTGTAGTTTGATGTCGATGGTGTTGCTTCCGAAAATCTTGTCGAAAGCCTTTCCTCCAACGTATATCGTTGGGATAAGCTGGTTGCCATCACCTGAGCCGCCGCCCATTGTCTCACGGCGTTCTTTCCAATACTCGCTGATGGATTTTTCGTTTTGATATTTCATGTAGAGGTCCTGACTCAAGGTCTGAGGGTCGCGGTACATGAAGTCGCCAATCTTGCTGTAGAAGGTATATTGTCCTGTTAATGGGTCATATACCACTTCACGTGTTATGTTGGATGGTTCCTGTAGATAAAATCCCGATTTGTTCTTATCGTGGTTGAATGGGTCTCCATCGTCGTAAGGGATAGGATAGATGAGCTTTGTTGTGTCTGATGTTTGTGCCTTTAAATCAAGACATGACATGACTACGCCGAACAATAATAAAAGCGTAAAAACGTGTTTGATATTTATTAAAAACGATCTTCTCATACTTGAATAACAATAACTTATAATAATCTTAAGGCTTCTTTGATCAATTGTTCTACATTAGGATTTTCCATCTGTGACATTAGTTTGTCTAATGCTTTTTCAATGCTTGTCCTGCTGAAACCTAAGACCATCAAAGCAGATAACGCCTCTTCTTTTAATGTATTGTATCCTACAGGTGTTTTTTCGCCTTCGGATATGCTAAGTTTTGAAACCTTGTCTTGTAAGTCGACAATGATTCTTTGTGCTGTCTTCGCGCCTATGCCTTTTATGCTTTGTATGGCCTTTGTGTTGTTGCTGGAAATAGCGTCAATTGTCTCTCTTACTGTCAATGATGATAATATCAGACGAGCGGTGTTGCAGCCAACTCCGGAGACGGTTATCAACAGCAAAAACAAAGAACGCTCTTCCTCGGTGTAAAAACCATACAAGACATGAGCGTCTTCACGAATAGCAAGGTGTACATAAAGTCTGACTTCCGATTGTTCGCCAATGGCAGTGAATGTATTTAATGTAATATTAATTAAATATCCAATTCCTTGATTGTCAATAACTACATAAGCAGGGTTTTTCTCTGCTACCTTACCGGAGATAAAACTATACATACTTCAATCTAATATCAATTTTCTGAAAAAATAATTGATGATAATCAATCGACAAAGTTACAATTTTTTATGCTAAAATCAATGGATTTTTTTGATGTTTTTTTTCTTTAAATTAGGAAGATTATTTTTACCTTTGCAGGTATATTTTGATTTTTCTAAAACATAATAAATATTGATATGAATCCTTCAATAGTAATTCTCGCTGGAGGTGGTCCAGCTCCTGGTATTAATACTGTTATCAGTACTGTAGCTAAAACTTTCTTGAAAGATAATTACCGTGTAATCGGTCTTCAAGAAGGTTATAAAAATCTCTTCAAAGCTAATCCTAGAATTGTTGAGATGGATTTTGCATACGCAGATCAAATTCAAAGAATGGGTGGCTCTGCGTTGCAGATGAGCCGTTATAAACCAAAAGACGAAGAGTTTAACACAGATTTCTTCGTTAAGAATAACGTGAAACTTTTGGTTACTATAGGTGGTGATGATACTGCTTCAACAGCTAATCGTATCTCTAAATACTTGGCTGCTAATAACGTAAAGATTCAAAACATTCACGTTCCTAAGACTATCGACAACGACCTTCCTCTTCCAGAAGGCACTCCAACATTCGGATATTATTCAGCAAAAGAAGCTGGCGTGAGAATTTCACAGACTGTATACGAAGATGCACGTACAAGTGGAAACTGGTTCCTTGTCTCTGCTATGGGTCGTGAAGCTGGTCACCTTGCTTTTGGAATGGGCGCAGCTTGTCATTATCCTATGATTATCATCCCTGAAATGTTCTATAATACTGAAGTTACATTCGATCGTATTATTAAACTCGTTATCAGTGCGATGATTAAACGTAGAATTTTGGGTATTAACTATGGTGTCGCTATCATCAGTGAAGGCGTGTTCCATTTCATGACTGACGAGGAAATCAACAACTCTGGCGTTAACTTTACATACGACGACCATGGTCACCCAGAACTTGGTAATGTAAGTAAAGCTCATATCTTCAATACATTATTGCAAAAACGTATCAACGAATTAGGTATTTCAATCAAGAGTCGTCCTGTTGAAATAGGTTATGAGGTGCGTTGCGTTGATCCAGGTGCATTTGACTTGTTCTATTGCAGCATCTTGGGTTATGGCGTTAAACAATTGTTTGACGAAGGCGTATCAGGTGCTATGGTTACAGCTGATAACAAAGGTGAGGTTAAGCCATTGTATCTTAAAGATGTAGAAGATGAAAACGGTAAAGTTAAGCCACGTCTCGTTAATATGAATGGCGAAAAGGCAAAACTCGTGTTCCGCGATTGTCTCCAATATCTGACACCAGCAGACTATGAAGCAGCAAAGCAATACGTTGCAAATCCAGAAGATTACGATTTTAAGAAAATCCTTAACTGGTAAAAAATATCATCCAATAAAAATGCACGAATCGTTCACTAAGAAATGTTGTGAGCGATTCGTGTTATTTTGTGGATATTATTGTTAGGAATAAAAAAAGAGGATGAATTTTTCATCCTCTTTTTTTTTGAGCCGGCGGAGGGATTTGGACCCCCGACCCCGAGATTACAAATCACGTGCTCTACCGCTGAGCTACGCCGGCCTGCAATTGTTCTGTTTTGCGAGTGCAAAGATACGACTTTTTTTTAAACCACCAAACTTTTTTTTAATTTTTTTTATTTTTCTTGAAAAATGTTTTTTAGGATGTTGTTTAACTCTCTCGCAGTTCCTTTTAAAAGTGTGTTATCTGATGGAAAATCAACGACTTCTTGCTCTAATAATTGTAGTGTCTCTTCTGAGCAGGCAGCTTTGTCGCCTTCCACTTCTATGTAGTCTTGCTTGTAATATGAGCTGACATCAAATGGGGTGTTGATTAAGATTTGCTTGTTTTTGACGTCAATAAATTCAATTTTACCTAAAAATATAGCAGATTTGCTTACGTTATGATGGCTTACTTTTGCTACTAAATTTTCTTTCTTTTCTTCGTGAATTACAGTTTCGCTGCATTTAGGTGAGAAAAATTTTGAGTCAATCATGATACGGATTATCATGTCGTAGTCTGTGCTTTCGTTAGCGACAATATCGAAAGGTACACCGTAGATGGTTGTGTTGTCAAAATCTAAAATGAGTTGTATTAAATCTTCTGGAAGGAATATTTCATCGTTAGAATCAACGGATAATAAAATTCGTTCGTTAGGCATAACGGCAAGTTTTATCATCAATTCCTCGATGTTGTCGTTTTGAGGATTTATTTTACGAAGCTGGTTTACAAGAAGTTTTGCTTCTTTTAAGTTTTCTTCGTTTATGTTTTTCAACAGATGATTGGCTTTGGCGTATATGTATATCTCAGCCTTTTGTCTAGAGTTGTTGATTTCATTATTGAGGTTTAGTCGCTTGAAATTCATTGCTGACTTGATGTTGTCTGGCAATGTTAGGATTTTGGTTTGTCTCTTGTCGATGGAAGTCAGTCTGTAAAATATTTCAATCCATATTTCAGGCTGTCCTGACTCTTTGAGTTTCATAATGACTTGATGGTCAATTTCATTGGCTTCGTGGTATGATTTGGTGAATAAAGCTAACTGCTTGTCGTTGAGTTTGTTCTTTTTTGCTTTTGGAATCAGTTTGTCAATAGTATTGTCGAGTTCTTGAGTAGATTGTGTGTTTTGGGCGTTGAGGTGTGTCGCTGCAGTGATGAGCAGACTCAGGATTATGATTTTTAAAGTTTTCATCGTGTTAAAATTTTATAAAAATATTACAAATTTCGCACCATTTTTTTAATCATTGTAGTATTAAAAATTGTAATTTTGAACTTTCGATTTTATATGATGTTTTTATGTAAAATAGACGCTAAAATTATTATAAAGGAATATTAAACAAAACGAAATATTATGTTAAGTGTAGAAAAAATTCAAGATTTAATAACAGATTATATCAATAATCAAAAATTTGAAGGACATCCAGAAGAGTTGTATGCTCCTATAGATTATATACTTCGTCAGGGTGGCAAGAGAATGCGTCCGACATTGTGTTTGCTCGCATGTGACCTTTTTGGTGGTAATATCGAGGATTGTATGGTGCCAGCTGTTGCTGCTGAAATTTTCCATAACTTCACTTTGGTTCATGATGACATTATGGATCAAGCTCCGATACGTCGCGGTAAGGAGACTGTTTATAAAAAATGGGGTACTGACGTCGCGATTCTTTCAGGTGACACTATGTTGATAAAAGCATTTCAATATGTTTTAAATACTAATAACAAATATCGCTACGAGGTTTTTGCTGAATTGTGTAAAGTGGCTTTGGAGGTATGTGAAGGTCAGCAGCTTGATTTGAATTTCGAGACTCGTGACGATGTTACGTTGGAAGAATATCTCGAGATGATTCGTTTGAAGACCGCTGTGCTTCTTGGTTCTGTATTGAAGATAGGTGCTATAGTTGCCGGTGCTGATGAAGCAAGCCAAAAGATTATTTACGATTTTGGCGTTGATATAGGTATGGCGTTCCAATTGCAGGATGACGTCTTGGATTGTTATGCCGATGTTGATGTGTTTGGAAAGATGATAGGTGGCGATATCTCTGATAACAAAAAGACTTACTTGTATCTTTATGCGCTCGGTGTGGCTTTTGAAGAAGATGAGAAAGAATTACGTAGGTTGTTCAAGATGCCAAAGGGTCGTGACGAAGAAAAGATCAAGAGAGTGCTGGAAATATATGATAAATATGCGGTGAAACATGAGGTGTTGGCTGAGATTGAAGAAATGTTCACTGTCGCTACAATGGATCTTATTACAAAACTCGATGTTGATTCAGAAAGAAAGGATGTCTTGTTAGATTACGCAAAATATTTATATAATAGAAACAAATAATTAGAAAAATTTTAATCATCATTTAAACAATTTATTCTTTCGTTAGTTTATACGACAAAAACAACTAACTATGAAAACTCTTAATAAAACTTCAGTTTTACTTGTTGAGGACGACCTTGAATTACGTAATAGTATAAGTGATAATTTAAAGGCTGTTGATTATAAGGTATATGCTAGCAGAAAGAGTGTTGAAGGTCTTGATTTATTCAAGAAATATGATGTGGATATTTGTATCCTTGACGTTGAGATGACTGGCATGGATGGTTTTGCATTGGCTGCGCAGATCAGGATGTTGAATCCAGACATGCCTATAATATTTTTGGTTTCCAAAGGTTTGTTCCTTAATATGCTGAAGGATTTTGAATATGGTGTTGATGATTATCTCACCAAGCCTTTTAGTAATGAGGAACTGCTTTTGAGAATCAAGGCTGTCTTACGCCGCGTTGAACGTAACGACCCTTTCTCATATACTTTAGGTAATGAAAAGATCAATATCGGTCGTTTTGTCTTTGATGCAAAAAATATGATTCTTGTTCTTCATGGTCAGGAACAGCCTCTTACAACAAAAGAAGCATCATTACTTAAAGTTTTATATGACAATAAAAACGACCTCGTTACTCGTAAGAAGGTCCTTAAGATGATCTGGGGTAACAGTGATTATTTCATTGGAAGATCTATGGATGTCTTCATAGCTCGACTTCGCAAATATCTAAAAGCAGATCCTAACGTTAAGATACTCACCGTTCATGGTGTGGGTTTTAGGCTAGTTGTCACTGAACCTGTTGCTGTGGAATGAAAAGGCAGCTGTCGCCATAACTTAAAAACCGGAAGTCGTTGTCGAGAGCGTATTGGTAGGCTTCTTTCCATTTTTCTCCAATAAGTGCCGATACTAATAACAACAGGGTGCTCTTAGGTTGATGGAAGTTCGTTATGAGAGCTTTTGCAACGTTGATGCTGCAAGAAGGAGCTATCATCAAGGCGGTGCTTGCGTGAAAATCGGACATGTTATGTAGTTCCATATATTTAACTATTGATGAAAGAGATTCTTTGGCTGAAGGCAGAGATTCTCTTTCTTTATATGGGAACCATTGGTTGAGATGAAGTTGACGTTCCTCCATGCCTTCTTCCATGAGCATGAGTCCGAGCCAATAAAGTGATTCTATTGTTCTCATGCTAGTAGTTCCTACAGGGATTATTGTCTTATTGCAGTTTTCTATTAAGTTTTCTATACATGATTTTTTTACTACGATGGTCTCCGAGTGCATCTCGTGTTCGCCTATTGTCTCGGAAGATACAGGTCGGAATGTTCCTGCACCGACGTGTAATGTTACTTCTTCGAAAGATATGCTCTTGTCTTCGAGTTCTTGTATCAACTCCTTGGTGAAATGTAGTCCTGCTGTTGGGGCTGCCACAGAACCTTCGTGTTTGGCGAATACTGTTTGATAGCGTTCTCTGTCGGAAAGTTCTGCTTCACGATGTAGATATGGTGGGAGAGGAATCTCGCCAGCGGCCTCTAATATCTCGGCGAAACTCATGTTTGCAGGCTCCCAAGAAAATCGTATCACGGAATAATTGTCGTTTTTCTCCAATCGTTCTGCATAAAGTGTTGCTTTGGTGTCTTGTTGGCTGACATTAACGTTGAGAGATAATTTGTCGTTTTTCCAACGGCGTGAGTTGCCTACAAGACATTTCCACTCAGAAGGTGACTGGCTGCTGAATGCTAATTGGTAATCTCCGTTGCCGGTAATAGGCTCGAGACAGAAAATCTCTATGGCAGCACCGCTTTCCTTGATGAATTGAAGACGTGCTCTTACGACTTTTGTTTCGTTGAAAATCAATAATGAATCTTTGGGCAGGAAGTCTGCTATATTTCTAAAATGAGAAGAATGAATCTCATCGTTTTTTAATACCAATAACTTGGAAGCGTCGCGTTCGCTTAATGGATATTTTGCAATTCTATCATCAGGAAGAGGATAGTTGTAATCCTCTATTGTTATGTTTTGAACTTCTTTAATCATGTCTTGATCAGTTTCTGTTTAATATTACCAAAGCTGCTATTACGCCAGGAATCCAGCCGCAGCATGTTAATAGGAAAACTATAAGTATAGAGCCGCAGCCTTTGTCCATTACGGCTAATGGTGGAAATATTATTGACAAAATGACTCTTAATAACGACATAATTATTCGGTTTTTTATTTTGCAAATATAATAAAAGAGGAGAGGCGAAGGTCTATTGAGAAAAGATTTTTTTTGTTCTTATTGCTTTTAAAAACAAGTTAGATTAGGTATGTGATTCTTATTGTTTTATCTTGTGAAAAATATTATTACAAACTGAGTTTTACATATTGTGTAAATCAATTTTTTTGTTATTTTTGTGGCAATTTTGAAAATTTAATGTCTAATTAATATTATTAAAAAATGAAAAAATTATTTACGTTAGCACTCATGTGCATGCTCGCTTTATGCGGTTACTCCCAAGATCCAGGTACATTTGACGAGTCATTTGGTACTAATGGTATTGCTACTTTCAATCCATCTTCAAGATTTGACTTTATCAAGGCTATTCTTGTACAAGAAGACGGCAAAATCATCACAGTAGGTGAAGGTCAAACAGAAGGAACAAACTATGCTGTATTCGTAGCACGCCAAAATCCTGATGGTTCTCTCGACCAAACATGGGGTGCCAACGGTGGTATCTCATACTACAAAGCAGATCCAATGGTTTATAAAAATGAAGCATACGATGCTAAAATAGGTCCTGACGGAATGTTATATATCGCAGGTCACATCTATGACTCAAGCAATGGCGACAGCAAAGGCTTCATTCTTTGTTTAGATGAAAACGGCTTTGAAAATGTTAACTATGGTAACAATGGTTATGCTATCAGTGAAGGTGGCAATGGTATCAACTACTCAGGTATTGCAATTGACGAACATGGTAGATGTATTGTTTCAGGTTATACACAAAACGATACAGACACATTGTTCGTTAGACGTTATAACACTGCTGGTTTAACAGACCCTTCATTCGGTACAAACGGTACACTTAAAATAGCTCCTCACCAATCTTTCAGCTCATACGGCTACACTGTCGAGTGCGTTGAAAACAACAAAATCGTTGTTGGTGGTACAAGACTTGATACAATTTGGGGCTGCACTCGCGCTACTTTATACAAAGTTAAAAATAATGGTTCTTTAGATACTAGCTTCGGTACAAACGGTTATGTTGAACTCAACATCGGTGAAGGCGCAGAACAACTTTTAGATATTCAAGTTGACAACGAAGGCAACTACCTCTGCGCTGGTCACTCATGGTTAGATAACGAGCCTTATTTAAGATATGAAACATACGTAACTCGTATTACTAAAGAAGGCGACATCGACACGTCTTTCGGCGTAGACGGTTACGCAAGACTTGAACCACTCGAAAATGGTGCTAACGACTGCTACGGCATCACTATTGCTCCAGACGGACAAATCTTCGGTGCTATCACAGCTGAATTATGGTATGACCAAACTCTCACTGCAATGCGTATATATGCTTTCAACTTGACAGCTGACGGTCATCTTAACGAAGAATTTGCAGGTACAGGTTACCTCCCATACGGCCTCGACTATCCAGAAGTTTACTTACGTGAAGTTGCTATGCAAAAAGATGGTAAACTCGTAGCTGGCGGTTATATATATGACGGTAACGTTAACACAGAAATGATAACATCTCGTATCTATACAAGCGTTGAAAGTTCTGAACCAGCTGAACCAGCAGGCGTTGAAATCGTTGCAGAAGCAATGAATGCTTACAAAGTTAAAGCTACAACTACACCTAATATCTATACAGAAGAATATCACGTAGGTATCGTATCAAAATCTATGTTCGACCAAGTCGGCCTTGAAACAATGGCTCAAACATTACAAGCTGATAACAATCCTTACACAGGTGAACAAGAAATTATTTTCGAAGACCTTGCAGAGTTGACAGAATATGTTGTTATCGCTACAGCTAAAAATGCTGAAAACGAATGGACACACTCAACAGTAAATGTAACAACACCACAAGGCGAAGGTTGTGAAGAAATTTTAGCTTCTAAATTCAATGTCTATCCTAACCCAGCAACATCTGTTATTTTCATCGAATCAGTAATGAATGAAACAGCTCAAGTAAACATTGTTGACATAACAGGTCGTAGCGTAAAACAATTTGAAACAACTAATAATGTTTCAACAGTTTCAATCCAAGACATCAATAAAGGTATCTACTTTGTCATCATCGAACAAGATGGCAGCCGCATGGTAGAGAAATTGGTTGTTGAATAATAACACATAAATATGTATAAAGAAGAGACTCGAAAGGGTCTCTTTTTTTTTAGAACATTTTCTAATCTTTGTTGTTTATCACACACTAAAAACAATTAAAGATTATGAAAAAGCTATTAATTATCGCATGCCTGTTTTTTGCGTGGCAATTTAAGGCAGAGGCTTGTACCGGTATTTCTATGTTCTCTGCCGACGGTTCATACTTCCAAGCAAGAACCATTGAATGGGCTGGTACAAATCTCAACAGCGTTTATGTCGTTGTCCCTCGTAATTTTAGTCAGACCTCATTTACTCCTAAAGGTAAAAACGGTATGACATTTAATTCTAAATATGGTTATGTTGGACTCGCTGTACATGAAAAGGAATTTGTTGCCGAGGGTCTTAATGAGGCAGGATTGTCGGCGGGCTTGTTCTATTTCCCCAACTATGGCAGTTATCTGCTTTATGATGAGAAGTACAATTCTACTTCGATAGCCGACTTGCAATTAGTGTCGTGGATATTGTCGCAGTTCGCTACTGTTGATGAGGTGAAAGCTAATATTAATAAGGTACGTGTCATTTCTCTTATGGGCGGCAACGGTTCTGAAGAAGCTATTCACTGGAGAGTAGGCGACAAATCTGGAAAACAGATAGTCATAGAGATTGAAAATGGTGTCCCTCATATCTATGACAATCCTATCGGTGTCATTACCAATGCTCCTGATTTTCCATGGCATCTCAATAATTTAAGTAACTACATCAACCTTACTCCTATAAATCCTCCTGCACATAAAATGGCTGATTTTATGGTAAACCCAATAGGACATGGTAACGGCTTCCTTGGATTGCCAGGTGACTTTACACCTCCATCACGTTTTGTGAGAGTGGCTTTCTTTAAGTCAACAGCTCCAACTTTGGCTACAGCAAGAGAGACAATGCTTCAATGCTTCCATATCTTGAATAACTTTGATATTCCAATCGGGATGAATTTCCCTAAAAATGAAATCCCTAACTTGCCAAGTGCTACACAATGGACTTCTGTTATAGACCTTACAAATACTGTAGTCTATTATAAAACATTTGATAACAATAATATCAGAATGATTGACTTGAAAGATATTGACTTCGCTAAAGTAAAATATCAATATCAGGTTTTGGATGAGCCTAACTCACAGCCAGTAGAGGTGGTGACTATAAGCCAATGAAGACCACAAGACTACAAGTTAGTTGGTATTAAAAAAAGAGTTCTTAATTATAAGAACTCTTTTTGCTTATTGACTCGTTGTCTTGTAGACTTGTAGTCTTCGTAAAAAATCTTAGAGATTTTTTACGATGTCGTATGTATCTTTTGCAATCATGTATTCTTCGTCTGTTGGGAATACAACGACTGTTACTTTTGAATCTGGAGTTGAGATGATACGTGCTTCGCCCATTGTTGCGTCGTTAGCTTCCATATCGATTTTAACTCCAAGGTATTCCATATCTTGGAGGATTGGTCCTCTCATGAACCAAGCGTTTTCACCTATACCGCCAGTCATGACGATGATATCGACACCATTCATAACAGCAGCGTAAGCTCCGATATATTTCTTGACGCGATGTTTGAACATGTTGAATGCGTATGTGCAGCGTTCGTCGCCTTCATCGCGGCCAGCTCTTACGTCACGCATGTCTTGTTTTGTTCCAGTAATACCGATGAGACCTGATTTTTTGTTGACGAGAGTATTCATCTGTTTCATGTCGAAACCTTCTTTTTCTGCGATATACATGAATACGCCGAGGTCGAGGTCGCCAGTGCGGCTTCCCATCATAAGACCTTCAACAGGAGTGAAGCCCATAGATGTGTCTACTGATTTGCCGTTTTGAACTGCTGCGATAGAAGCGCCGCTGCCCAAGTGGCATGTGATGATTTTTTGGTCGTTCCAGTCTTTGCCAACGAACTTAGCTGCATTTTCTGCAACATATTTGTGGCTTGTTCCGTGGAATCCGTAACGACGTACGCGATATTTTTCGTAATATTCGTAAGGAACTGGATATAAATAAGCCTCTGGTTTCATTGTTGAGTGGAATGCAGTGTCGAAGCAACCACCTTGTTTTACGTTAGGAAGTAATTCTGTTACAGCCTTAACGCCTGCCATACATGCTGGGTTGTGGAGAGGAGCGAGGTCGATGAGTTCTTCCATGAGTTCCATGACGCTGTCATCGATGAGAACGCTCTTGGTGAATTTTTCACCACCGTGAACCAAACGATGACCGACAGCTCCGATTTCGTCTAATGACTTGATGACGCCGTGGTTTTCATCGAGTAATGCGTTAAGAACGATGCTGATACCAGCTGTGTGATTTGGAATAGGAAGTTGTTCGTAATATTTTTCACCATTCCATTTATGTGTAAACTCTCCCATCTCGAGTCCGATACGTTCGAGGATACCTTTTGCCAAAACGTTGTGACCATTATCATCAATATCAAAGAGTTGATATTTGATTGAAGAACTACCACAGTTTAAAACTAAAACTTTCATTTCTTTTATTGTGTTAAAATTTATTGTTGAAAAAGAGACGTGTCAATGTGTTTATTGTAGTTGCATTGGCGCGTCTCTAAAATTATGAATTATGCGTTCTTTTGAGCTATTGCTTGGTTGCATGTGATGGCGACGAGTTTGTAGATGTCGTCGATTGAACATCCGCGGCTCAAGTCGTTGCAAGGTTTTGCAAATCCTTGGAGAACAGGACCTACAGCTTCTGCACCAGCGAGACGTTGAACGAGTTTATAAGCGATGTTACCTACTTCAAGTCTTGGGAATACCAATGTGTTGGCTTTGCCAGCTACTTCGCTGTTAGGAGCTTTGCTTGCGCCTACTGATGGTACGATAGCTGCGTCAGCTTGTAACTCACCATCGATGCATAAGTCTGGACGCATTTGTTTTGCTAATTCTGTAGCCTTGATGACTTTGTCTACATCTTCGTGTTTAGCAGAGCCTTTTGTTGAGAAGCTCAACATGGCGACTTTTGGATCTATCTTAGCGATGTTCTTAGCTGTGTCGGCTGTACATACTGCTATTTCTGCGAGTTGTTCTGCTGTTGGTACTGGAGTAACAGCGCAGTCGGCGCATACTATCTTACCGTCGGTGCCATATTTGTCGTTAGGCAAGAACATGATGAAAGCACCTGATACGCATGATACGCCTGGAGCTGTCTTGATGATTTGTAATGCAGGACGAAGCATATCGCCTGTTGTGCTGCGAGCGCCACTTACCAAACCGTCAGCGTCGCCAGCCTTAAGCATCAATACGCCGAGATACATGAAATTCTCAGCCAATTCTTGTGCTTGTTCTATTGTCATACCCTTACTTTTGCGGATTTCAAAAAGTAAGTTGGCGTATTTATCTCTATCTGGATTGTTTTTAGGATCGATGATACAAGCCTTATCGATATTCTTTAACTCAAATTCAGCAGCCATGTCTTTGATGGTTTGTGCTGGTCCAATGAGGATGACATCAGCAATGCCGTCAGCAATAAGTTGATCAGCAGCTTTTAATGTTCTTGGTTCGTCTCCTTCTGGAAGGACAATGCGTTGTCTGTTTTCACGCGCATTTTGTTTTATTTGTTCTATGAGATCCATGATATTGTGATTTATTTGTAATATTTTCATTAAGCGTACAAAGGTAATAATCTATTCTAAAAATTCAAAAAAAAATATCATAATTTTGCGAAGAAAAAAACAAAGATGTAAATTTGCATTCCGAAAAAATGTTTATGAATAATCTTGAACTCAATATGAAAAATGATACTACAAAAATCGTTACGGATAACGATACGTTGACGTATTTGTGTACGGAGTTTCAAGAAATTGATAATCAGTATAAGGATTTTAGATTTATAACAGAAACATCGGGTGAATGGAGTGGGCCTCAGCACAGAGATGTCTCGTATGTTAGTGCAGGATGGAATTTTACAATATTGTTTATTGTGATGATAATGGTGGTTTTGAATAAGTTCTTGGCACCAGGTCGTTTCGCTTCAATAATAATCATGCCTTTTCAAAGTGGCGGTGAGAAGATGATTCGCGAAAGCAGTTCTTTCCTAAATATCATATCACTTTCAATAGTGGTGTCTTTCGTGTTGATGTTGTCGATGTTTATTCAGAAAATATTCGTCATATACGGAGACAACGATATCTTGCATGATAATATAAGTTTCTTCTTCGATATTGCACTCGTCGTTACAACGGTATTTATTTTCAATTATCTCATCACATCTTTTTATTCGTGGCTGTTTAAAAATGATGCGCTTTTGTCGTTCCACGTCAATCTCCATGTGTCGGCAATGGCTTCTCTCAACTTGCTTCTTATACCGATAATGATGGTGCTGTTCTTTTATCCATATAAGTTTTTTTGTGTGTCAATTATTGTAATTTTATCGATATTTTTTATCATACGTCTAGTTAAATTATTAATTGAGGTGCGAATGTTGTCAAAGTTAAGTTTTGTAAATATTTTTTTGTATCTTTGCACCGTCGAAATTTTACCGGTTTTGATTATATTTAAGATGATTTTAAAAGCTATTTGAAGTATTGTAAATCAGTGTCTTGTGTGATTTTAATCGGTGGATTTATAACTTTAGTAAAAGATAAAAAAGTTTGTAGATGAAGATAAAATCAATCCTTTTGTCGCAGCCAAAACCTGCGGATGTAGCCAAAACTCCTTACGAAACTATCATTAAAAAGTATAACGTCAATATTGAATTTGAAAAATTCATAAAATTAGAAGACGTTTCAGCAAGTGAATTAAGACAAGAAAAAGTAAAGCTCACTGATTTTACAGCTATCATTCTTACAAGTCGTAATACTATCGACCATTTTTTCCGCATTGCAAAAGAAATGCGTTATACAATACCTGATGATTTGAAATATTTCTGCGTTTCAGAATCAACAGCATTATACCTTCAACGTTATATCCAATTTAGAAAGAGAAAGATATTCTACGGTAAGCAGACATTTGCTGACCTCGTTGAAATCATGAAGAAACATAAAGAAGAGAAATACTTCTTGCCAAGTTCTAATTTGGTTACCGAAGATCATGACGGTATGCTCACAGATGCTAAATTAGATTATACAAAAGCAGTTATCTTCCGCACTGTATCAGCCGATTTGTCGCATATCGATATTAGCAAATATGATATGCTCGTGTTCTTCAGCCCAGCAGGTATCGATTCATTGAAAGCCAACTTCCCTAATTTCGTCCAAGATGAAAACGTCGCCATCGGCGGTTTTGGTCAGTCAACATGTAAGGCTATCACAGATGCAGGTTTCACATTGAACTTCAGTGCGCCAACACCATCTTGCCCTTCAATGAATATGGCGATAGAAGAGTTTATAAGTAACGAAATTAAAAAAGCCAAGAAAAAATAATTTCGATGAACGAAGGACTTCCGAAAGAACAACGCTTATATAAAAAGAAAGCGATAGAAACATTATTCGAAAAGGGTAAAGGTTTTAACTTTTATCCTTTTCGTGTTGTTGTTTACGCACATCCTTCGGAAAATGATGAGCCCTCCATCCCTCGTTTCCTCGTCTCCGTCTCCAAGAAAAGATTTCATCGTGCCGTAAAACGCAACAGAGTAAAACGCCTCGTACGCGAAGCATGGAGAAGAAATAAATCAGAGATAATTGTTAAATGTGAAAAACAGCAAATCACTTTTGACATCGCGCTTGTTTATACAGCAACAATAATTTTATCGTACGAAGAGATAGAAAAGAAAATAAAACAATTATCTTTGCGTTTGAATAATGCTTATTTCCATGATGAAGATAATCGCACAACTGCCAGCTAAATTCTTGATATTACTGATACGCATATATCAGGTGACTTTATCTCCCTTTATTGGCAGAAACTGCAGATATACACCTACTTGCTCTAATTATGGAATTGAAGCGATAAAAAAATATGGCGCCATAAAAGGTGGATGGCTGACAATAAAAAGAATTTTATCTTGTAACCCTTGGGGCGGAAGCGGCTACGACCCCGTTCCTTAAAATTTTAAGTCATGAAGAAATTTAATCTTTTCTTATTAGCTTTGCTCGTTTTTCCTCTCGCATTGTGCGCTCAAGAAAAACAAAATAACTTTGAAATCTCAAAAAGCATCGATATATATAATAATGTGTTCAGATATCTTAACCAAAATTATGTCGATGAGATAAATCCTGCCGAACTCAATGAGATAGCAATCAATGCAATGCTCAAAGAACTGGACCCTTACACAGTCTTTATCCCAGAATCTGAAATAGAAGACGTAAGACTTCTCACCATGGGCGAATACGGCGGAATAGGTTCTATAATAACATATTACGACAATAATGTCCATATCTCTGAACCATACGAGAACTTCCCTGCTCATAAGGCTGGTCTTATTCCTGGCGACGCAATCATGGAAATCAACGGCGTCAATACTGAAAATAAAACAGTGGCAGAAGTAAGTGAACTGCTTAAAGGCCAACCTGGTTCAACATTGACTCTTAAAATAAAACGCGAAGGCGAGAAGAACATAATAACAAAAACTCTTACTCGCGAGAAAATCAAAATAGATAACATTCCTTATTACACTGTGCTAGAAGGCGGTGTGGCTTATATCATCCTTAATCAATTTACTAAGGACGCTGCAAGAGAATTGAAGGAAGCATTCCTCGAGATGAAGTCGCAAAATGAACTCAAAGGTCTCGTCATCGACCTCAGAGGCAACGGCGGCGGTCTCCTCAACGAAGCTGTCGATATTGTGAATCTCTTTGTGCCTAAAAACAAACTCGTCGTTTATACTCAAGGCAAAACACCAGAACAAAATAGAAATTATTATACCAAGATGGATCCTGAAGATACAGAGATACCTCTTGCAATTCTTGTAAATGAAACAAGTGCATCGGCAAGTGAAATTGTCTCGGGCTCAATTCAGGATTTCGATAGAGGCGTGATAGTCGGACAAAGAACATTCGGTAAAGGATTGGTGCAAAATATCTTGCCAATGAATTACAATACCCAGATGAAGGTCACTGTGTCAAAGTATTATATCCCAAGTAAACGTTGTATCCAAGAAATAGATTATTCTAAAAAAGCAAAGAACGATACTTTGCTGAAGAACGATACTCTCGGCCCTCAATTTAAGACTGCAAATGGAAGAATCGTTTACGAAGGTCATGGAATTCAGC
>JAZLEF010000062.1:0-10524 GCA_045615125.1 Bacteroidales bacterium
TTCGTCGCGCATGAATTCTTCTGCGAGCCAGTTAATGATTTTGCCGTCGAAGTCGTCGCCACCGAGGTGAGTGTCGCCGTTTGTTGATTTAACTTCGAAAACGCCGTCGCCGAGTTCGAGGATTGAGATATCGAATGTACCACCACCAAGGTCGAATACAGCTACCTTAACGTCGTTTTTCTTCTTGTCGAGACCGTATGCCAAAGCTGCTGCTGTTGGTTCGTTGATGATACGGCGTACTGTAAGACCTGCGATTTCGCCAGCTTCTTTAGTAGCTTGACGTTGAGCGTCGTTGAAATATGCTGGAACTGTGATGACAGCTTCTGTCACTGTTTGGCCTAAATAGTCTTCAGCAGTTTTCTTCATTTTTTGAAGAACCATAGCTGAGATTTCTTGTGGAGTATATAATTTACCGTCAATGTCAATACGTGGAGTGTTGTTTGGTCCTTTTACGACTTGGTATGGTACACGGCCGATTTCGTTAACCATCTTGTCGTATGATTCACCCATGAAACGTTTGATAGAGTAGATGGTCTTCAATGGGTTGGTGATAGCTTGACGTTTTGCTGGTTCGCCGACTTTACGTTCGCCGTTGTCTGTAAATGCTACCACTGATGGGGTTGTGCGGTGACCTTCGCTGTTAGGGATAACTACAGGTTCGTTACCTTCCATAACTGCAACACATGAGTTTGTTGTACCTAAGTCAATACCAATGATTTTTGACATAATTTGTTTCTCCTATTTTTATTGTTTGTTTAATTGTTCTTTTTTGTAGTGCTGTCATATCATGGCAGCGATGCGATTTTGTCAATCATTATGCCAAACACTTTTTCATGTCACAATGTTTGTTATGAAACAATAAAAAAACCACCGTTTAGGTGGTTTATAACACATTAATCAAGTTAATGCCATTTATAAATCTGACATCAATATTTTTTTAATGACAAAATGACAAAAACTGCATTTATTGTCCTGGCAATTTTTGGAATCCCCATTCAGGATAGTCTCTGATTAAAGTATTGATTGTACGTCCGTGCACTTCAATAAAATGATGGCATTCTGAACGAGAAGAGAATATTCCAATGCCATTTTCCACATTTGTATATTCTGGAGTGTCTTGAATTGCGCCTGTCGAATTTTGTATCAATATATAGTTGTACAATTCTTCACCTGTTGCAGAAATGACTATCTCGAAATCATCAACGAAACGTTGCACGTAAGTAGAGCTGGTATTTGCGATATTAGGATCTGCCTTAAGATGAGAATATAAATTATTAGGTGTATAACTTACACTCATTCTATAATCGCTTTGGCTCCACAACTGGTCGGCGGTACCAGAACCCATAAACCATTTCACTGAGTGGTTGATTGTGTCATTAGATCCTGGGTCGAGTTGTTTGTAATGGAAATATCCTACAACTTCATAATATGTAGGAAAATGTGACGTATTTGTTGGAAGCCAAGATATTTTATTGGAATGTGGAGATTCGAAGTGTATTGTATAGATTGGCTGTTTAATGCTTGAATTACTAATGGTCTTGACATTGGATGTTATTTCTACACCGTCATTACGTTTGATGACCAGTTTATAATTCTCATTTTCCAATAATTTTCTTGTAGTGAAATAAAGCCCTTGATTCATTCCTGTGTAAAATAATGCGTCAGGGTTGTACGGTTTGTAAAGAGAACATGTGTCCAAGACTGTCGATGTTACGATGTTAGGCATGTCAGCAAATTTTCCTATCAGCTGAACATCCAATTTATAATCATAATTACTATTGCTATAAATTGGGGCATTGTCCACAGCATTGCCGATGAATGACTTTGTGATTTTGATGTAGTTGGTGTCGGCATCTACATCCAAATATCCATAAACTACTGTTGTTTCTTTTCCTTCTTCAAATATATTTACGTCGGTCTCGCATGAATTTAACGCGAACATTGAAGTTATCAAAAAGAGCAAGAAATACAAATTATTTTTTTTCATTTAAATATGATTTGAGAATGGCAAAGATACTATTTTTTTATATATTTTTGCTTTTTTAAAATAAAAGAAATGTATTTATCGCATAATGTATCTTTAGTAACGACTCACGTACTTCAAAACATGAAGAACAGAGGTGAAAAAATTGCCATGTTGACAGCATACGACTATTCAATGGCAAAGATTTTAGATGAATCAAACATCGACATCATCCTTGTTGGTGACAGTGCATCTAATGTGATGGCGGGATATAAGACAACGCTTCCTATCACATTGAATGAGATGATATATCATGCTTCATCAGTATGTCGCGCCGTAAAACGTTCTTTCGTTGTTGTTGACTTGCCATTCGGTACTTATCAAGGCAATTCAAAAGAAGCTCTCAGTTCAGCGATTCGTATCATGAAAGAATCAGGAGCCAATGCAGTCAAAATGGAAGGCGGCCGTGAGATTGCGGAGTCTGTTGAACGTATCATCAGTGCTGGTATTCCTGTGATGGGTCACCTTGGACTTATGCCACAAAGCATCAACAAATTCGGCACTTATATAGTACGTGCTAAAGAAGATGAAGAAGCACAACGTCTTCGTGAAGATGCTCTTCTGTTACAAGAGAAAGGTTGTTTCAGTATTGTCTTGGAAAAGATTCCTGCTACACTCGCTGCTGAGGTGACACAGTCATTGAGAATTCCTACTATCGGTATTGGCGCGGGTGCAGGTACCGACGGTCAGGTACTCGTTCTTCACGACATGCTCGGTATCAGCAACGATTTCTCTCCTCGTTTCCTGAGAAGATACAATAACCTCTACGACGGAATAAAGAACTCTGTTCAGTCATATATTAATGATGTTAAAGACTTCAACTTCCCTAATGAAAACGAGCAATATTAATTTATGAGAAAACCAATAGAAGAAAGAGTGTTGTTTGAAGATAATCATCTGCTGATTGTCAACAAGCTGCCTTCAGAGATTGTTCAAGGCGACAAGACCGGCGACGTCTGTCTCCTCGACGACGTGAAATCTTACATAAAAGATACTTACAACAAACCTGGTAATGTATTCGCAGGATTGGTACATCGTATCGACCGTCCTGTCAGTGGTGCTGTCATCTTTGCCAAGACAAGCAAGGCACTGAGCCGAATGACATTGAAAATCAAAGAACGTGAGTTTAGCAAGATTTACCTCGCTGTCGTAAAGAACAAACCTCCAAAAGACGCTGACGAACTCTCTAACTATATGATAAAAAATGAGTCGCAGAACAAGTCTTATATCGTAAGCTCAAACACCAAAGGAGCCAAACTTGCACAATTGAGGTATCGTGTCATCGGCAGCTCCGACTCTTATTATCTTCTTGAAGTGGAACCCATTACCGGACGTCATCATCAGATTAGAGCGCAGCTGGCCCATATCGGTTGCCCTATCAAAGGCGATCTTAAATATGGATTCCCTCGTTCCAACCCTGACGCATCAATAAGCCTTCATGCTTATAAACTTCATTTTGAACATCCAACATTGAAGACTCCTATCGACATAAAAGCTCCTAAACCATCAGGAATGCCGTGGGACGCGTTTGAAATTTAAAAAAATCGTATCTTTGTAAGCTAATTTTCAAAAATATGTACGCTTTATTCAAAAAAGAAATAAGTAACTTCTTAAACTCACTCATTGGTATCATGGTGGTGGTGATTTTCCTACTCATCACTGGCTTGTTTCTATGGGTTTTTCAAAGTGATTTCAATATCTTAAATTTCGGCTATGCCAACTTAGACAGCCTTTTCATCCTAGCACCATGGGTGTTTCTTTTCCTCGTGCCAGCTGTCACCATGCGTAGCTTCGCAGAAGAAAAAAGAACAGGTACTATTGAGATGCTGTTCACTAAGCCGTTGTCAGACTGGCAGATCGTTTGGGGTAAATATTTGGCAGGCGTAGTCCTCGTCCTCTTGGCATTGTTGCCAACAATGATTTATTTCTTCTCTGTCTATTGTCTCAGTCTTCCTGTTGGTAACGTAGACTCTGGTGGAATATGGGGCTCATACGTCGGACTCTTCTTCCTCAGCGCAGCATTCGTATCAATAGGTCTTTTCTGTAGCTCAACAACCAACAACCAAATTCTCTCATTCTTATTGTCAGTATTTTTGTGCGGATTCCTTTACATAGGCTTCGACATGATATACTCGATGGCATTGTTCGGCAAAGTGGATTTGTTTATACAACATCTCGGAATGTCGTCACACTATAGCTCATTAAGCCGCGGCGTGATCGATACTCGCGACGTTCTTTATTTCGTAAGTTTGATTGTTTTATTCTTGTCAATGACAAAATTAGTCTTGTCAAGTCGTAAATGGTAAAGGAGGTGAAGATGAAAAACGAACGTAAGAATCTAAAGAAAAATCAGCTTATATCTTTTATTATAACATTGGTTATAATCGTTGTTGTCAATGTTATCGGTTCATTCATATATACACGTTTCGACCTCACAAGTGAAAAACGTTACACTCTTTCAGACACATCCAAAGAGATATTAAGAAACCTCGATGACTATGTATACTTTAGAGTATATCTCGAAGGCGAGTTTCCTGCAGGTTTTAAAAAACTGAAAAAAGAGACAAAAGAAATGCTCGACGAGTTCCGTGCATATAGCAAATATGTCGATTACGATTTCATCAACCCATCAGAAAGCAACGACCCTGCCGAGAGAAGCGAGACATATAAGATTTTATATCAAAGCGGACTCAATCCTACAGAATTGTCTATACAAAGCAAAGACGGTGCACAGCAGATTGTGATATGGCCTTGCGCCTTGGTGAGCTACAAAAATAAGGAATTGCCTCTCGATTTGCTCGACACTCAGATCGGCAAATCATCGGAAGCAACATTGAACAACTCAGCACAAAACCTCGAGTTCAAACTCATAAACTCTATCAAGGACTTGTCTCAACTCAAGAAGCCTACAGTGGCATTCATAGAAGGTCACGGAGAATTGAACGAGAACGAAGTCTATGACATAACAAAAACTCTCTCTAAAAAATATAATGTAGAAAGAGTGACTCTTAACGAGCAGATAACATCTCTCAACAAAAGAACCGAACGTCACGATAGCACTATCTTGATTACCTCTAATTATGATGCTATCATCATTGCCAAACCAACAAAACCTTTCTCTGAAAAAGATAAATTTATCATCGACCAATATGTGATGTATGGTGGTAAAGTATTGTGGCTAGTCGATCCAGTCTATGCTACGATGGATAGCCTCCAAAGCTCAGAATCAACAATGGGCAATGCTGCTAACCTCAACCTCGATGATATGTTCTTCAAATATGGATTAAGACTTAACAGAAACCTCCTCCTTGATTTCAACTGTGCAGCAATAGCGCTGAGAACAGGTCAGATGGGAGGCCAGGCCCAGATAGAATATTTCAGATGGTATTACTTCCCATTGTTGAATGCTGCGTCCAACAACAATATCGTTAAGAATATCAATCCTATCAAGGCCGACTTTATCAGCTCTATCGATCCTGTCATCTCCGACTCCGATGTTCAGAAGATACCTCTGTTGAAGACATCCGATTACACAAAAATATCGCCAGCTCCAGTGTTTATCTCACTCAGCATGTTACGTCAGGCTCCTGACAAACGTATGTTCGCGCAGAGTGGTCAGAACGTGGCTTATCTGTTGAAAGGTGAGTTTGAATCACTTTATAAAAACAGAATGACATCAAGTATAATGGAATCGCAAGAGATAGGATTTAAAACAAGCAGTAAGCCAACATCTATGATTGTTGTTGCAGACGGCGACATCATACGTAACCAATTCCACATCCCTAAAGGATACCCGCTACCACTCGGTTTCGACCAATATACTCAGGTTACATACGGTAACAAGGAATTTATCGAAAATGCAGTGAGCTACCTCGTTGATGGCGAAGGCTTGATAGGAATAAGATCACGCGAGTTGAAGATACGTCTGTTAGATATGAATAAAGTCAACAGCAACGTATTGTTATGGCAAATCGTAAACGTGGTAATACCAAGTGCTATTGTTGTTATATTCGGATTCATACTTGCAATAATTAGAAAAAGAAAATTCACTAAATAAATATTTATATGAAAAAAAATAGTATTGCTATAATCATAACATCATTATTGATTGTTGTTGCAGCTATCCTGCTATGGAATAATAGATATTTAACATCATTAAAAGGCGAGGCCTACGACTTTACTGTCCGCGATACGGCATCTGTTACAAGAATGTTCTTTGCCGACAAGAGCGGCAATCAGGTCCTTCTGACAAGAACCGACAAGGGTTGGACTGTCAACGAAAAATATGACGCTCAGCCTGTCATGGTCAACAATATCCTTTACACTCTCGATAAGTTGAGAATAAAAATGCCAGTGTCGTTGGCATCACACGATAATGTCATCACCAGTATGGCAGGTACCAATACCAAAGTGGAAATCTATCAAATAGTTCCAAGAATAAACTTGTTCAATAAGGTGAAACTTTTCCCTCATGAAAAACTTACCAAGGTGTTTTATATTGGTGACGTTACACAAGACAACACTGGCACTTATGTCTTGAAAGAAGGCTCAGAAAAAGCATATATAGTGCATATCCACGGTTTTAGAGGTTTCATAAGCTCACGTTTCTCAGCTAAATTCACAGACTGGCGCGACCATAAGATTTTCTCATATAATATCAACGACATAGCTTCTATGAAACTTGAATTTAAAAACGATCCTAAAAATAGTTTCGTCATCAACAATACAGGCGATTATTTATATGAGATGAAAAGCCTCATGGATGGTTCTCACATCGATTTCGATACAGTACGCGTTCTTAGCCTGCTCACATCATTCAAAGACGTACGCTTCGAAGCATTTCTATCCGACATATCAACAGAACGTCGTGATTCTATCATCAACTCACCTTACCTAGAACGCCTCACTCTCGTAACCAAAGACGGTAAAGAAAATGTTGTCACAACATACACAATGAAAATCAATGCTTCTGCTTTCGGATTATATGAAGAAGACTGGGATGAAGACCCTGACCATAAATATGCTTACATAGAAAACGATAAAGAACTCGTCATGATTCAGGACTTTGCCTTCGGTAAGCTGCTCAATCCAGCTGAATATTACAAGAAAGGCTATGTCGAATCTCAAAAAAGGGTATTTATAGAAGAGTTGGATGAAATACCAAGTAGTGCAACAACACCTTGGTGATAATTGGCTAAAGACAAAAGGCTAAAGACAAAAGACAATTAACAACTTGTATAATATGAAAACTATAGCACTCGTTGCGCATGACGCAAAAAAAGATGACCTTTTGAAATGGGTCACAGAGCATGCAGACAAACTCGTCGGTAACAATTTCTATGCAACAGGAACGACAGGTAAGATTTTATCAGCTGTGTTGCCTAATATAAAATGTCTTAAGTCGGGACCTTTGGGCGGCGACCAACAATTAGGAGCTCTAATCTCTGAAGGAAAAATCGATTATCTCATTTTCTTCTGGGATCCTATGACAAGCCAGCCTCACGATGTTGACGTCAAAGCACTGCTACGACTGAGCGTGCTTTACGACGTGCCAACGGCTTGCAACCACGCTTCCGCCGACTTCCTGATAAACTCACGACTCTTCGGAACAGAATACAAAAGCATCCCTGAAGATTATTCCGATTATCTTAACAGAAGCATATAAAAAAATCAGCTGTCAGTATGGAACTGGCAGCTGATTGCTTTATTGCAAATAGCTGATAATTATTCGTATTCATAATATTCTATAACATCACCATGACTTTTTGTAACAGGGTATTTGCCATCGTAAGTGTAGCTGATGTATTTAGTGTCGGAATATGAGAATCCACCAATATATGAATTAATAGTATATTCTACGATATTGTTTTTATTTACGAAGATGTTATCACTGACGCCTCCGAAATCCAGTCCCAAGAAGTTACGGTAAGGATTTAACTTATCGTCATATTTGAAGTAATAATCTTCTTTATATTTGCCTGATTCCATTTCGATTCCAGAGATATTGTTACCTCTCCATTCGATGTCAAGTTCAAGTCTAATTCCGTCTCTTGCTGCAGGAATATTGCTCAACATTTCACTTGTTTCCATAAATGACAATTCTGGGAATACATATTTGAGAGGAGCTGCAATACTTTTATCTGGTTCTATAAACTTAGTGCTAACAATTATTATTTCCGACAATTTATTATCATCATATTCGAAAGTATAAGTGGCTGTATTTTTATCATAATCAAAATGTTTGATTTGATACAATCTGCCAAATTTGTTGTATAGGTATTCTGTACGTGCATCACCGCCGGCACCTTCTACTTTTTGCAACTGGTCATTTGTATTATATGTAAACTCCTCAGTATAAAAATTAAATTGAGTATCTCCCATTCCTATATAATACTCAATAGTTTTCAACTGTTTTCCGTCCCAGTTCCATACTTCGGAAAGAGATTTTCCAAGTCCTTGGTCGACGTAGATTTTACTGATTTTTTCTTTTGGATTGTAAGGTTCGGTTTTTTGGCAAGAGGTAAATGTTACTGCAAATAAGGTTACTGCAAGTAATAATGATAGTTTTTTCATGATAGTTTGTTTTTAATTAATAATTATAATGATAACGAATTGCAATTATAAATATTTTGGAAGATTAAAAAAAATCAGAAAATCAGAAAAGAAATTGGAGTATAGAATTGAACATTTTTAGAGGGAGATTTGAATATTTTTGAAGGGAGAATTGAACATTTTTTAATATATTTGCATTCTGAAAATAAAGATATTATGTATAAACGCTATCATTTTATAGAGCTTAAAAATAGCTTGTTAGAAAGGCGTAATAAAATACAAGACTAGATTTAGAAAATTTATTTGAAAAAAAAACCCTCCGTTAATCAGATGTTTAATTCTACTAACGGAGGGTTTTGTATATAAGACGCCACAAAGATAACGTCTCTATATCTTTCTGTTTTCAATTTTCAATTTTCAATTCGATTTCACAGCTTCACCGATAGCCTTGCCGAGATTGTAGAGTCTCTCTACATCTTCTTGGCGATAAGGTGCGCCTTTCACTTCCACAGATTCCATTGGGCGTTGCCATTCGTTCTTATCTGCTATGCCGTTGATGTATTTAACACCGCCGCCGCCCCAGCTCATGCCGCCGAATACGCCGAATACTTTATCTTTAGGTTTGAACTCTGTGAGTTCGTGCAACAATAATGTCATGTCAGGAAATACGCTGCCATAGTGAGCGCAGGCTCCGATGATACATCCTTTATATTTCCAGATGTCGCTGATGATGTGTGACACTTCTGTCTTAGAAACGTCGTAAATCTTGATGTCTTTGACGCCTGCTTCAGCTACGCCACGAGCGATGATGTCGGCCATAAGTGCTGTGTTGCCATACATCGAACCGTAAGCGATGACGACGCCTTCATCGTTGCCGCCAGTGCTCCATTTCACGTATCTGTCGAAAACCCATTGTAAGTTGCTGCGCCATACCAAACCGTGTGACGGTGCAATCATCTTGATTTCTACAGGAGCGAGTTTTTGAACAGCCTTCACTACTTGGTTAGCTACCTTACCAACGATGTTGGCATAATAACGACGCATATCGTCTTCGTAGAAATCGAGGTTGGCTTCGTCGTCGAAGATGCATCCGTTGAGAGCACCGAAACCTCCGAAAGCATCGTTGGAGAATAATATCTTGTTGGTTTGTTCGTATGTCACCATTGATTCTGGCCAGTGAACCATAGGAACAGTAAAGAATTGAAGAGTATGTTTGCCAAGGCATAATGTCTCGCCGTCAGCAACGATTTTCTTGTTGTTCAATGGTCCGTAGAATGCTTCGAGAGGACCGAAAGTCTTAGCGTTGCCAATGACTTCAACCTCTGGGTATTCTTGTACGATGGCACGGACGGCGCCGCTATGATCTGGTTCATCGTGGTTGATGACGAGATAATCTATCTTACGGTCGCCGAGTACTGTTTTAATCTTAAAGAGAAATTCTGCCATGAAGCTCACTTCAACAGGGTCGATGAGAGCTACTTTATC
This sequence comes from Bacteroidales bacterium, assembly GCA_045615125.1. GTDB lineage: Bacteria > Bacteroidota > Bacteroidia > Bacteroidales > F082 > Limimorpha. The sequence goes on from JAZLEF010000062.1 coordinate 10,061, forward strand.
ATCAACGATGAGGTATGAGTTATATGAAACACCGTTAGGAAGTTCCATGTGGTTTTCAAAGAGTTCTGTTTTTCTGTCGTTAACGCCGACATAGAAAATATCATTGGTTAAATTTATTTTCAACATATTTGTATTTTTTAGTATAACTGTTTTTCAATTTTCTCATTCATTTCGACAAATTAAATACGCACGAGTTATCCAACTCATGCGTATTATGATATTGTCGTTTTATTTTCTCATATAATTATTCTTCTGAGAAATTTTCTGTTCCTACTGCGCAAAGTGGGCATGTCCAGTCTGCTGGAAGTTGTTCGAATGGAGTTCCTGGTTGGATACCGTTATCTGGGTCACCTACTGTTGGGTCATAAACATAACCGCAAACATCACAAACATATTTTTTCATATTTCAATTTTTTTAAGTTAAACAATAATATTTTAATGTATATCGTAATTTCTTCTTAAAT
>JAZLEF010000063.1:0-4536 GCA_045615125.1 Bacteroidales bacterium
ATCGAAGGTCTCGACAAGAACCCAGAATATCTTAAGAAGACAGCTGCTGAAAAAGAAGAGATGTGGAAATTCGTCGTTAAGATGATGGTTATCATCAAAGACATGATGAACGGCAACCCTAACCTCCCAGAAGGCTGCGAAGAAGAAATGGTAGGTCATAACGCCATCGCTGCTGGTTTCCAAGGACAACGTCAATGGACCGACTTCTATCCAAACGGCGACTTCGCAGAGTCAATGCTCAACTCATCATTCGATTGGAACGGCGCTCGCGAGCCTTATATCCTCGCAACAGAAAACGACGTACTCAACGGCATCGGCATGTTGTTCATGAAACTCTTGACAAACCGTCCACAGATGTTCGCTGACGTTCGTACATACTGGAGCCCAGAAGCTGTTAAAGGCGCAACAGGCTACGACCTCGAAGGCGTTGCTCAACAATCAGGCGGTATCATCCACCTCATCAACTCAGGCGCTTGCTGCGTTGACGCTTCTGGCGTTTGTAAAGATGAAAACGGCAACAACGTAATGAAACAATGGTGGGAAGTAACAGAAGCTGACCAAGATGCTATGATGAACGCCACAGAATGGTGTTCTGCTGACTACGGATACTTCCGTGGTGGCGGTTACTCATCACGCTTCGAGACAAAAGCAGAAATGCCTGTCACAATGATTCGTCTCAACCTCGTAAAAGGCCTCGGACCATGCATCCAAATCGCAGTAGGTTGGACAGTAAACCTCCCAGAAAAAGTATCAGACACTCTCTGGAAACGTACCGACTACACATGGCCTTGCACATGGTTCGCTCCACGCACAACAGGTAAAGGTGCCTTCACAACAGCTTACGAAGTGATGAACAACTGGGGCGCAAACCACGGAGCTATCAGCTACGGCCACATCGGCGCTGACCTTATCACATTATGTTCAATGTTACGCATCCCTGTATCAATGCATAACGTGCCAGAAGAAAAGATCTTCCGTCCTTCAGTATGGAACGCTTTCGGCATGGATAAAGAAGGCCAAGACTTCAGAGCTTGCGCTAACTTCGGACCAATGTATAAATAATTGAAAGTTGAAAACTGAAAATTGAAAATAATGTAGAGACGTATCAATGTAACAAAAAAATAAAAAAACATTGATGCGTCTCAATTTAATAATTAGGGACTGTTGACTGTTGTCTGTAGTCCGTTGACTAAAAAAAACAATCATGAGTATCATAGACGAAAAACATTATACAGAATTTCTGAAACAGGCTCATCGTTATGGTGATGCCAAGTTGACTTTATGCAGCAGCGGCAATCTCTCATGGCGTATCGATGAAAACCTCGCACTCGTTTCAGGAACAGGATCATGGGTTCCAACTTTAAAAGAAGAAAACATTTCTCTCTGTAATATTGAGACTGGCGAATTCCTCAATGGCGTGAAGCCTTCAATGGAAAGTACTTTCCACCTAGGCATCATGCGTCAGCGTCCTGAAGTCAACGTGGTGTTCCACTTCCAATCGGAATATGCTACAGCGATAGCTTGCATGAAAGAGAAGCCAACGAACTTCAACGTCACAGCAGAGATTCCAATCCACGTTGGAAGAGAGATTCCTGTCATACCTTATTATAGACCAGGTTCTCCAGAATTGGCAAAAGCAGTTCTTGAGGCGATGAAAGACCATAACTCATGTCTCATGACAAACCACGGCCAGGTGGTATGCGGTAAGAACTTCAACGAAGTATTTGAACGCGCTACATTCTTCGAAATGGCTTGCAGAATAATAGTACAATCAGGTGGAAATTATTCAACATTGACACAAGAAGAGATTGAAGATTTGGACGTTTACGTTTTAGGAAAGAAAAAATAAGATGAAAAGATATTTAGCAGCAGACTTCGGTGCTGGCAGCGGTCGTGTCATCGTTGGCACTCCGTCGGCAGAAGGAATACAACTGGAAGAAATCCATCGTTTTGAAAATAATCAGAAGATGATTGATGGTCATCTGAGATGGGATTTTCAAGCGCTTTTCAATGAGTTGAAGACTGGAATGAAAAAAGCCTTCGCCAAATACGGTGACGAGATTGAAAGTATAGGCGTCGACACTTGGGGCGTCGACTTCGGTCTTTTGGATAAAGATGGAAAACTTATCTCGACGCCAGTGTGCTATCGTGATGACAGGACAAAAGGAATGCTGGAACTAGCATTTGAGAAACTGCCAAAGGAAGAATATTTCAAACTTGCTGCTAATCAGTTTATGGAAATAAACACGGCGTTTCAGTTGTTGAGTGCTACTGTAGAGACGTCACACTGTGGCGTCTCAGAATTACAACGTGCCGAGAAGCTGTTGTTTATGCCTGATTTGTTTAACTATTTCTTGACAGGAAAATGTTATAACGAATTTACCATATCATCAACATCACAACTTTTAAATTCATTGACACATCAGTGGGACGATGTCATCTTCGACAAGTTAGGATTGCCTAAACGACTGATGCAGGAAATTGTCTATCCAGGTACTGTGATAGGACGTCTTACCGATGAGCTAGCAGAAGAATTAGGCGGTAATCTCAATGTTGCCGCTGTAGCTCCCCACGACACCGCGAGTGCCGTTGCTTCCATCAGCGACGCTGGCGACGACTGGGCTTTCATAAGCTCCGGCACATGGTCACTCATGGGAACACCGACAAAAGAACCTATCATATCTAAGGAAGCCCTCGAGTCAGACTTTACCAACGAAGGCATGACAGACGGAAGAATACGATTCCTCAAAAATATCACCGGACTATGGCTCATACAACAGCTCGTGAAAGAATGGGAACAAGATGGAATGAAATGTGACTATTCTGAGTTGGTGAAAGATGCTGAGCAATCAACAATATCTTCATATTTTAATGTTGATGACGCACGTTTCATGAATCCTGATAAGATGTCGGAAGCGATAGTTTCATAACTTAAAGAAAGAAACGAAGATGTTCCTGTCTCCAAAGGCGATTTCATGAGATGTATCTGTATCTCTTTGGCAAAGAAATATGCAGAGGTAAAGACACAGATGGAACGCTGCACTAACAAAAAAATCAACAAGATTTACATCGTTGGCGGCGGTTCAAGAAATCAGCTGCTAAACAAACTCGCTGCGGAATATACAGGATGTGAGGTGATAAGAGGAGAAGTGGAAGCCACCGCGATGGGAAATATCATAGTTCAGTTAGGAATTAGGAATTAGGAGTTATAGGGACGCGGCATACAGCGTCTATATCCATTAATAACAAACAATTAAACAAATAGAGACGTCACTTCATTGTGGCGTCTCTATTTTTTTGTCTTGTTGACTTGTAGTCTTATTCAATAATTGTCAACTCATTGATGATATTATGAGCTTTACCTACTTTTTCAATGCACCATAAGAGGTAGCGAGCGTCCATACAGATTGTACGTTGTACTTTTTGTTCGAATGAGAGGTCACCGCTCATTGCTTCCCAGTTGCCGTCGAAAGCGAGGCCGATGAGTTCACCATTGCCGTTGATGACAGGGCTTCCTGAGTTACCGCCAGTGATATCGTTTGTTGTGATGAAGTTAACAATCAAGTCGCCGTTTTCGTCAGCATAACGACCGTAGTCTCTTGCTTCGTATAAGTCTCTAACATCTTGAGGAATGTCGAATTCCCAGTTGTTAGGTTTATATTTTGCCATCACGCCGTCCATTGTTGTTACGTAATCGTAGTTGACAGCATCAGCGCCTTTGTAAGGTTCTACTGTACCGTATGTGAGTCGCATTGTGAAGTTAGCATCTGGATAGAAATTACGTTCTGTCTGCATTTCCAACAAGCCTTTCATGTAGAGACGTTCTGCTTCGTCGCCAGCTTCAGCTGCTTCCAAATACATAGGAACAACAACATTGTTATAAACTTCAATGATGTTTTGTGTCATAGCATAGATAGGGTCTTTGTCTAATTTCTTAGGTTTTGCTAACCATTTGTTAAGTTTTTCTTGATCAACGAAGATAGATTTTTCAAAAGCTTCTTCAACCCATGCTGTGAAGTCGCCATTGTTTTTGTCGCCTATTTCAGTAATCATAGAAGGAACATATTTGTCGATGTCTTTATAGATAAGATTTAACAAAGCTATTGTCACGTCTTTATCCAAATTCTTGTCATAGTCTTTATAGAATGCGTCAGCCTGAGCTTTTAATGATTCAGCTGCTTTAGCGATTTCTTCTTTAGAAGCTTTGTCTTTGAACAAGTTGTTTATTTTTGTGAATCTGCGTGAGAAAGAGATAGCTTCACCGCCATTCCATCCAGCTTCACGGAGATATGTCATAGGCTTGTTGATTTCGTCCAAGATTTCCCATTTAGCATTAACGCCGTCGAAGATTGCGCCATATTCAGCGATGCGATTTTCATCTGCATTGACCCAAGCTCTGAATGCTTCTTCTTGAGCGAGACGTCTTTCCTCAACGCGGTTACGTTGTAATTGTTTAACTTGACCGATATAATATTTCCAGTAGTTAGAAACGCTAGCTTGTTTTGAAGCATATTTGATGAACACTTCTTGGTCAGC
>JAZLEF010000064.1:0-12774 GCA_045615125.1 Bacteroidales bacterium
ATACTTCTTTGTATGTCCAGTCTGAGATACCTGTCATTGTAGCTTTTGATTCACCGTCAATGTAGAATGTTGCGTAGTCATATACTGCTTCGCATGATATTCTATAGTAGAAACCTACAACGCCTGTCATTGGAACGTCTACTGTAAGTTCGATTGCTGATACACCGTAGTCGTTGCCTTCGCAGGTTGACTTCATTGCGTATTCGCCTTCGAATGCGTCTGTGGTGATTGCGAATGGGAAGTCGCTCACTTCATTGTTCCATGGATATAATGAGAAGTCGCCTGTTTCGAAGTCTTCACCGCCTGTAGCGTATCTTTGCATACCCCATACAACTTCAACAGCGTTACCGTCATTATTTCTCTTACCTGTTACAGGTTCAAGTGTCCATGTTTCTACTGTACCGTTTGAACCGTTGCAGTCACCGAAAACATAGTAGTTAGCACCTGATTCTACGTATTCAACTTTGAAATATTTGTTGTTATCTGTATTCTTGATTTGATATCCGTTAGCTACTTCTACCAATTCTAAAGCTGTTTTGTCTGTTGTGCTATAAGCGTCAACGTTCCAGCTCCAGCATTTTACATAGTAACCATCAGCTGAGAGCAAGTATACTTGTGAACCGTTTTCTTCGATTGCGAAGAGTTGAGCATTGCTTTCTGAATAGTCAGCTACGCCAACGCCACCGAATGCGCCATCTTGATGGCTTGCATTATTGAAAGCGTGGAGATATTTATTTGTTGATGTTGATTTGAGACGATACAATTCTACTTCTGGATCATCGTCACCGTTATCATCACCGTTATCGTCACCATTGTCATCACCGTTATCATCGCCATTGTCATCACCGTTATCGTCGCCATTGTTGTCTGAAGTATTGATAACTGTTGCAGTAACGTAAGCAACTGGGTTATATGCTTCTGTCAAAGCAAAGTCAACAACTGATGTTTGATTGTAAACTGAAGCAAATTCAACTTCTTTATTTTGATAACCGTCGAAAGAACCAACAGCTTTATAGTTACCAACGAGGATTTCACCTTCGTAAGCACCTGTTTCATCAGCTACCAATGTGTAAGTACATTCTGCACCAAATTCGTCTGTACCATAAAATACTACAGAACCACCTGCTAATGGAGTAACTTTATCTTGTTCATAGAAGTTACCTGCAACTTTTGTTTCACCTGTTACATAAACGACAACACCGTCACATGCATCTGATTCACCTTCGTCATAAACAGCAGAAACTGAAATATAGTGACCGTTTTTGCTATATGCGAGTTCATCGAATGTGTATGATGTTTCTGTTACAAGGTAGTTATTAACTTTTTGGTTGTTTAAGAAAACATTGTAACCACGATATGAACGATCTTGAACTCCTGTCCATGTTATTGTTACAGATTCACCTTCGTAAATCTTATCATCAGAAGCCTTCAAGTTTTGTGGTTCATTGAAAGCTGTTGTGAAAGCCCAGATGTCACCGTATGTTGCACCGCTTGTATTACGTGTGTTAACTTGCCAGAAGTAAATCTTGTTGTTATATAAACCATTCATATTGTGATTTACTTCGAGATTGTTTGTCCAATCAATATAAACATCTTTTGGAGGATAAACTGTACCGAACAACACTTGGTATTCAACTGTATTAGCACCGAAGTCCCAATCTAAAGTTGGATTAGTAATACCTGTTGATTTGTCGTATGGATATGGGTTATATGCTTTTTCTGGAACTGGGATAGCTTCAGCGTTTACTTCGAGAGTAAATTCACCTGTTGAAGAAGCTACTACATAATATTCGCCAGCTGGAATAGCCATTGTCATTTCTGATGCTCTGTTAGCATTACCAACTTGAATACCTGTGTAGTTATTGTCAGCTTTAGGACCTTCTTGACCGTTGAAGTCTTTTGTATAGATAGCAACTTTACCATCAGCGCCGTTAACGTTAGCTGAGAAGAGAACATCACTATTGAAGTTTAATTTGTAAACAACGTCAGCACCATCTTCTGCATTACCTGGCAATACGTAGTTGTTGTATGTTGTTGCTAAGTCTGGAGTTACTGAGAAAGGATAAGAAGTGATAGCTTCTGCTGTTTCCCATACATCACCTGCAACTGGTTCATAAGCGAATGCTGATAAGTCAACGAGTTCAACTGCTCTAGAATCATTGTAAGCAATAATCAATTGACCATTCATGTCACCTTCTGATTTACCATTGCTGATAGAAATATTCAAAGGTTGTGCTGAAGTTACTGTAACTGGGAATTCAACATCTGATACTTCAAAGTATGAGTTTGTTGATTCAATAGCATTGATAACTAAATCATTACCTCTTGATTTGATTTGTAAATCAAATGGTTCTGTCCATGCTCCGTTAGGACGAGCTCCGAGTTCAACTTCATTAGGTTTAACAACGATAGATTTGAAGTCGCCACTCATTTCCATGGTAAGTTTCAATGTGTTCTTGTATATAGCCATGTATGCTGTTTCAGCAGGATTAGCTATATTATAAGCTCCGCTATCTCTGTATTTATACAAAGTTTGGTATCCATTTGAATGTTGGAAAACTTCGAATGAACGACCTGATACATAAGAGCCTGTATTATCAGCTACACAGAGTAAAAAGTTACCGCCTGTGTATTCAAATGGAGTTTGAAGTTCTAATACCATCCATTCACCTGCTTGTCCAGGGCCTGTTACTGTACCTGCAAATACAAGATCTGATTCACTTACAGGAATCCATGCTGAGCCTGATGTAAATGTAGCAGTTTCAACATTTTGCATATAAACAGATAAATTACGAGAGAAGCTCTCGCTCTTTGCTTGTTTAAATGCAATAGATGTGATCATACCACTCATGTCTTGCATTTCTTCAGCAGTATAAATTTGCTGAGTAAAAGAATAGTTGTAATAGGTGTATGTTGGCACTTTATTATCGCTGCCTATAATTTCAGCATTTGCACCAACTGTCACCTCTACATTTGTCTGTGCATTAAGAGAAAATAATCCCATTAAGCACATCATTGTAAAAAGAAACAATCTTTTCATAACAAAAAATGTTTTAGTTAATAATATGTTAATTCTCATTTAAATATGCAACTACATATTTATCATTAATTCTCGCAAATATATAGTATTTTTCAATACCATAGTTATATTTTTACTAATTTTTTTTAAACGAAAATGTTGTTGTTACATGATTATTTTTCATGTATTATTTATAAAAAGAAAAAACCGATTCTTAAAGGAATCAGTCTTTTGAATTATGTGTATTATCACCTGAAAACCGCTTGACAACAGCCTGCGTATATGTTTTTGAAACCGGTATCGGATCTACGCCTTCTATATCGAAGTCCATATAAAATCCATCCGACTCATGACGTAAAACCTTAGTTTTGTTTGTATTTACAATATACGTCCTATGACATCTCATCAAAGGCGTATTGCTGAATGTATCTTCAATAGTTTGTATCTTACAACGAATCATATATTTATTAAGGACTCCATTTTTGGTATAATATACTATAGTATAATTATCTTCTGCCTTTATAAAATATAGATTATCTAGTTTAACAGACAATTTCAATACTCCTTTATTATCTGCTATATTTATGATGTCAATATTTTGGGCGATAGCTTCACCGTCCGTTGCAATATTATTAGTATCTGTAACAAGCAATGTATTACGCATATCCTTTATTGTCACCCACATAGCCGACACCAAATATGGCACACCCAAAGAAAGAAGTGTAATCAAAATACTTTTTGTAACAATAAAAGCCGTTGTATAATCTGTAATTTTTATATACACCATTGACAGAACAGCATGGAACACACCTATTAATATAATTTCAGCAAGCAACCATAAAGAATATTTCAGATAGGTCAGTTTGATAAAATTTTTAGATGTAAAAAACATCAATGTTCTACTCAGTATTAAGAATAATATAGAGGCTACTACAAATGTTGTTGTAAGCAGGAAACTCTCAGTTTTTGCCAAGCCGAACCATGAGGTATCAGAAAATGGAGAATAAATAACGAGAAATACAAGAGCATATAAAATTGAAAAAGTAAGAGAAATCACTATATTTCCCACATCCAACAAGCACAATGAAAAGTTATTTTTCTTATGTTTTTTCATTATTTGAGTTATTTTTCTGTTTTCGGTTTGCAAATTTACAAAAATTTCACCCCATATTTTGGAATTTTACCACTTTTTACACAAAAAAATTGGTTCTATTATATGAACAGCCACATTTTTACCACAAGCATATTTTATGGTTGTACTTTTGCCGTCGAAATTTTAGATTTTTACGAAATGAAAATTATCGGAACAGGACGTTCTCATCCTTCACTAGTCGTTACAAACGAGATGCTCTCACAGATTCTCGACACCAGCGACGAGTGGATTACCTCGAGAACCGGAATAAAAGAAAGACGCGTCATTTCTTCTGAAAATTTAGAAGATTTGGCAATCGACGCAGCTAAAAAAGCTCTCGCCGATGCCAATATTGACGCCAAAGACTTAGACTATATTATATGTGCTAATGTCGTCAATGAATTCATCTCTCCTGCGATGAGTTGTCTTATACAAGGAGCTATAGGTGCTACTTGTCCGTGTTTCGATCTCAACGGAGCCTGCGTTGGTTTTATTTATGCCCTCGAAATTGCTGAGTCATTCTACAGAAGCGGTAAATACAAAAACATCCTTATTGTATGCGCAGAAGAACCATCAAGAATGGTCAACTGGCACGACCGTACCGCAAGTGTTTTGTTCGGCGATGGAGCGGGTGCTGTTGTTTTAACTGAAGGCGACAACATCAAAGCTACAAAAATGTCTGCTTCTTGTAATTGGGACAGACTTTACCAAAAACACGAATTGCAGTATTCACCATACAACAGCAAGCCTAACAGCAATCTCCCGTTAGTGATGCACGGTCAAGATGTATTTATGTTCGCAACGAAAGCTGCCATAAGAGACATCTCCAACGTCTTAAAACAATCGGGGATAAAACCTGATGAGGTAAATCACTTCTTGATTCATCAAGCCAATTTAAGAATCATCAATACCATCAAAGATTTTTTGAGACAACCAGAAGAGAAATTCCCTCTTAACATCCACAGATATGGCAACACATCCTCAGCGAGTGTTCCAATTCTCCTTGATGAAGTAAATAAAGAAGGTAAATTAAAAAGAGGCGATTTAATAGTATTAAGTGCTTTTGGAGCAGGTTTCGTTTCCGGAGCATGTATTTTAGAATGGTAATTTATGGAAAAAAGAGTAGTTATAACAGGAATGGGTGCCATCACCCCACTTGGCAACAATGTTGAGACTTTATGGAACAATTTAGTCAACGGAGTTTGCGGTATCGATTATATAACAAAAATAGATACGACAGATCTCCCTGTCAAGATTGCTGCTGAGGTCAAGGATTTTGATCCTATTCAACATGGCGTCGACCCATCTTTTGCACGTCGCAACGACTTATTCTCTATCTATGCTTTAGCTGCATCTATTGAAGCCATGAAAGGCAATGAAGGCTGTTTCGACCCAGAACGTCTCGGTGTTTACGTAGGTTCTGGTGAAGGTGGTTTCGACACTATCATAAAAGAGGTAGTGAAATGGAAAGAACAAGGTGCAAAATGGGTTTCTCCTCTCCTCATCCCAAGTATGATTTCAAATATCGCCGCTGGCAACATCGCCATTCGTCATAACGCATGTGGTGTTTGTGTACCTATCGTAACAGCATGCGCGACAGGAACTCACTCAATAGGTGAGGCTTATCGTGCCATCAAACACGGTTATGCAGATGCCATCATCACTGGAGGCAGCGAGGCAGCGGTAAATCCAATCAGCATAGCAGGCTTCTCTAACTGCAAGGCTTTATCACGTTCTGAAGATCCAAAACGAGCATCATTGCCATTCGACCAACGTCGTGCCGGTTTCGTATTAGGAGAAGGCGCAGGCATCATTCTTTTGGAAGAATACGAACATGCCAAAGCACGTGGAGCAAAGATTTACGCAGAAGTGTGTGGCTACGGCAACACATGCGACGCTCATCACGTAACTGCACCTCATCCGGAAGGCAGACAAGCTGCTCGCGCAATCAAGATGGCTCTCGAAGAAGCCAAGTTCAACGACAATGATGTTCTCCATATCAACACTCATGGAACAGGAACACCGCTCAACGACAGCTCAGAGACAGCAGCAATAAAATTAGCATTAGGAGAAGAAAAAGCTCGTAAGGCTTACATCAACTCAACAAAATCAATGACAGGTCACTTGCTCGGAGCAGCAGGCGGCGTTGAAGTGATAGCAGCAGCATTAGCATTACATCACGGCATCGTTCCTCCAACAATAGGTCTCAACGAACCTGATACAAATTGCGACCTCAACTACACTCCTAACGTAGCACAAAAAGCAGACCTCACAATAGCAATATCAGAATCATTAGGATTCGGCGGACATAACGCTTGTATCGCTTTAAGAAAAATTAACAATTGACAATTAACAACTCGGACTATTGGCACTGACTGTTGACTGTAGTCCGTTGACCAAATAAGAAGGATATGACAAAAGAAGAATTAAAAAACTATTTACCACATCGCGAGCCCATGTTGCTCGTAGACGAAATCAGCATTGATGAGAACAAAGTGGTTCATTCTAAATACCATGTCACAGGTGAAGAATACTTTTTAAAAGGACACTTCCCAGGTCAGCCTACAGTTCCAGGCGTGATATTATGCGAAATCATGGGACAGTCATGCGCTCTTCTCATACTCGATGACTTAAAAGACAAGATAACATTATATACAGGTCTTGACAACGTTCGTTTCAAACATCAAGTTGTCCCAGGCGACACTATAGAAGTTGAAGCTACATTATCAAGTCAGAGAGCCAATATGTACTTCTGTGAAGCCAAGGCAACAGTAAACGGAAAACTCTGTGCTAAGGGCAGTTTATCATTTGCATTAATTGAAGACACAAGAAAAAAAGATGAATAATAAATATTTCCAAATAGTAGTGTTGGCAAAACAAGTTCCCGACACTCATAACGTTGGCAAGGACGCCATGAAAGAAGACGGTACCATCAACCGTGCTGCTTTACCAGCGATCTTCAATCCAGACGATTTGAAGGCTCTTGAAATGGCTCTTGCTTGCAAAGATGCTCTTAAAGACATCATGCCTGCGAAGGTCAGCATCATCACAATGGGACCATCACGCGCAGCAGAAATCATACGCGAATCGATGTTCCGCGGAGCCGACAATGGCTTCGTAGTAAGCGACAGAAGATTCGCCGGCTCCGACACCTTGGCTACATCATACGCTTTGTCGGCAGCAGTAAAGAAATTAGGTAAAGTAGATATCGTTTTCTCAGGACGCCAAGCCATCGACGGCGACACTGCTCAAGTAGGTCCTCAAGTTGCTGAAAAACTCGAGATACCTCAGATAACATACGCAGAAAAACTCTTGTCGATGACAGAAAACGAAATCGTTATCAAGAGACGTCTCGACAGAGGTGTTGAGACAGTAAAATCAGCATTCCCTGTTTTGGTTACAGTACACGGCAACGCCAACGACTGCCGTCCTCGTCACGCCAAACTTCTCATGACAAACAAAAAGGCTTGCTCAGTATCAGAAGTTATGGAAAGACAACAGCCAATGGAAGACATGGAGGCATTGTGGGCAAAGAAACCATTCCTCAAAATTGAAGAATGGACTGCCGACGACATCAATCCTGACTTTGACAGATTGGGTCTCACAGGCTCGCCTACTAAAGTTAAATCTATCGAAAATGTTGTTCTTACAAGTAAAGAGAATAAGAAAATAAATAACAGCGAAAGCGAAATTAACGAACTAATGAAAGAGCTTGTCACAGCTCACATTATCTAATTTATTAACAATTAAAATAAGGAATTACCATGGAAACAAGAGAAAAAGTTATAGACATTATCGTAAACAAATTAGGTGTTGAACGCGAATCAGTTGTTGAAAGCGCAAGTTTCACAAACGACCTCGGCGCTGACTCATTAGATACAGTTGAGCTCATCATGGAATTTGAAAGAGAATTCGAAATCAATATTCCTGACAACCAAGCTGAAAAAATCTCTACAGTAGGTGAAGCTATCTCATTCGTTGAAGCAGCTTTAAACAAATAAATAATAACACTTATCTAAAACTTGAATCATGAACAACATATTAGTATTCTGTGAGGTAACAGAAGAGCAACATATAGCTGAGGTGAGTTTGGAGCTTTGCTCTAAAGCTCGCAAGCTCGCCGATAGGCTTAACTCTCGTCTCGATGCTATCGTCATAGGAAACGAGATTAACAATATCGAAGACCAACTATATCCATACGGTGTCGACTCTGTATTTTATTTGAACGATCCTCGATTATCGTTCTATCAGACCCTTCCTTTTTTTAGTACTTTGACAAAAATCATCAAAGAAGAGACACCGGATATAGTACTCTTCGGTGCCACATCAGTAGGTCGTGTCCTCGCTCCTCGTATAGCTTCTTACTTGCGCTGTGGATTAACAGCCGACTGCACAAGCCTCGAGATAGGCGACCATACCGACGCCAAAACAAAAACCGTTTATAAAGACATATTATATCAAATACGCCCTGCTTTCGGTGGCAACATCATCGCCACTATAGTATCACCTGAGACAAGACCTCAGATGGCCACCGTACGCGAAGGCGTTATGAAAAAAGAAATATACAACGAAAACCACAAAGGCGAAGTACGTAAACTTAAAGCTGAAGACTATGTCAACGACAGCGACTTCTGCATAGAAATAATAGAACGCCAAATTGAAGCTCAGAAAGTCAACATCAAAGGTGCTTCCATCATCGTTGCTGGCGGCTACGGCATGGGCTCAAAAGAAAACTTCGCTTTGTTACACGAATTAGCTAATGCCATCGGTGGCGAAGTAGGCGCAACACGCGCTGCCGTCGACGCTGGCTTCACCGAAAACGAAAGACAGATAGGTCAGACCGGTATCACCGTCCGCCCTAAATTATATATAGCATGCGGTATATCAGGCGCAGTTCAACACCGCGCCGGAATGGATCAATCTTCAAAGATAATCTCCATTAATACCGATCCTAACGCTCCTACCAACAGCATAGCCGACTACACCATCATCGGCGACGTAATGGACGTTTTACCTAAAATGATTAAAATAATTAGAAATTAGGAATTGGGAGAGGATAAAATTCAATTACTCATTCCTAATTGAAAAAGTAAGAATTATGAATTTCTACAATGATAATAAAAGCCTAAAATTTTATCTCTCACATCCTGTGATGGATAAAATCATCAAGTTGAAAGAACGTGACTTCGTAGATAGCGATAATGACATCATGGCTCCTGTTAACGTTGAAGACGCCATCGACAACTACGATAAAGTTCTTGAAATAGTAGGTGATTTAGCAGCTAATGTTTTAGAGACAAACGCAGAAAGCGTCGACCACGAAGGTCCACAAGTTCTGAACAACGAGATTGTCTACGCTAAAGGCACACAGGAAAACCATGAGGTATTACGCGACGCAGGTCTCTACGGCATGTCATTACCTCGCAAATATAAAGGATTGAACTTCCCTTACGTTCCTTACGTCATGGCAGCAGAAATAGTGTCACGCGCTGACGCTGGCTTCGCTAACATCTGGGGACTTCAAGACTGTGCTGAGACAATATATGAATTTGCTTCTGAAGAAATAAAAGAAAAATACTTACCTCTCATCAATGAAGGTATGACTTGTTCGATGGCTCTCACCGAACCTGACGCCGGCTCCGATCTCCAGTCAGTAAGACTTAAGGCGAGTTATGACGATGAACACAACTGCTGGAGACTCAACGGTGTCAAACGTTTCATCACCAATGGTGACGCCGACATACAACTCGTGCTTGCTCGTTCTGAAGAAGGCACAACAGACGGCCGCGGACTCTCTTACTTCCTCTACGACAGAAGAGACAATGCAGTGACAGTAAGACGTATCGAGAATAAACTAGGTATCAAAGGTTCTCCAACAGCAGAACTCGTTTTCAACAACGCTCCTGCTCTTATCATCGGCGAACGCCGCATGGGTCTCATCAAATATGTTATGTCATTGATGAACGGTGCCCGTCTCGGCGTCGGTGCCCAGTCAGTAGGTCTCGCTGAAGCTGCTTACCACGAAGCTCTCGAATACGCTAAACAACGCGAACAATTCGGCAAAGCCATCATTAATTTCCCTCAAGTATATGAAATGCTTGGTGTGATGAGAGCTAAAATCGATGCAACACGTACATTGTTATACGAGACATCACGTTTCGTTGATTTATATAAGGCTTACGATTCTGTTAGCAAAGAAAGAAGCCTCACAGCAGAAGAACGTCAAGACATGAAATATTCTCAACGTCATGCCGACATGATGACACCTATGCTTAAGCTCTTCGCCAGCGAATATGCTAATCAAATTGCATACGACTGTATCCAAGTACACGGTGGTTCTGGCTTCATGAAAGAATACAAATGCGAACGTCTTTACAGAGACGCAAGAATATTAAGTATCTATGAAGGTACATCACAATTGCAAGTAGTTGCTGCTATACGCTTCATCGGAAACGGCTCATATCTCAAACGTATCGAAGAATATGAAGCAATGCCATTGGCAGAAGAATTGTTGCCACTTCGCCAACGCATCATCAAGATGAAAGAAAACTACCTCAAAATTGTTGAAACAGCCGAAAAATTCGGAACTTCATCAGAGACCTACGACTTCCTCGCACGCCGTATGGTTGAAGCAATGGGACACCTCATCATGAGTCACCTTCTCCTTCAAGACGTTAACCGCAGCAATGAACTTGACAAGGCAGAAGCTCCTGAGTTCATGAATTCATGTAAAATAATGATTGCCTTAGGTGAGTCTGAAATTGCAAAAATCCTTACATTTGTAGAAAATTTCAAAGAAGAAGATTTACAAATGTACAAATAACAATGTGGAATTAGGAATGAGCTCATTCCTAATTCCTAATTAAATTAAAAAATTATGAGATTATTATTAGAAAATAAGACAGCTGTCATAACTGGTGCTGCAAGAGGTATCGGTAAAGCTATAGCAAAACGTTTTGCTGAAGAAGGTTGTAACATCGCGTTCACCGACTTAAATGAAGAAAGCATCAAAGCTACAGAAGCTGAATTACAGGCTTTAGGTGTTAAAGCTATTGGTTATATGTCAAATGCTGCTATCTTTGAAGACGTAGAAAATACAGTAAAACAAATACATCAAGACTTCGGTTCCATTGATATTTTAGTCAATAACGCTGGTATCACACGCGACACCTTGATGATGAGAATGACAGAAAAACAATGGGACGACGTTATCACCGTCAATTTGAAATCTGCATTCAACTTCATCCACGCTATCGTTCCTATCATGGCACGTCAACGTTCTGGCAGCATCATCAATATGGCTTCTGTTGTTGGTGTTTCTGGTAATGCAGGACAAGCCAACTACGCTGCATCAAAGGCTGGCTTGATTGGTTTAGCAAAATCTATCGCTAAAGAAATGGGCTCACGCAACATCAGAGCTAACTGCATCGCCCCAGGTTTCATCATCACTGATATGACAAACCAAATTCCAGAAGAAGCAAGAGAAGAATGGATGAAGACTATCCCATTAAGAAGAGGTGGCACTCCTGAAGACGTTGCCGACACTGCTTTATTCTTAGCAAGCGATATGTCGAGATACGTCACTGGACAAACCATCCACTGCTGCGGCGGTATGAACTGCTAAGAAATTTCCTTTTCATTTTATATTTTTATTAAAAAAGAGGCTAAGCTAAAAGCAAGGCCTCTTTTTATTATTATCTTGTAGTCTTGTAGTCTTGTTGTCTTGTTGTCTTAACAATCCCCACATAGATAAGCAATATCACATTCATAAGGAGTGCATAAATAATTGCTGGTATCGCCATCTCAGGGCTATTGAAGATAAATGGCGATGTTGCTATGGCAATAGCTTGTGCTGCGTTCTGCATACCAACTTCAATAATTATAGTTCTCCTAACTGCCACACTCGATTTTGTCATTCTTGAGAGTATCGAACTACACAACATTGCCAACAATATCAAAGCAGTCACTGTTAATCCTAATACCGCAAAATTTTCTTTAATGGCCTGAGTATTTTGCAAGAAGAAAATAAGAGCCAAAGTCATCAATGCTGGAAATGCTAGTTTGCCCAAAAACTTATTTACTTTAGAGGCTGGTCCTGGCATAAAATGTCTAAACAATATACCTACAAAAAGCGGCACAAAAAGAAGCACTATGTTTTGTACTATGAGTTTTCCGAAAGGAAGATTCACCTCCACTCCGCTTTGTTCTGAAACGAAACGTGCCACAAATTCCATGATGACAGGAATGGTGAATAATGTTATTACGCTGCTTATTGCTGTCAATGTAACTGATAAAGCGACATCGCCTTTTACCAGCATGGAGAACACATTAGACGAGCTGCCGCCAGGACAACATGCCACCAGCACAATTCCCATAAAATAGACAGGAGGCAATTTTAAAGCCCATGACAAGGCGAACGCTATGAGAGGAAGTATTATTATCTGTCCTATCATTCCTATCACGACAGCACGCGGATTACGCGCTACATCAGTAAAAGATTTCTTGTTTAAATCAGTGCCCAACAAGAACATCAAAACAATTAAAATGGGCATTACAATCCAAATCATACCTAATAAAAAAACTATATAAAACGCCGAGACACCAAGTACTCGGCGGCTTGGTG
>JAZLEF010000065.1:0-17304 GCA_045615125.1 Bacteroidales bacterium
TTGATTCACGATGACGTGGTGGATAACTCCGACAAACGTCGTGGCATGTTTTCTCTCAATGCTTTATGGAAAAATAAGATATCTGTCCTCATCGGTGATTATCTTCTTTCTAAAGGCATGCTTCTCGCTCTTCAGAATAAAGATTATCAGATGCTGGATTGTATCTCCGAGACTGTCAAGGCGATGAGTGAGGGTGAGATTTATCAGATGGAGAAGGCTAGACGAATGGATATTACTGAAGAGGATTATTATGATATTATTGAAAGAAAGACTGCTTCTTTGATAGCTTCTTGTTGTACCGTCGGTGCTTTGTCTGTTAACGCCAATGAGATGCAAGTCGAGAAGATGAAACGTTTCGGAACATTGGCGGGCATAGCATTCCAGATAAAAGACGACATCTTCGATTATCAGTTGGATAATAAAACAGGCAAACCTGCTGGCAATGATATACAGGAGCATAAGATGACTTTGCCTTTGATTCATCTTCTCAAGATAAGCAGTAATAGTGAGAGAAGAAGCATCATAAGAAAGATTAAATATCATAGCGATGATGTTGACGCTCGTCTTGACGTAATTAATAAGGTGCATCAGAATCATTGTCTCGACTATGCAAAAGAGAAGATGAATGCTTTCGTTGATGAGGCTTTGTCATATCTTGGCGACATCAAGGATTCGGACGCGCTTACATCATTAAAAGAATTGGTAAACTATTGTATTAATAGAGAAAAATAATTATGAAAAAACTTTTACTTATATTCGTTTTTGCTTTGGCTTTGAGCGTTAACATGATGGCTCAGAATTTTTATGGAGGCATTATATTAGGAGGAACCGCTTCTCAGGTTGGAGGTGATGCTCGTGGAGGCTATAACAAGGTTGGACTTGTAGGAGGTGCGTTTGCGGGGCTTAATCTCAGCGATGATATTGATGTTCAGATGGAATTGAAATATATACAGAAAGGAGCGTACTCTACCGACTTTGAAAACCGTCCGATTTATGATCCTTATTTGATTAAATTAGATTATGTGGATTTGCCAATAGTGTTTAGTTATAATCTTAATAAGATAAATGTCAATGATATAAACCTCGGATGGCTGAAGCTGGGGTTTGGTTTGAGCTTAGATTTTTTGTTTAATTATAGGCAGGATATACAAGGTGTTGTTGTTCCTGCGAGTGATCCATGGAACAAGGTTGTGCTGAACACTGTCATCGGTTTTAGGGTTAATGTCAAAGAAGGAATTGACATCGGATTAAGACTTGTCGATTCCATGACTTCTATATGTGAGAGTTCCAAGTTGCCATATAATAATGGCAATGTGGCATACGTCAGACGATTATTCCCATATTATGGAATGTTCAACGATGTCTTGCAGCTAGCGGTCTTTTGGAAAATCTAGTACGGACGCGATTAATCGCGACCGTACAATCTTAATCAATTGCCTCGTACCCTCCATTTTTAGCAACGCCTTTGAAGATAATTTGCGTACAAAGATAAACAAAACTATCACCTTTACCAACTTTACACCGCCACTTTTTTTTATTTTACACCGCCATTTTTTTATTTTACACCGCCATTTATGTTATCGACGTATGCAATATTCTTTTGTGACGTATATGATACGTCCTTACGGGAACAATTCCAATTCACCGTTAACGGCTCCTCGTGTTCTACCAAGGTGACGGTAAGCGAATTCTGTTGCTTCGCGTCCGCGAGGTGTTCTCATTATGTAACCTTCTTGAATGAGGAAAGGCTCATAAACTTCTTCTATTGTTCCAGCTTCTTCGCCGACGGCTGTTGCTATGGTGTTGAGTCCGACAGGGCCGCCTTTGAATTTATCTATTATTGTTGATAAGATACGGTTGTCCATTTCGTCGAGACCGTGTTGGTCGACGTTTAGTGCTTTGAGTCCGATTTGAGCTATGTTTAGTGTTATCGTTCCGTTGCCTTGTATCTGAGCGAAGTCTCTGACGCGACGCAGCAGGAGGTTTGCTATACGAGGTGTTCCGCGGCTGCGGCGCGCGATTTCCAGGGCAGCTTCGTCCTCGATAGGGACTCTTAATATAGAAGCGGATCGTTTTATGATACTGGCTAAAGTCTTGGCGTTATAATATTCCAATCTCATATTGATTCCGAAGCGAGCGCGCAAAGGAGCCGTGAGTAATCCGGAGCGCGTGGTCGCGCCTATCAATGTGAAAGGGTTTAAAGCAACCTGTACGGAACGAGCGTTAGGGCCGCTTTCAATCATGATGTCGATGCGGTAGTCTTCCATGGCAGAATAGAGATATTCTTCCACTATTGGGCTTAGACGATGTATCTCATCGATGAAGAGTACATCGTTTTTCTCGAGGCTGGTAAGAAGGCCGGCGAGGTTGCCCGGCTTATCCAAGACAGGACCCGATGTCATCTTCATGCCGACGCCGAGTTCATTGGCGATGATATGCGACAAAGTCGTTTTTCCCAATCCAGGAGGACCGTGAAGTAAGACATGATCCAATGATTCGCCTCTCTGCACCGCAGCACGAGTAAATATCAATAGATTCTCGACGACTTGCTCCTGACCTGCGAAGTTTTGAAAAGCCTCAGGTCGCAAGGCGCGTTCTATCTCTAACTCCTGCTTGCTGAAAGATTTACCGTATGCGTCTAAATTCTCGTTCATAAAAATTACTTATGTTACAAAATTACATATTTTTGTACTACTTGTATCATTTTTTTCTCTATTTTAGCAAAAAATTAAACATTAGATGAGATATACATTATTAACGCTATTATGCTTGCTGTCGCTCTGCACTTTCTCACAAAATGAAGGTTATGTGATTTTGGAACAAGATCAACGTATTGAACAACTTATACAGAGACAGAGAGATATTCATGCTGCTGATAGTACGATAGATGGTTTCAGAATACAGATTTTTATGGAGTCGGGAAATGACGCTGTGGAAATGGCAAATGTGACAATGGAAGAGTTTAAGGAAAAACATCCCGACATCCCGATATATCTTGTCTTCGGTCAACCTTATTATAGATTGCGTGTCGGCGACTTTAGAACTCGGCTTGAAGCAGAAAAAGCATTCCAGAAATTGAGCCGCGAATATAAAAAGTCTTTCGTGACATCCGACAGAATCCAACTGCCATATAATGTCTTTTGTGACACTATAAATATGGATGAGGTGGAAAATCTTGAAAATGATTCTGTTAATATGCAGATTTATTATTACGAAGAATAATATGTTAAATATTATATACTATTATCTGACATTGAGCGTTTTAAGGTAATTAGGAATGGTTTTTGTTGAATGAGTCTCAAATTATGTGAATATGGAAAATGATAATATAAACAAGCAGATGGAAGAACTTGTCAGATTGTTTAAGAAGATGATGGAAAAATATCCACCAGATTCTATACCTGGAATCGACAAGGCTCAGGCTGAACAACTTAAGATGATGTTGTCTAATTATGATGATATGAAAATAAGCATCTCTTCTGATATGTTCGGTATCTTTGATGAAGAAACAACACAGAAAATATTATCAAGGTTGATTAACCAACTAAGAGAACAACTTGGAGAAGACGCCTACGAAGAAGAAGTAGTAGAGAAACTTTCTATAGTTGACAAGAAAGAAAAAGAATTTCAACAGCTTCCAACCGAAGACCGTTACGTGGCTCTTCTCGATGCCATAGATGCAGAACTGAAGAAACCTAATCTGACAATGGATGAAATAGATACATTGTTGGATAAAAGAAAGAAAATACAAGACACTATTTCTAAACAATCACATAGTTAATAAAATCCACTTATGAAAAAGACATCATTATTATTTATTTTATTGTTTTTGTTAACATCATTGTCAAATGCTCAGGTGTTGTCAGAACGAACAGAAGGTAAGGTAATTATTGGAGCTGATTTATTTACAGATTTTAATACTGGTGCAGCATACGAAAACTTCGACCTTCGTGGTATAAATCAGGGTGTAAGCGTTTATACAATGTTTAATTTTAAGACAAAGAACTCACCTCATTTTGCATCTATAGGCGTTGGCTATACTGGCCATAATTTTTATTTGAAAGATTCTTATCTCTCAAGACCATATTATGATGTAACAGTCTTTTCACAGGTGCCATACGATTTCAAAAAAAGTAAGGTAAACGTCAATTATATTGATATTCCTATTGAAGTTAACTTTAATATAAGAAATCAATTTAAAATAAGTGCTGGTTTTAAATTTGGTATCCTTGCTACAGGAAAATCTAAATTCATAGGCTCTCTCTATAACCAAGATGAAGAATATAGAATTAAATATTTGAAAATAGATAACTTGGAGAAATATGTCTATTCAGTGACTTTACGCGTCGCATATAAAAGCGTTCATATCTTCGCAGCTTATCAATTCAATGATACATTCAAAAGTGGCTTCGGTCCTGAAATCAAACCTCTTTCAATAGGTATTGGCGTAAGACCTTTCTAAGACATATTATAATAAGTTATATATAAACAAAGGTATAATAAATCCTACAGTGAATCCAACGTAAATCTGTGATTCGCTGTGGGATTTTAATTTTAATCTAGACCAACCTACAATGCCTGATATCAATATGCTTGCGATAAAATAGCTTAAATATATATTTGATGCTATTGTTGACATTATGAAAAGCATACTTGCAAAGGCACCCCAACCAATACCATGAAAACTTATCTTCCAATATAAGTTTACCCAAAAGACAACGACGCATAATATTAGGTTGCAAATAAGATAAAAGTTGTATAGCGACAATGCGTAGATGCCGTTGAAGAAACGACTTGTGGAATATAGAAATATCACCATTATAAAGAGAGGTATGAATCGTTCTTCTCTTTTCTCCATCATCAGTGATTGTATTATCTTAAATTTTTTTAAGATAAAAAGTATTATGACAGGTATGACGAATGTGGTGATGAAAACTATGGCAAAGCTGATGTCTGCTCTTAATGATGATAATCTGAATATTCCTGATGTTATGAATATCAATAACATCCATGTTGGTAACAAGACGGGATGTGCTAATGTCGATATTAGTTTTGCTAACTTATTCATAAGTTATCTTCATATTTCTTTACGGAGACGTGCGACAGGTATGTCGAGTTGTTCGCGGTATTTGGCTATGGTTCTTCTTGCTATGTTGTAGCCTTTATCTTTTAATATCTGTGTCAAAATATCATCTGTTAGAGGCTTGGATTTGTCTTCTTGTTCAATGCAATCCATGAGGATTTTCTTGATTTCTCGTGTTGATACTTCTTCGCCTTCGTCGTTGGTCAACGATTCGCTGAAGAAGCTCTTGAGAGGGAAAGTGCCGTAGGCTGTCTGTACGTATTTGCTATTGGCAACACGAGATATTGTTGATATATCGAGACCGATTTTTTCTGATATATCTTTAAGTATCATAGGTTTTAATTTTGTTTCATCACCTGTCAAGAAGTAATCTTTCTGATAATTCATGATAGCTTCCATGGTGACGTAAAGGGTGTTTTGTCTTTGTTTTATTGCTTCTATGAACCACTTGGCTGATTCTATTTTGTTTTTGACAAAATTGACAGCTTCTCTGTTGCTTTTGTTTTTCTTTTGTTTGGAAAAGTCGGACAGCATGTCGATATAATCTTTGTTGACATGAAGCTCCGGTGCGTTACGGCTGTTGAGAGTTAGTTCTAGTTTGCCGCAGTTATTATATATTGTGAAGTCGGGAATGACGTAGTTGGAACGTTGGGAACTCTCCACCGCGCCGCCCGGTTTGGGGTTGAGTTTAAGTATGTCGTTCAGGGCAACGCGAAACTGTCTCTCGCTGATACCGCTCTTCTTTACGATTTTGTCGTAATGTTTCTTGATAAACTCATTGAAATATTGTTCGATAATGATGATAGGCAAGGTGTAGTCTGTATCTTCGTCGCCTTCTTCTTCAAGACGTCGTAGTTGTATAAGCAGACATTCCTGTAGGTTGGTGGCACCAACTCCAGCAGGGTCGAATTCTTGGATGATATGCAGCACTTCCATCACTTCCTCTTCTGTGACGTCGAGGTTTTGTGTGAAAAGCAAATCGTCCATAATGCCGGTGATAGGTCTGCTAAGATAACCGGAATCGTCAAGATTTCCGATGATATAAGTTCCTATCTTGTATTTCTTATCGTCTAACTTTCTGTAGCCAAGCTGTTGAATCAAGATGTCTTGAAAACTATCTTCGCTTGAAATAGGTGCTTCATAATGTTCGTCGTCGCGACTGTAGTTATTGGTTCTTAATTTATATGCAGCAGCGTCATCATCGTCGTCCTGCATATAGTCGTCGAAGTCGGAGAGAGGATCGTAATCGTCAATGCCATTGTCGTTGTCGATGTCATTATCATTATCGATGTCAGTGTCGTTGTCGTAACTGCTGTCATCGAAGCTCTCGCTTTCTTCAAGAGCAGGATTCTCTTCTATCTCCTCTTTGATACGTGAGCTGAGTTCCATTGTCGGTATCTGCAACAGCTTCATAAGCAGAATCTGTTGAGGCGACAGTTTCTGGAGCATCTTCTGCGTTTGTGTCAGTCTTTGTGAGGACATAGAAGAAAATCCTTAATTTATCTTTAAAAATTAATATTCACAGTTTTTAGGAGTACGTGGGAAAGCGATAACGTCGCGGATGTTGCCCATACCTGTGATGAATAACATGAGACGTTCGAATCCGAGTCCGTAACCTGAGTGAGGCACTGAACCGAAGCGGCGTGTGTCTAAGTACCAATCCATTGATTCTTTTGGAATACCTACCTCGTCCATACGTTTCAACAATTTTTCGAGGTCTGTCTCACGTTCTGAACCGCCGATGATTTCACCGATGCCTGGGAACAATACGTCCATAGCTCTAACAGTCTTGCCGTCTTCATTTTGTTTCATGTAGAAAGCTTTGATTTCCATTGGGTAGTCAGTCAAGATAACTGGTCTCTTGAAATGTTTTTCAACGAGATAGCGTTCATGTTCTGATTGTAAGTCAACGCCCCAACCTGTAACAGGATATTGGAATTTGCCTTTCTTGTTGTAGTTGCTGTTCTTGAGGATATCGATAGCTTCTGTGTAAGTCAATCTTTGGAATGGGTTTTCTAAGATGAAATGTAACTTTTCAATCAATTCCATTGATTTTTCTTCAGCTTTCTTGTTCTTTTCTTCTTCTTGGAGACGTTTGCTTAAGAATTGAAGGTCGTCCATGCAGTTATCCAATGCATATTGTATCAAGAATTTAAGCATTTCTTCTGCCAAATCCATATTGTCGTTGATGTCGTAGAAAGCCATTTCTGGTTCAATCATCCAGAACTCAGCGAGGTGGCGTGAAGTGTTTGAGTTTTCAGCGCGGAAAGTAGGACCGAATGTGTAAATCTTACCTAATGCTGTTGCTGCGAGTTCGCCTTCGAGCTGACCTGATACTGTGAGGTTTGTTGCTTTGCCGAAGAAATCTTGTGAGAAGTCGATTTTGCCTTCTTCAGTCTTTGGCAAGTTATTGAGGTCTAATGTTGTTACTTGGAACATTTCGCCAGCGCCTTCACAGTCAGAAGCTGTGATGAGAGGAGTGTGGATGTTATAGAAACCTCTATCGTTGAAGAATTTGTGGATACCGAATACCATGCAGTGACGTAAACGCATGATAGCGCTGAATGTGTTTGTACGGAAACGGAGGTGAGCTATTTCGCGTAAGAATTCGAGTGAATGTTTCTTAGGTTGTAATGGATATTTGTCAGGATCTGCTGCGCCGATGAGTTCGATGCTTGTGACATTCATCTCAACGCTTTGTCCGCTACCTGCTGATTTTACCAAGTTACCTGTTGCTGATACTGATGCGCCAGTGTGCATCAAAGCGAGGTTTTCTTCTGGAATGACGTTGAGGTCGATTACCAACTGGAGGTTATTAATAGTAGAGCCATCGTTCAAAGCGATGAAAGCTACGTTCTTACTGCCGCGTTTATTACGCACCCAACCCTTGACATTTATCTCTTTCTCACCCTCTTGCATTTGTAATGCATCTTTAATTTCTGTACGTTTCACAACTGTATGATATTTAAAATTATTACCTAATTATATTAACTTACAAAAATAACAAAAAAACATTTATCAGACGTATTTATTTTGAGCGATGTTTTATATTTTTGCAAAAAAAATGATGAGAGATAGTTTTGACATAAAATGGTGGATTGAAAATCCTGATGAGCTGCTTATTATAGCAGGTCCTTGTAGCGTTGAGAGTAGAGAACAGCTTTTCAATACTGCTACAAAACTATCTGAATTACATCAGATTAAAATCTTAAGAGGCGGCATCTGGAAACCTCGTACTCGTCCCAACGGATTTGAAGGAATAGGTGAAGAAGGTCTCTCATGGATGAAAGAGATTTCTGAAAAAACAGGAATGCTCTGCATGACAGAGGTCGCCACTCCGGAACATGCCGAACTCGCTTTGAAATATGGAATCGACGCTTTATGGATTGGAGCTCGCACCGTTGCTAACCCTTTTTCGGTACAGCAACTCGCTGACGCTCTTCGCGGCACCGATATTCCAATCTTCATCAAAAACCCTATCGCTGCCGACCTCAAACTCTGGATAGGCGCATTCGAACGTCTCGCTTCTTCTGGTCTCAATCATCTCGTTGCGATACATCGCGGATTCCAAGACACCAACGCTGCTCCTTATCGCAACAACCCTCGCTGGGAACTGCCGATAGAATTGCATCGTCAAAACGCTGACATTCCTATCATTACCGACATCAGCCATATCTGCGGCTGCCGCGATATCTTACAAAAAACAGCACAAAAGGCTCTCGACCTCGCAACAAACGGTCTTATGATAGAATCGCATTGCGAACCTGAAAAGGCTCTCACCGACGCCGATCAACAAATCACTCCTGACGATTTAAAATCGATGCTCGACAATCTTGTCATTCATAAATCTAAATCGCCAAACGCCGATGTTCTGCTCCATGAACTTAGAAGCAGAATCGATAGCATTGACGATGAACTGCTGAATCTTTTAGCACAAAGAAGCGAGATTTCCTCAAAAATAGGAATCATTAAAAAAGAACATAATCTCACAGTTCTTCAATTAGATAGATGGAATTCCATTTTATCAAATCATATCGAAAAAGGAAAATCAATAGGTCTGAATGAAAACCTTGTGAAAGATATTTTTGAATTGATTCATAAAGATTCTATCGACAGACAGTTGTAGGAGTTAGGAGTTAAACCTTAAACTATAATATGAAGAAATTACTTGTTTCATTAATTTGTTTATTTCTATTAACATTTGAAGTTAAGGCTGAAGTTATAAATCCTGAAGCGGTTACAAATTTACTTGATAGGATTTTTTGCCAACAGTCAATAGCCAATAGCCAGCAGCCAATCCTCACTGTTTTAGATGAAAGTCTTGGTCAACATCCAGATGTTTTCATCATCACTTCGAAAGATGGAAAGCCTTGTGTAAAAGGTAATTCCATCTCGGCAATCACGACAGGAATCAACTGGTATCTCAATCATTACGCCCATATCAATATTTCATGGAATCAGCTTTTTATTGATGATATTGACAATTATAGTTTTCCGGTTCCTTCGCAAGAAGAATGTCATATTTGTTCTGCCGACTATCGTTATTATTTGAATTATTGTACTTTTTCATATTCGATGTCGGTCTGGACTTGGGAGCGTTGGGAACAGGAAATCGACTGGATGGCATTGCACGGAATCAATATGCCATTGCAGATTGTAGGTCTCGATGTGGTTTGGAAAAGATTGTTAACAGAATTTTACAATTACACTTCTGAAGAGGCAAACGACTTTATCGCTGGTCCTTGTTTTCAGGCATGGTGGGGGATGAATAACCTCGAAAAATGGGGTGGACCTAATCCGGATTGGTGGTATGAGTGTCAGGCGGTTCTGGCGAAAAAGATATGTGATAGGATGCGCGAACTCGGTATGCAGCCTGTGCTTCCTGGATTCAGCGGCATGGTGCCGAGCGATTTCACGGAGAAGACTGGAATATCGGCAAACGGACAAGGTCTGTGGTGTGGTTTCACTCGCCCTCATATCTTGAATCCTAATACGGAAGACTTTAAAACAATGGCTGCCAATTACTATAAGGTACTCGAAGATGTGATGGGGTCGTCGGAATACTATAGCATGGATCCTTTTCACGAGGGTGCCAATACAAGCGGTATCGACGTGGCTGCTGCATATAAGGCAATAGCTGATGCTATGTTTGATGCTAACGACGACATTGATGAAAAATGGGTGATTCAATATTGGCAATGGAGCAGCGACCAATACAAGGTCCTCGACCAAGTGTCACAAGCTAACTTGATAATACTCGATCTTTTCTCGTCAGCACACACTCATTTCCAAGAATATAAAGGGCATGATGCGCTCTATTGTATGCTTCCTAACTTCGGCGGCCGCTCTGGTTTCATGGGGCGTTTCAATGGTGTGATAAACGGATATTTTGATAATAAAAATTTACATTCTAACATAAAAGGAATAGGAGCTACGCCGGAAGCTATTGGCTCTGTGCCGGTTTTATATGATATTTTATTCGAACTGCCCTGGCATGAAGAAAAGCCCGATGCAAAAGAATGGATGAAAAATTACACCATAAGTCGTTATGGAACAGAAAATAAGTATGCCCAGCAGGCTTGGGAGTTGTTGCGTAATTCGGCTTTAAATTGTACAACAACATTGCAAGGTCCTCATGAGGCCGTTGTTTGTGCGCGTCCTTCTCTGTCTGTCGATAGGGTGTCGTCGTGGGGAGGAACGGAGATATTTTATAATCATGAAGATGTTAAAGAAGCTGCTCGCTTGTTGTTAAAAGCTGATTTGTCAGGAGAAAATTATAATTTCGACCTGATTGAAATATCGCGTCAGGCATTGATGGATTATGCTTACTTTTTGTTAAAAGATATTAAGATATATCATGAAGAATCTGATTTCCGAAACTTTAAAAAATCGCGTGATGAGTTTTTATCATTGATAGAAGATATTGATATTTTGCTTAACACAAATGAAAATTTTATGCTCGGTAGTTGGACACAGATGGCTCGTGCTATCGCAGATGAAGTGGAAGGAACGACGGAAGCAGACAAAGACTGGCTGGAACTTGACAACGCGCGTACTTTGATAACGACATGGGGCGATGAGATAAACGCCAATCAAGGTGGATTGCGTGACTATTCTTACAGAGCTTGGGGTGGAATGTTAAAAGATTTTTACTTGCCTCGCTGGAAATATTTCTTTGAAAATGATTGCCAATCGCCAGAAGAAGGTTGGTTTAAAATGGAAAGAGATTGGTGTTTGAATAAAGATTTAAGATATATCCCTGAACCACAAAACGACACTAAGAAAATCTTGAGAAGACTTTGGAAAAAAACTATTCACGAATAGATAAACAGACATTAAATGTCCGTGTGGATTTCAGTAATTAATAATTCTATGGATACAAAAAAAAGCCGCTTTAAAAGCGGCTTTATCTTTTTATTTTTGAATTGATTTGCGTCTGTTCTTGTCACCCCAGAGACCATAAACTTCGCTTACGTTGCCTGCTGTGATGAATGCGTTGATTTCGTTTTCGTTGATGAATTTCATCAAATCTGAAAATTCGTCAGTGCTTAAGAGAGCTACAAGCTCAGTCTTTTTCTCACCAGTATAGCCGCCTTCAACGTTATAAAGTGTTACGCCACGTGATAATTCTTTGACGATATATTCTTTGATACGATTATGTTCTGGAGAGATGATACAAACTTTTCTTTTTCTATTTAAACTTGCTGTGAAATAGTCAACAACCAAACCGTTGATCCATGTACCTATCAAACCGATGATGACCAAACGAGCAGGGTTGATCATGAAAGCTGTGCAGCAGATAACCCAACCTGCGACTGATACTGATGTTCCGATGTCGAAATGTAAATATTTGTTAACAATCTTAGCCAAGATGTCAAGACCGCCTGTAGAAGCGTTAATCTTGAATAACACGGCTTGAGCCAAACTTAACATGATGACGAAACAGCAGAGGTCGAGCCAGAGGTCTCCCATGATTGATGGGACTTCAGCACCTTTTTGGATGTAGTTTTCGTATGGAAACCATTTTTCCAAAACACCGATCATAGGTCCTAAAATGAGAGCTGTATAAACAGTCTTGATACCGAATTCTTTGTCGATTAAAATGTAAGCCAAGACCAAAAGAATGGCGTTGATTACAAAGATGACTGTTGACACATTGAGTGGAAAGCCGAAGAATTTCTCACAAATTCCACTGATAACGATTGAAAGACCTGAAATTGTACCGATGATAAGTTTACTTGGTACGAGGAAATAATAGACAGCACATGCTGTTACAATCATTCCTAATGTCATGATAATCAATTCAACCCAGAACTTCTTTGTTCCTAAATAGTTGATAATTTCTTTAAAATTCATTGTATTATTTTTTTTGATGTGCAAAATTACAATATTTTATGATTCGATTATAAATTACTTTACATTTTTCTTAGATTTGCAAAAAAAGATTTTATGAAAAAATTATCGATTCTGTTCTTGTTATGCATCTCTTTGTTTTCATGTAAAGAGAAGAACATGTTTACCGTCGAAAATATCATTCCAACTCCTAAAGAATTAATTGTCAATGATGCTAGACTTTATCCAATAAAAGATATTGTTGTAGTAGCGTCAACGGAGAATCTTATT
This sequence comes from Bacteroidales bacterium, assembly GCA_045615125.1. Classification (GTDB taxonomy): domain Bacteria; phylum Bacteroidota; class Bacteroidia; order Bacteroidales; family F082; genus Limimorpha. The sequence continues at coordinate 12,707 of JAZLEF010000065.1, forward strand.
TATCCTCAAAATAAAGATGAATATTTTCTCAAGACAGATAAGGGTAATGTTTATGTAGAAGGTAATGAGGTGTGGGCTAGACAGACATTGAATCAGCTTGCCGATTCTGAAGGTTGTATTCCTGATGTCGAGATTCACGACTGGTCAACTTATCCTTTCAGGGGTTTTATGCATGATACTGGTCGTAACTTCCAGACTTTAGATATGCTTAAAGAGACAATAGATTTGATGTCTTTATATAAGATAAATTATTTTCATTGGCATCTTACCGATAATCCAGCATGGCGAATAGAGTGTAAGGTTTATCCTCAGCTTAATGATCCTCAATATCAACGACAAGGTCGTGACTGTGGTAAGTTTTATACTTACGATGATATTCGTGAGCTCATAGCTTACGCTAAAGAACGCGGCATTACCGTTATGCCTGAAATAGATATGCCTGGCCATTCTGCATATTTTAGAAATGCATTTGGTTTTAGCATGGATTCGGAGGAAGGAATGAAGGTCTTGGAAAAATGTATCGAGGAATTTTGTGATGAAATTCCAGTGTCGATGTGTCCTTATCTTCATATAGGCTCCGATGAGGTTTATATAGCAGACCCTAAAGGTTTTATGAAGTTTACAGAAAATTTGTGCAAGAAGCATGGACGCATGGCTATGGCTTGGGATCCTGGACTTCCTTCCGATACAACGACAATTCGTCAGATTTGGAATACTGCCGCTGGCTCTAATGCGGCAAGCGCGAAAAAAGGTGGCCGTTATATTGATTCTTTCATGGGTTATCTCAACTATTATGACCCTATATATTTCACAAACAAGGTGTTTTTGCATCAGGCTTGTGCTCAAGAAGTGCCTGATACAACAAATGCTTTAGGTGGAATCTTATGTTTGTGGAATGACGTCCGCGTTGACGACAAGACTCGTATCGCTCTTCATAACGGGATGATTAACGGTATGATGGTCTATGCTGAACGTTTTTGGAATGGTGGCGAAGGTACTCAAGAGGAACTCGTGGCTTTTGAAGATAAGATGGTTTATCATAAAGATAATGTGCTCGAAAATCATGATGTGCGCTGGGCTCCTAACGCCAATACTTTATGGAATATAGTAATAGCCGACACCATTAAATTAGAAGCTAGAGGCGGAGCAGTCGATGTTGATGATTTATGTAGAGCTAATAATATCAGTATAAATGACACTGTTGCGGCATGGGCTGTCACTGAAATATATTCCGATGAGGATAAAACGATTGATGCTTGGGTTGGATTTGAGGCTGCCGCTCGTTCTAACAGAATCTCAGGCGGTATCGGACCTCAAGGTAGATGGGAAAATAATGGAAGATTGTTGGTCAATGGTGAGGAAATCTTTCCTACACAGAAGTGGAACGAACCTGAGAAATATAAATTCCATTATAACACATGGCACCGTCCAGAGGAAGAGCTGCCTTATACCGATGAACAATTCTATTGGATGCGTGAGCCTGTGACAATAAATCTTAAAGAAGGTAATAATAAAATAGAATTATATATTCCAAAGACTTTTAAAGGTCAGAGATGGAGCTTTGGTTTTTTGTCGGCTAATGACTAATGGCAAAAGTCTAAAGACTAAAGACTAATGGGATAGGATAGTACCCTTAGTCATTAGACTTTAGACTTTAGTCTTATAATGAAATTATCTCATTCATTCTGATGTCGTTGTCTTCTGTTGGGACTTCATCGACGAGCTGAAAGTCGAAACATATTCCGATACGGTTGACTTCTAAATGCTTGCAGAGGAATCTGTCGTAGTATCCTTTGCCTCTTCCTATGCGATTGCCGTTTCTATCGAAAGCGACTCCTGGTACCACGATTAAGTCATAATCGCCTTTATATTCTTCGTTCTGAGGTTCTAAGATATTGAAATCGCCGACAGCAAAGTCGGTGTCTTTCTTTAATTCAACAGGAATGATGTCGTCGCCCACGACGGTAGGAAGTATGATTCTCTTTTCGTTACGCCATCTTTCAAGAAAATCGTGTGTGTTTACTTCATCAGGAAGTGAGCTGTATAGCATGACGATTTTAGCATCGATGAAAGATTTGTTGTTCTCTAATTTGTTAAGAATCAGCTTGGATTGTTCGAGAAGCTGTTCTTTGGAATGTTGTTTCTTTAATGTTTTAATATGTGCTCTTAATTCTTTTTTATCCATGTTTTTATAATTCTAGTACATAATTCATGATTAATGTTCGGCTCAAAGTTCAAAGCTGAAAGTTCCAATCACATCTTTAACATTATTGATTTCTAGAAATGTTGTGCCTTTCTTTTCTCCGAAGCTGCCACCAAGATAAGCGATTTTATCTTCCATATTGACAAATCCTTTTTGAAGAAGCATTTCTAAAGCTGCTGTATATTGTTCGTGCAATTCTTTCTTGTCTTGTTGATAAATAGGTATTATGCCGTAACTTAGCGCAAGTTGTCTCATGGTTTTTTCTTTATAACACAAAGCTACTACCGGATTAGGTCCTCGGTAAGATGAGAGGATGCGTGCTGTTTTTCCAGTGTTGGAGTCTGTGATAATTCCTTTTGCTCCTAGCTGTTCTGTTGCTTTGATGGCGTTTTTTGCGAGGAACTCTGTTACACTGTTTTCGCGTAATGGTATCTCGATGTCGTTTTCACGCAGTTTGTCTTTCTCGGCTTGTTCTGCTATGGATGCCATGATTTTAACCGATTCGATAGGATATTTTCCAGAGGCAGTCTCGCCGCTGAGCATGAGAGCGTCGGTACGATAATAAATGGCATTTGCGATGTCTGTCACCTCGGCACGTGTTGGACGAGGATTCGTTATCATAGTATGAAGCATCTGTGTTGCCACGATGACGGGCTTGTTGGCGATGACGCATTTTCTGATTATCCGACGTTGTATGCCAGGGATATGTTCTATTGGCACTTCTATGCCGAGGTCGCCGCGGGCAATCATGATGCCGTATGAGACTTCTATGATTTCATCTATGTTGTCAACGCCTTCTTGGTTCTCTATCTTTGAGATTATCTTGATGTCGCTGTTGTATTCATCAAGGATGTCTTGGACAGCCTTCACGTCTTCTTTGCTTCTTACAAAAGAATGGGCTATGAAGTCGATGCCTTCTTCAACCGCTAGTCTTATATTGGCTTTGTCTTTTTCTGTCAATGCGGGAAGGTCGATGTGAATGCCTGGGACGTTAACGCTTTTTCTTGAACCTAGACGAGCATCGTTCTGAACGATAGCATGAAGTGTATTGTCGTTCTTCTCTACGATTTTCATTGCGAGTTCGCCGTCGTTGATGAGCACATCATCTCCAATATTTAAGTCCTTAGCGAAATTTTGATATGTGACATTGATACATTCGTGCGTCGTCATCTCAGATGGATTGCCGCATATCATCACTTTGTCGCCAGTTTTAAAATGGATATGTTCCTCAACAGCTGTCGTCCTGATTTCAGGACCTTTGGTGTCAATCAGGATTGCGATATAGTTGGAGACTTCTCTTATATTATTAATGACTTTTTTTATTCCTTCTGGAGTGGCATGAGCAGTGTTGATTCTCATGACGTTGACGCCAGATCTGTATAATTCTCGTAAAAAGTCAACCTCACATCGGAGGTCGCTTATGGAAGCTACTATCTTAGTTTGTTTCATAGTGTTTATTTGTTTATATCAACAAACAAAAATACGAAAAAACTTTATCCAACAAACTCGGCAAATTTATCTGCTTGTTCTTTTAATTCATTGAGCTGTTCTTCTGTCAGTTTGAATTCACCTTTTACCCATGCCTCCATGCCGAGAGCGATGCCTGTCTGAGGCTCTTTCATCACATCCATTTTTATATATTCCAACAGCTCGTTAAGTTTGGCGCGGCAGAATGCGGTCTTGTTTTTTCCGCCAGCTCCACTCGCCGTGACTTTCTTGCCTTGTACCGCTGTTGGATTGGTGAAATTGGATACATCCATAGGACGTGATAACCAGTCGAAGAGATTCTTCAACAAACCAGGATAACTTTGGTTATATTCAGGAGTGAAAATCCAGATGCCGTCGGCTCTAAGAATCTCCTGCCTAACTCTAAAAACAGCTTGTTGACTTGTTGTCATGTGGTCTTGTTGACTTTCCCAATCCTGATTCATATAAGGAATGTCGTTGAAGTCGAGGTAAGTAATCTCGTATCTGTCATTGAGAAAATCTTCGGCTATCTTAGCAAGTTGTCTGTTGAACGATTCTTTACGAAAAGAACCGACAATAAAAAGAATATGTTTCATAATGTAAAGTTTATTATGAAACAAATGAATGGGGAAAAAGTTGTAATAATTATGAATCAGCACCAAGCGTCATATCTTCCGTCTTCCTGACCATAGTCTCGGATTAGGCATCCGTCGGTTAAGTCGAAGGTGACGTCAAAGACTTCTTCTATATCTTCATCTGTATCAAATGGGAAAATGTTGTGTTCACAGTCTTCCATTGCAATTATTATGGCACCTCTTATCTCATGGGCATTATCGGTAAGCATTGTTGCTGCTTGATTGCTTTTGAGATCTTTGCCGACCCCGTCAATGTCTGCATATATTGTGACTTGTTTGTTTAGTCCACATGA
>JAZLEF010000066.1:0-7671 GCA_045615125.1 Bacteroidales bacterium
TAGCGAAAAGGTAGTTATATAATGCAGTCCTGACGCCGCCGATATGAAGCGGACCTGTTGGACTTGGAGCGAAACGTACGCGTACTTCTTTCATAGTTTTATTATGTATTTTTATTTTTTTGCAAAGATAATTATTTTCTCTATCACTTTAATCCCTCAAGTCCCTTTAATCCCTCTTCAAACTCAGAGATCATAGTATCAACGATTTCTTTGACAGTAGGTATCTCTCTGAAAAGAGAGCAGACCTGACCTATTTCGAGTTCACCGTTTTCTATATCACCAAAGAAAATACCTTGTTGCGCCTTGCCACGACCAAGAATTTCCTGCAGTTCTTCCTTTGATGCACCAGCTTGTTCTGCAGCGTCTACTTGTTCAAAGAATTTATTTTTTATCAATCTTGTAGGGCTAATCTTCTTGAGGGAAAGCATGGTGTCGCCTTCGTTAAGCCTTGTACATAAATCCTTAAACTCAGGACTCGCGCTACTTTCAACGCTGATGGCGAAACGACTTCCGACTTGAACACCCTCTGCTCCCAAGGCGAAACTTGCTAACATGGCAGCACCTGTTGCGATACCGCCTGCCGCAATGAGAGGAATGTCGAGTACTTTTTTCACAGCAGGAACAAGCACCATTGTGGTTGTCTCCTCGCGTCCGTTATGTCCGCCTGCCTCGAAGCCTTCAGCAACCACAGCATCAACACCTGCCTGCTGTGCTTTAAGGGCGAACTTAGAACTCGAGACAACATGAGCCACCTTGATACCATGTTGGTGCAAAGTCTCCGTCCACAGTTGAGGATTTCCTGCCGAAGTAAATACGATAGGGACTTTTTCTTCTATGATAACTTCTATCTGGTCTTTAGAATATGGCGACATCAGTGGCACGTTAACGCCAAAAGGTTCTTTTGTTAGCTCTCTACATTTTATGATATGTTCGCGCAACAAATCAGGTTTGAGCGAGCCTGCCCCGATGAGGCCAAGGCCTCCGGCATTACTTACAGCAGCTGCTAACTTCGCTCCACTGCACCAAACCATACCTCCAGAAATAATTGGATATTTAATTCCAAACAAACGTGTAATTCTATTATCTATACTTTTCATAATTTCAAATTTTTAAACTCACAAATTTATAAAAAAATGAGAAATTTGAAAACATTAAAATGTAATAAAATCAAACTGCAACTACATTTATTATCAACTTAAAAACAAATGGCTTAGGTTTCATTTTTTTTACTAACTTTGCAAACTCATTTTCTATATGTATTTGATTGCGGATAATTATGAATATAATTAAGAAATTATGTCTCTTTTCAGCTTGCATGATTCTTCTGCTTCATGCTGTAGTTCCGCACCATCATCATAATAATGAAGTATGTCTCAGCAAATTGAACAATAAAAAAAATAACATTGAACATAAATGCTGCGACTCACATAATACTCCAAATCACAATAACACCAACGACTGCAACGAATCGGATTGCATAATAGATGATTTCTTCACTCCAAAAGACAATCACGAAGTGAAGCAATATCTCGACACCAATGTGTTATCTTTCAGCTATTATCTCATCCATTTTGTAAATATTTCCATAGAAAATATTCTTAGTAAAGGAATAGAATTTCGACGAGATTTCATTCATCTCATTTATCACAATCCTCACCTCAATACAATTTTTGGACTAAGAGCTCCTCCAGTTCAATTATAATTAGAAGTTATAAATCAGAAATTCAGACAAACGCATCTCGATGCGTCTTAAATCATATCTATTAACGGAAATTTAAATCAACAAAAATGAAAAGAATATTTTTAGTTGCAGCATTAATCATTGGATTAATTTCATGCACAAATAACAAACAACAATCAGCTCATAGCCACAATCACGATCATCAACATTCAGAAAGTTGCAGCCACGGTCACGACCACAATCATGATCATAACCACGATCATAATCATGACCACGAACATCAGCATTCTGCATCATGCAACCATAATCACGATCATTCTGATCACAACCACGACCACAGCAGTCATGGTCATAGTCACAATCATGATGCTCACAGCCATGATCATGGTGACGACGCTATCACTTTCTCAGTAGAACAACAAAACAAGATCGACTTCGAAGTCGTTGAAGTAGTTGCAGAACCTCTCTATCAAATCATCAGAACATCAGCTCAAGTAGTGCCATCACAAGAAGGTGAAAAGATTTTGACAGCAACAACAAGCGGTATCATATCTTTCGAAAGCAAGGACATCGTACAAGGTCTTGAAGTTAAAGCAGGTCAAACATTATTCAGCATTGACAATGAGACAATGGCTGACGACAATCTCTCAACACGTCGTGAAGAGATTGAAGCTGAATATCAAAAAGCCAAATCAGAATACGAACGTAAACAAGCACTCGCTGAAGACAAGATCATTTCTGAGAGTGAATTGCTCGACGCCAAGACAGAATATCTCAAAGCCAAGAAACATTACGACAATATGAACCAGAACTTCCCTAATGGCAAGACTCTCCACAGAGCTTCTATCACAGGTTCTATCAACAACATCTTGGTTCCTAACAACTCATACGTCGAGGCTGGTCAGCCTATCATGACATTGGCACAAAACGACAGACTTTATGTACGTGCCGACTTACAATCAAAATATTATCCAGTCTTGAAAGATATTAAGACAGCTAATATCAAGACTTTAAACGACGGACAAGTTTATTCATTAGAAGACTTATCAGGACGTGTCTTATCATACGGCAAGACAACCGACATCAACAATCCACTTATCCCTGTAACATTTGAAATCAAGAACAACGGCAGCATCATACCTGGCTCTTTCGTTGAGATGTTCATCACAGCAGAAAGCGACAAGATGGGTATTATGTTACCAAACACTGCCATCGTTGAAGAAATGGGCATTTACTGTGTATTTGTAAAGACATGCGTTGACTCTTTCGAGAAACGTATCATCACCAAAGGCGTCACCGATGGATACAAGACACAAATTCTCAAAGGCGTAGAAGCAGGTGATATTGTAGTAAGCAAAGGTGCTGTCAACGTTAAATTGGCACAAGGCTCAGCAGCATTAGATCCACATGCAGGTCACGTTCATTAATACAAGGAGGTGTCTATGTTAAATAAAATCATCAAGTTTTCATTAGAAAACAAATTGTTCATACTCGTAGGAGCAGTTTTGTTAATCATAGGTGGTTACACCTCAATGCGTCAGATGGACATCGACGTATTTCCTGACCTCACAGCACCGACCGTTGTCGTCATGACCGACGCTCATCGTATGGCTGCTGAGGAAGTAGAACGTCTCGTCACCTTCCCTATCGAGACAGCTATGAACGGTGCTACCAACGTACGCCGTGTGCGTTCCGCATCCATGATGGGTTATTCTTTCGTATGGATTGAATTCGACTGGGGTATGGATGTTTATCTCGCTCGTCAGATTGTCAGTGAGAAAATGGTGACACTTGAAGAAGCACTGCCTGATGGTGTCACACCAGTACTCGCACCACAGTCGAGTGTGATGGGTGAAATCCTATTCGTTGGTCTCCAAGCCGACACCACATCCATGATGGATTTAAGAACCATGGCTGAATGGGTAGTAAAACCTGCTATCCTTTCAACAGGCGGTGTCTCTCAGGTGACTATCATCGGTGGCGACCTCAAGCAATATCAAGTACTCGTCGACCCTGTCAAGATGGCTCATTACGACATCACCATGCATGAGATGGCTGAGATATGCCAAAGCATGTGTGTCAATTCAGTTGGCGGCGTCATCCGTGACTTCGGCAATGAATATGCGCTCAGAGGCATGGGAAGAACAACAGACCTCGAGGAACTCGGCAAGACATATATCAAGACTATCAACGACAAACCAGTATTCGTTTCTGATGTGGCAGAGGTGAAACTCGGCAGCGCGGTAAAGATGGGTTACGCATCACTCAACGCGGAAGACGCCATCATTCTCTCAATATCAAAACAACCTAACATCAACACTTTAGAAGTAACAAAAAATATAGAAAGAAACCTCAGAGAGATACATAAGTCACTTCCTGCTGACGTGAAGATGGACACCAAGATTTTCCGTCAAGCCGACTTCATCGAAGCATCCGTCAGCAACGTAGCACGTGCTTTGGTTGAAGGTGCTGTCTTGGTTATCGTCATCTTACTTCTTTTCTTAGGAAGTTTCAGAACAACTGTCATCTCTGTCATCGCCATCCCACTCTCACTCCTTGGCAGCTTCATCGTGATGCATCTCCTCGGAATGAACATCAACACCATGACATTAGGCGGTATGTGTATCGCTATCGGCTCTTTGGTAGACGACGCAATCATCGACGTGGAAAACGTTTACAAACGTTTAAGACAAAATCATCTAAAACCAAAAGAACAACGCGACTCAACATTCAACATCGTTTTCAACGGTTCATGCGAAATACGTACATCTATCTTAAACGCAACCTTGATTACTATCGTAGCATTCACTCCTATCTTCTTTCTCTCAGGAATGGAAGGTAGAATGTTGAAGCCACTCGGCATCGCTTATATCATCGCTTCGCTGATGTCGCTCGTGACAGCTCTCACCATCACTCCATTGCTTTGTAGAATGATGCTCACATCAGACAAATATCTCACAAAACAAGAGAAAGAAAACTGGTTAGCAAAGAACCTTCAAAGTGTTTACGGTCGTTCTTTAGAATGGGCTTTATCACATAAGAAATCCATCTTAGGAGGAACAATAGTCGTATTGCTTATCGCTTTAGGTTTGTTCTTCAATATGGGACAAAGTTTCTTGCCAGACTTCAACGAAGGCTCATTGACAATTTCAGCAGTATGTAAACCTGGTGTTTCTTTATTTGAAAACAACAATCTCGGCAAGATCATCGAGAAGGAGTTACTCTCCATTCCTGAAGTGACATCGACAGCCAGACGTACAGGCCGCGGCGAACTCGACGAACACTCACAATCGACCAACGGCGCAGAAATAGATGTCAACTTCGATTTGAAAGACCGTTCACAAGAAGAGTTCCTCACCGAGGTCCGCGAGAAATTAGCTTCTATCCCAGGAATCGCTTCTACCGTAGGCCAGCCTCTCGGTCACCGCATCGACCACATGCTCACTGGTACAAGAGCATCTATCGCTATCAAGATTTTCGGTCCTGACTTGACACAGTTATTTATGACTGCCAACAATATCAAGGCTGAGATTGAAGGCATCGAAGGTCTCGTTGACGTCAGCGTCGAGCAACAGACAGAGACACCAGAACTTCAGATACGCGCCAACCGTGAGATGCTGGCTCGTCATAGAATCACTATGGAAGAGTTCAACCATTACATCGACCTCGCATTCTCAGGCGAGAAAGTGTCAGAAGTTTATGAAGGACAACGTAGCTTCGACCTCGTCTTACGTCTCAACAAAAACTACACTGAAAGCATAGAAGGCATCAAATCGGCAATGATCATCAACTCAGAAGGCACTATGGTTCCTCTTGAAGAAGTAGCAGAAATCGTTTCAGTAGGCGGTCCTAACAGCATCAGCCGCGAGAACGTTCAACGTAAGATTGTCATCTCTGCCAACACAGCAGGCCGCGACGTCGTAAGTATCGTCAATGAGATTGAAGAAAGAGTAAACAACAATGTCAATATTCCTGAAAACTATTTAGTAGAATACGGCGGTCAGTTCCAAAGCGCGAAGAAAGCATCGAGAACACTCGTCATCATGACCATCATAGCTATCTTCGTGATATTCCTCCTCTTATTCGGTGAATTTAAAGACATCACACTGTCGGCCATCGTTTTGTTAAATCTTCCTTTGGCATTGATAGGTGGCGTCATCGCTATATTCATCACATCCAACACTATCAGCATCCCTGCCATCATCGGTTTCATCACCTTGTTCGGCATCGCCACACGTAACGGCATCTTGCTGATTTCACGCTATCAACATGGAGAAGGCATCGGCGTCTCATTACGTCAGTCTATAGTAGATGGATCTAAAGACCGTCTCAACCCTATCCTCATGACAGCCTTGACATCAGCTTTGGCTCTCATCCCTATGGTCATCAACGGCAACCAGTCAGGCAACGAGATTCAAAGTCCTATGGCAGTCGTGGTACTCGGCGGTCTCTTGACATCATCATTATTGAATATGTATGTCATCCCTATCGTTTATGAAATGATTCATGCTAAAAAACATTCATCAAAAAACAATGACTAAGCCATGAAAAAGAGTTTATTGACATTATTATTTGTATTGAGCATCAACACAGTTTTTGCACAATATGCATATCAGAATATATTAAACACCATAGAATCTAATAGCACAGTACTCGCTGCTCATCACAAACAGATGGAAGCCAGCAAAGCCGAGAACAGTGCTCATGCTCTCGTAGAGAACCCTGAGATTGAAGCTGGTTATAAGTTCGGCTACGGCGAAGAGAGCGACAAGATAGAGATTGGTATCTCACAAGAGTTTGACTTCCCAACAGTCTATTCTCATCAAAACAAGATAAGAAAGATGTCGGCTAACATCATCGACATTCAATATGAGATTGACAGACGTTCCGTACTCACAGAGGCTCAAGCTATCTGCACAGAACTTGTCTTCAGTAAGATGAAACTTGTCCTTTATAAACAGAACTACGACAACGCTGTCAGAATCGCCAACGCATATCAAAAGATGATGGAAGTGGGTGAGATTGGTATTTTAGATTATAACAAATCAAAGATGAATCTTGCCAACGCCAAGAACAACTATGATTTGGAGGTGATAAATTATAACAATCTTATGGCAAGCCTTAAGACCATGAATGGTGGCAATGACATAGATTTCCAATATGAAGATTATGATATGGTGGTATTGCCAGACAACTTCGACGAATGGTATGCTAGCATAGAACAGAAGAATCCTATCTTTGAACAGATGCGTCAGCAGCTTGCCATCGACCAACAGAAGGTCAAGTTGAGCAAAGCTGAGTGGTTACCTAAGTTCAGCATCGGTTATGGTGCAGAGATAGCACATGGTCACAACGAAGGCGAGCATGGCCCATCGATAGGATTGGCTCTTCCATTATGGCACAACAAAGGCACAGTGAAGAGTGCCAAGTTACATGCAGAAGCTGCTGAGACATTACTCATGAACGAGAAGGCTGTTACATACAACTACCTCAGCAGTCTCTTCGCCAAGGCTAAGGCATTACAAGAAAACATTGGAGTTCTTTCTGTTTCCTTGAAGGAATTCGACAGCCAGGCATTGCTTTTGAAAGCCTTTGAGTCGGGAGAGATGAATATTGTAAACTACATCGAAGAAGTGGAATATTACCAAAACGCTATGATTGAGTTATATTCCGCAGAATACGAGATGAACGCCACCTTGATAGAGCTTAAGAGCTACGAGGTATTTTAATGACTAAAGACTAAAGGCTAAAGACTAAAGGCTAAGGACTAAGGACTAAGGACTAAAGGCTAAGGGCAAAAGTTTTTTCTTGAAATAGAGACGCTCCAATGTTTGCCGTCATAAACAAACATGAAGTGACCCCAAAAGTTTGGACAAAAAACTTTTGGGGTTTTATTATGCGTAAAAAACATGATCGAGAAGCATTACTCAAATACATGGTGATGCTTAAGGAAGGCCGTTCCTTTAGATCTATCAGCGATGAATTCGGCA
>JAZLEF010000067.1:0-9449 GCA_045615125.1 Bacteroidales bacterium
CTCGGCATTGATAATTATGACATTGTCGCCACAATCACTGTGGGGAGTAAAGCATGTCTTCCTCTTACCTCTTAGGACCTGTGCTACTTCTGAAGCTAATCTACCCAGAATTTGGCCCTCAGCGTCAACGATGTACCATTTCTTGTTGGCGTTTTCCTTGTTGACACTAACTGTTTTGTAACTTAATGTATCCATTTGATTAATAATAATTTATGCTGTTAATTCAACATTTGTTTTCTACCTGTATAAAACGGGTGCAAAATTAAAACTTTTTTTCTTATAAAACAATACATTGTGAAAAAAAAGTTTAGAGTATTTGGTTTATGAAAATTATTTTTATTCCAATACTCTTTCAACCTGTAATTACTATACTTTCATCTACTCTAAACTCTACACTTTACTTCGTCAGTCTCTGGAAGCATTCTTCAATGCTGGTCTCTTCTCTCTGCATGCTCTTTATAATAATGTTGTTGTTGAGAGCCCATCTCATCAGATCTTGTCTGATGTCTAAATCTGCCTTCGATTCTAAAATCCATTGGTTCTCTCGTATCGCTTTGGCTTGCTTCAAACCTAATATGTTTCTCAACATTTCTATCGTGACTTTGCTGTCAAATTCTACTACCAAGACATTGTCAGATTCTTTTGTGAGATTCTCAATATTGTCGTTCGCAACAACTACACCTTTATTAATAATAATAACCCTGTCGCAAAGTGCTTCGACTTCTTGCATGATGTGTGTCGATAACAAAACGGTCTTTTCTTCGCCTAAATCTCTGATGAGGTTTCTTATGTCGACTAGTTGGTTAGGGTCGAGACCTGATGTAGGTTCGTCAAGAATTAATACGGATGGGTTGTGAATCATAGCTTGTGCCAGACCGACACGTTGTCTATATCCTTTCGACAATGCTCCAATCTTCTTGTGCATCTCAACGCCCAAACCTGTCATCTCTATCATCTCATCAATGCGTTTGTTTAATTCCTGTCCTTTGAGATGATGAATGCCGCCAACAAATCCTAAATATTCCTTGACATACATATCTAAATATAGTGGATTGTGTTCTGGCAGGTAGCCGACAAGTCTGCGAACTTCCATCGACTGTTCCCAAATGTCGTATCCTTCAACGCTAACTGTTCCTTTGGTAGGAGGGATAAAACAGGTGATAATCTTCATTAATGTGGACTTTCCTGCTCCGTTAGGACCTAGCAATCCAACGATTTCTCCTTTACCTATTGTTAGTGATACATCATTGAGTGCCAACTGTGTATCGTATTGCTTCGTTACGTTTTGAACTATTACCGACATAGAAGTTTTTATTTTTTGCAAAAATAATATTTTTCTATAAAAAATGCATGCAGATTTGAAAAAACTATCGTATCTTTGCACCCTCAAAAACGTGGAAAGATTTGATTGATTGCAACCACAAGAAAAAAATGCTAAAACAATGTTTTTTTCCTATCATTTTACAATCTCAAACTGTCCGCAAATTTATTTATTTAAAACAAAATTAAATTAATTTGTATGGGTTACTATTTCACATCTGAATCAGTCTCTGAAGGTCATCCTGATAAAGTGGCTGATCAAATTTCTGACGCTGTCTTAGACGAAATGCTTCGTCAAGATCCTGAATCAAAAGTAGCTTGCGAAACTATGGTGACAACAGGTCTCGCCGTCATCGCAGGTGAAGTAAAATCTGATGGTTATGTTGATATTCAAAAAACAGCCCGTCGTGTCATCGAACATATAGGATATAACAAGGCTGAATATCAATTTGACGGCAAATCATGCGGCATCATCTCTGCAATTCACGAACAGTCACAAGACATCAACCGTGGCGTTGAACGTAATGTAGAAGAAGAACAAGGTGCTGGCGACCAAGGTATGATGTTCGGTTTCGCTTGTAAAGAAACTGATTCTTATATGCCTCTTACAATAGAATTGTCACACATCTTATTGCACGAACTCTCACAGATTCGTCGTGAAGGCAAGAAGATGAAATATCTCCGTCCTGACGCTAAATCACAAGTGACAGTTGAATACGGACCAAATTGGAAACCTCTTCGCATAGACACTATCGTCATCTCAACTCAACACGACGAGTTCCTCGATGATGACGAAGCTATGATTCGCACTATCGAACATGACGTAAGAACAATACTCCTTCCAAGAGTGAAGAAACTCTTGCCACAACGTGTTAAACTTCTTTTCAAACCTGACATGAAGTTGTTCGTCAACCCAACAGGCAAGTTCGTTATCGGCGGCCCTCATGGCGACACAGGTCTCACAGGAAGAAAAATCATCGTTGATACATACGGCGGCCGCGGTGCTCACGGCGGCGGCGCATTCTCCGGTAAAGACTCTTCAAAGGTTGACCGTTCAGCAGCTTACGCAGCACGTCATATCGCTAAGAACCTCGTGGCTTCTGGCGCATGCGATGAAGCTCTCGTTCAGATAGCTTACGCTATCGGCGTTGCACAGCCTGTAGGTTTCTATATCAATACAAACGGTACAGCTCACGTTAAAGACGCTAACGGCAAGAAGATGAGCGATGCTGAAATGGCAGAAAGATTAAAAGGCATCTTCGACCTTCGTCCTTATTCTATCGTCAAGAGATTCGGCTTGAAGAACCCTATCTTCGAACCAACAGCATCATACGGTCACTTCGGCCGCGACTGCAGAATGGGAAAAGTTGAAGTGTTCTATGAAGATAAAGACACCTTCAAAGAAGACGGCAAAATCTACAAGAATGTAGAATTCTACGCTTGGGAAAAACTCGATGCAGTAGAAGATATTAAGAAAGCTCTGGCTTTTTGAGTTAAAGTCTAAGGTTTTTAGTAAAGAAAAAAGATTCGGTCACTGAACTTGTAGAAGTGCCGAATCTTTTTTTATGCTAAGAAAAAAAGTAAAATTTATTTCAACGTCACTCTGGTGATTCCGTGGCCTCCAGTCTCGAGACTTGCGTCTTGCATCTGTTGCACGCATGACATCTTGCTGAGTTGCTGGCGTATTAGTTGTCTTAAAATGCCGTTGCCTTTTCCGTGTAAGATGCTTATATTCTTGATGCTTAATAATGAAGCGTCGTCTATATATTTGGCAACAGCTTCTAAGGCTTCTTCGCCGCGCATTCCTCTCACGTCTAAGGTGAGGTTGAAGTTGGCTGCTTTTTCGTTGATGTCATCCATAATTGCCTTGCGGAGATATGTCGGGTTGCTGATGGATTTCTTAGCTTCTTTCTTGCTAATCTTGACAACTTTATCAGCAGTAGTTCTGAGTCTCACGCTGCCGAATTCGATGGTGAGGTCGGTGTCGCTGATGGCTACGATTTCGCCAACGATTTCCATCTCGTTGATACGAACCATATTGCCGACTTGAAGATCTTGTTCGTCTTTCTTCTCTTTCTCTTCAATCTTAAGATTTTTGGAAATGACCTTGGCGTCTTCTTCGAGCTGCTGTTTCATTCCTTTCAAATCTTGACGCAGTTCTTTAGTACGTTCTTTCTCAGCCTGAGCTTCTTTTATCTCTCGGATGGTACGTTCAATCTTGGCGTTGGCCTTGTCGATGAGCGACTGCGCTTCTTTGTTGGCTTCTTTGAGAAGTGTGTTTTTCTTCTTCTCTAAATCGCTGAGAAGGTTCTTGTATTTTGTGACGACCTCATTAAGAAGGTTGTCGGCTACTTTCAGTTCGTATTCTTTTTTTCTTATTTCTTTTTTTTCAATCTCAAGTTGTTGAAGCTGTTGGTCGAAGTTGAGATGTTCCTTGCCTCCAATCTCAGCTGCGTCATCGAGTATCTCTTGAGGGAAACCTATTTTCTTTGCGATTTCGAATGCGAACGAACTGCCAGGTTTTCCTGTCATCATCACGTAGAGAGGCTGTAAAAATCTAGTGTCGAACAACATCGCGCCATTGACGATGCCTTGATGATTGTCGGCTAATAACTTCAAATTGGCATAGTGTGTCGTTACAACGCCAAAAGATTTCTTCTCGTTAAGTTTCAATAAGATTGCTTCAGCTATCGCACCGCCGAGTTGTGGCTCAGTACCTGTGCCGAATTCGTCGATTAAAAACAAGGTGCGTTTGTTGGCGTGACTCAGCAACTCTTTCATATTGAGAAGATGTGAGCTATAAGTACTTAAGTCGTTTTCGAGAGATTGAGAGTCGCCGATGTCGATGAACATATCGTGGAAGATTCCGCATTTTGGGTCAATCTCCATTGGTACGGCGGGTCCGCATTGAAGCATATATTGAACTAGACCGATGGTTTTAAGGCATACAGACTTACCGCCGGCGTTAGGACCGGAGATGACGAGTATCCTGTTGTCTTTGTCGAGACTTAAATCCAAAGGAGTGATGTGCTTGTCCTGCGATTTCAGTTTCTGTTCCAAGAGAGGATGACGAGCCTGACGCCAGAGGAACGTCGGTTCATCTATTATTTCAGGAATGACGCATTTGTATTCGTTGGATAAAATTGCTTTGGCTCTAATAAAATCGAGGAGACCTAGGAGGTTCCATGCTTTGAGTAAGTTAGGAATCTCAGGACGTAGCAGTCTTGTGAATGCGAGGAGTATCTTGTTAATCTCGCGGCGTTCTGCGTATTCCAGTTCTCTGATTTCGTTGTTGGTGTCGAATATTTCAGCAGGTTCGATATATACTGTTTGGCCTGTTGCAGACTCATCGTGGATGAAGCCTCTCAGAGCTCTTTTGTCGGCGGCTTTCACTGGAATCACGGGACGTCCGTCGCGTATGGTGAGTTCCGCGCTGCTGTCGGTCCAGCCTGCTGTCTTGGCATCGGTGAGAATCTTACGCATTCTGCGTTCGATGGAGCTTTGTTTCTTTCTTATCTCGCGGCGTATCTCTGCGAGTTCGGGAGAAGCACTGTCTGGCATTTCTCCTTTGTCGTCGATGAGACGTGTTATCTCTGAGAAGACGTGTCTGTCTATTTCAATGCCTTCAGTCAATGCCTTCAGAGATTTTACTTTGTCGGATGATTCTGACTTAAAGAAGTTTAATACGTATGACAAGGCTGTTAGAGTAGGCTTTAATTCAAAAAGACTTTCAATGCTGATGACGGTGCCTTCGATGCTCAGGTGTCTGAAGTCGTCGCGTAAGTCATTGTAGTCGCGTACGGGGAAAGGGACACCGTTCTGTAAAAGCGATAGGAAGTCTTCAATCTGCGAGAGACGTGTCCTGATTCTGTCGATGTCGGAACTGAATCGCATCTTCTCCACGAATTCCTTTCCCATATCACTGATGCACAATTCACCAAGTCTGTTTTTAATAGATACAAAACCAATCTTATTTTCAAAATCTTTAGGATAAATCATCTCGCTTTTTATTTTTTGCAAAGATACAAAAAGACTACAAGACTACAAGACGCTAGGGCAACAAGTTTTTTTAGTTATGGAATTATAATTAGAAAAAAATATATTACTTTTGCTATATAAAATAATGACCAAAAATAACAACGATGATAAGAATAGAAATTTGTACAAATGGTTATCAATCAGTGATTAATGCTCAAGAAAATGGAGCACACTGCACTGAATTATGTGAATCTTTGGAAGTTGGTGGTGTAACACCTTCATACGGCACTTTGAAGAAAGTTGCAGCCGATATGAAAATTCCGGTAAGAGTCCTCATCCGTCCACGTTCAGGCAATTATATTTATAATGACGCAGAACTCGAAATGATGTGCATCGACATCGCTTTGATTAAAGAACTTGGCTATGAAGGTGTTGTTATCGGTGCTTTGACAGAAAACGGTGACTTAGACGTGCCAAAAATCAAGGCTATGATGAAAGCTGGCGAAGGTATGAAATTCACTTTCCACCGCGCTATCGATGCTTGTAACAATCCTCTTGAAGCATTGCAAATACTTGTTGACTTAGGTTTCGATAAAGTGCTTACCTCTGGTTGCAAGCCAAAAGCTGTCGATGGTATTGAAATGATTGCAAAGATGCAGCAGCAATATGGCGATAAGATTAAAATCATGGCTGGCGGTGGCGTAAATGTTAATAATGTTATGAAGATTATCAACGAGACTGGAGTCTCAAACTGCCACGCTTCATTGACTGTAGATGTCGATAATTATTGCCAAAATCTTTATCCTGAAAAAGTTGACAACACTGGCGCAGCTATGTGCTGGAAAGTGTCGTCTCCATCACTTATTAAGGAAATGTTAAATATTGTTAAAAATAGTTAAAAATGATGTGTAACAGATTGCTGTTACACATTTTTATTTTAATTTTACAAACTGAAAAATAGTATAAAAACAATCCAGATGAAGATCCGTAATTTACTTTTTGTTGCAGCTCTCCTGACGCTGCTTTCTTGTGCTGAAAAACATAGTAATCCCTTGATTCAGAATTTGAATGACTCCTGGAATGTAACAACCGACACCTTAGATATTAATATGCAGGTCGATGTTCCTTCTGTCATTATTGCCGATATGTATGAAAACGGATTGATACCTCATCCATACTACAGCGATGTTGAGCCTCAGCTGCATTGGATTCCTCAGCGTGAATGGGTTTATACAATGAGCTTCCACGCTGATAATGGTATCATGAATGAAGATGTTGTTGAATTGGTGTTCGAAGGTCACGACACTTACGCCGACGTATGGCTCAACGACAAACATTTGTTCTATGCCGATAATATGTTCAAGAAATGGACTTGCGATGTGGATGATATTTTGAAGGAAAAAGGTAATAATATCAAAATTAAATTTTATCCTTTTGATAAGGTAAGAGATAGCTTGATTGAGACTTATCCGCTTCGTTTTCCGGAAAAATATGCTGTTATGCGTAAGTCGGCTTATCAGAACGGCTGGGACTGGGCTCCTCGTTATATGAACATGGGAATATGGCAGCCTGTCTATCTCAAGGCTTGGACTCGTTCCACAATGAATTCTGCGACAATCATCACTTCTGCTATTGAAGAAAACAAGGCAGATTTATGTTTTGAGACTTATATCCAAGCTGACCAAGAACATGATGTTGCCTTACAGCTCTTCCAAAATGACGTAAAGATTTTTGACAATACCGTACAACTTAAAAAAGGTAATAACTATTTCTCATTCCCATTTGAAGTCGCAAATCCTAAGTTGTGGTATCCTAATGAGTTAGGCGAACAAAATATGTACACCTTCAATGTTAAGATGCTAGATAATGAAAATATCATTGAAGAAAAAGATATTAAAATGGGTATCCGTACCATTGAGATGGTTGAGGAAGCAGACAGCATTGCAACTGCTTTCTATCTCAAAGTGAATGGTACACTTTTATATATGAAAGGTGACAACTATATTCCTGAAGATATGATTACTTCATGGATGTCGAAAGAAAGAACTCAAAAACTTCTTGAACAATGTGTTGGCGACGCTCATATGAACATGCTGCGTATCTGGGGCGGCGGCATATATCCACCTCATTATTTCTATGACATCTGCGACAGTCTCGGCATCCTCGTATGGCAAGACTTCATGTTCATCGGTTCAACTTATCCTTACACCGACGCCTATCTTGATGATGTAAGAGAAGAAGCTACAGAACAAGTCATAAGATTGAAGAATCATCCTTCACTCGCATTATGGTGCGGCAACAACGAAATCAGCGAAGGTTATTACAACTGGGGCTGGCAAAAATCTATGGGATGGTCCGACGAGGAATATAAAGAGATGAAAGACGGTTACGACAAACTCTTTGAAGTGCTTTTGGATGATGTTGTAAAGACTAACGATAAGTCGAGACCTTATTGGCCAAGTTCTCCTAAAAACGGATGGGGCAGAGCTGTTAGCTTAGTTGAAGGCGACGTTCACTATTGGGGCGTTTGGTGGGGTGAACTCCCATACGAAATGTACAGAGAAAAAGTTGGCCGTTTCAACAGCGAGTTCGGATATCAGTCATATCCAGCAATGTCAACGCTTAAAATGATTGACGAAAACCTCAATGATGAAGTATTACAAGCTCACCAGAAACATCCTAGAGGAGAGAAACTTATTAAAGAACATGTCGTTAAATATTATGGCGAACCTAAAGACTTTGAAGATTATGTATATCTCAGCCAGCTCTCACAAGCCTACGGCATGGACATCGCTATCACTGCCCAACGCAGCTCACGTCCTCGCAGCATGGGTTCTCTCTATTGGCAACTCAACGACGCATGGACTTCAATATCATGGTCATCAATAGACTATTACGGAAATAAAAAAGCCTTACATTATAAACTCAGCGAGATGTATGCTCCTATATTGTTAGGACTTGATGACGCAGGAAACGACAATTACAAATTATGGATTTGTAACGATAAACAACACGACATCAACGGAAGAATCCGTATTGTTGTAGAAGATATGCTTGGAAATCAGATATTCGCATTCTCAGAAGTGGTCGATGTCAAAGCCAACAGCTGCTATCGTTTCCCTAATGACATCGCTATCAATATGACTGAAAAGATGAAGTCTGACAGTTACGCAAGGATAATATTTATGGAAGACGACACAGTGTTGAGCGAGAAAATCCATATCTTCAAATATCCTAAAGATATGAATTTCATCGAGACACAACTTGAGCCAAAGGTCACATTCGTCGATGGTAAATATATCCTCGAATTTGACTCCAAGGTATTTGTTAAAGATGTCTTCGTTTCAACAACCGAACAAGGTGAGTTTTCTGCAAACTTCTTCGACGTACTTCCAAACGTGACAAAGACGATAATCTTCGAACCGGAAGACAAGAAAAAGAAAGACTTGAAGTTTAATATACACACTTATAATAATTGAAAGTTAGCTGTCAGCTATCAGCTGTCAGCAGTCAGCAATTAGTTGGAACTTTCAGTTTTCAGTTTTCAATTTTAAATTGCACACAGCACTGAAGGTGCGACAGAAAAGTACCTCTGTCGTGCCTTCAGCACTTTTTATATCATTCCGGTCATGAATGCAGGGGTTACGTGCTTCGCACTCTTAACTCTGACTCTGACACTGCACTCTGACCCTGACTCAGCAACTCGGTGTCTCGGTGACATAAAAAAAGTTCAAAATTCAAAAGCCAGCAGCTTTAGTGTTAAAAAAAAATATTATCTTCGCAGCACAAAACTAAGCATTGATGTCAAAGCATAATTTACAAATAGAAGAAAAGATTTTAAAGATGGCTTTAAAAGCTAAGTGTTTGATATACAATGTAATTACCCCCCCCATTGGCTAAAACCTTCGGTTGATAACGGACAACAGACTTCGGACAGCAGACTTCATTTTTGGAGAAATTTGTCTAAAAAGTTGTATCCTAAATTCAATTTACAAAAATCTTATTTAACAAAAAAAATACAAGGTGTGTCTTCATGCCTTGCGATATCGTATTGTCATAATTTAAATTCTAATAATAGTTAATTAAAAATGAAAAGAAAATTAATTGCATTGACATTCATGTTGAGTTTATCCCAGTTTTGCACGACAGGA
>JAZLEF010000068.1:0-17393 GCA_045615125.1 Bacteroidales bacterium
TTCAGCGTTGCTAACTGGATGGGTACATTAGGTGTTTTGGCTAACTTTATTGCTTACGCAGTGATGGGTATCCCTGCAGGTAATATGTTACAAAAACTCGGTTACAAGAAAACAGCTTTAGCTGCTGTAGCAGTCGGTTTCATCGGCGTTGGCATTCAGACAATCTCTGGCCTCATCGACAGCAGCACAGCATTCGGAATATACCTCCTCGGTGCTTTCATCGCTGGTTTCTCAATGTGTATGTTGAACATCGTTGTTAACCCAATGTTGAACAAACTCGGTGGCGGCGGTAACAGAGGTAACCAACTCGTACAAGTCGGTGGTTCATTCAACTCATTGATGGGTACAGCATGTATCTTCTTGACAGGTGTTTTCGTTCCTAGCATCGTTGACGCTAAAATCAGCCAAGTATTCCCATTGATGTTCATCGCTTTAGGTATCTTCGCTTTAGCATTCGTCGTCATCTCATTGACTAAGATTCCTGAAAACCCTGTTCAAGCAGTTGCTAAAGGTGAGAAATCACAATACGGACCAATGTCATTCCGTCACTTCGTATTTGGCGCTATCGCTATCTTCATCTATGTTGGTGTTGAAGTTGGTATTCCAAACGTATTGCAAAAATGGTTACAAAACGGCGGTTTGAATGTTGCTACAGGTGCAGAAGCTATCGCTGGCACAGTTACTGCAACATACTGGTTCTTAATGCTCGTAGGTCGTTTATTAGGTGCAGCCGTTGGAGCTAAGGTTTCAGCAAAAGCAATGTTGACAACAGTATCAGGTATCGGCTTACTCTTCGTTGTTTTAGCTATCTTCTTAAACCCATCAACAGTTGTTAACCTTCCAGTTTTCAAAGGCACAGAAGGTTTCGGTTTAGCACAAGTTCCAGTCAACGCAGCATTGTTAGTATTATGCGGTCTCTGCACATCAGTTATGTGGGGCGGCATCTTCAACTTAGCTGTTGAAGGCTTAGGCAAATACACAGAAAGAGCATCTGGTATCTTCATGGCATTAGTATGCGGTGGTGGTATCTTGCCATTCGTACAAAACCTAGTTGTTGACTTAAGCGGCAACTACTTAGTAAGTTACTGGGTTGTAGCAGCAGGTCTCGCATTCTTGTTATTCTACGCTTTAGCAGGATCAAAGAATGTTAACAAAGACATTCCAGTGGAATGATTTTCATTGACTAAAGACCAAAGGCTAAGGGCTAAAGTCTGAATAGATTATAAATTGGAGAGGATGAAAGTCCTCTCCTTTTTTATTACAAATTATATATAAATAATAATTATTAAAGCATTGCAGCGTATTTTCTTATGCTTTCAAGCCGTTGTACGAATGAAGAATCCTGTTTTGCTGTAAACATATTATATTCAAGTTGGATTTTCATAAGCAATCCTGCGCTGATACCTAGAGCTGCTTCAAACAACATTGCAGTTTGTGTTGTGAGCGGTCTGCGACAATTCAATATGTCATTGAGAATCTTGTATGAAATTCCCATTTGTTCAGCAAGTTTGGTTTGCTTGATATTACGATATTCCACTTCTTCTTTCAGTATTTCACCCGGATGAATCGGACGTTGACATATATGTTCGCTCATTTTCTTTTATTTATAATGGTTTGACAATTCCAAAATGTTACAGATAGTAACAACAGTTTCACACGAAATTTGTTTCACAGTGAACTCGATTCGGTATTGGTTGTTCACTCTAATAGAAGATATACCAGCTTTGTCACCTTTCAATACTTCATAACGAAGCGAATTGATGGGAAAAAGCTCTTCAATACAGCTTGCTTTTTCAAGCAATTTTATACGAAGTTGGTATCTTGCTACAATTTGAGGCTGAAATCGGTGTTTTTTATCCGAAGTCTTACCATCTTCATATAATTCTCTAAGATATTCTTTTTCAAAATTAATTTCCATATTTGGTTATTTGTTCTGTTTGCAAAGATAATATTTTTTGATAAAATTCCACTATTAAAGTGGATTTTTTGTGGAATTTTATTTTTATACAAAGCTACAGCCATCTTATCCTTTTGTCAAGCGTTTGCAAAGGAAATGTTTTGTTTTTAACAATTTTTAACATAAAACCATGAAAAATTAAGAAATGGTGTTAAGATTTGTTAAAACAACAGAATTAAGGTTCAGGATTAAAAGTTTCTCCGAGTTCTTTTTCAATATCTTCTATACTTGGCAAGGTACTTTTAAAATCCTTAGGGAATAATTTTGACAGTTCGTATTCAGAAACACCAAGAGGATTATTGTATCCTTCTAATGCATAATGAGCCATGACGTCATCTTTATCTTTGCAAATCAATAATCCTACTGTTGGATTGTCACCGTCTCTTTTAAGTACATGATTGGCGCAAGATACATAACCACTTAGCTGACCTAAAAACGATGGTTCAAATTTCTTAGTTTTAATCTCTATGACGACATAACAATGTAAATGAGTATTATAGAAAAGCACATCAGCAAACAGTTCACTATTACCGACTTCAATACGAAATTCTCTCCCCATATAAGCAAAACCATTCCCTAATTCCATAAGGAAAATCTCAATGTTTTTGACAAGAGCATCTTTTAATTCCTTTTCATTATAACGGTCTGTTAGTCTGGCAAAATCAAAACAATAAGGATCTTTTATCAGTTGTTGAGCAAGGTCACTATTGACATCTGGCAAAGTACTTTTAAAGTTACTTACGGCTTTACCTTGTCGTTCGTATAAATCTGTATCTAAAAAGTTAAGCAAAACATTCCTTGACCAATTGTTTTCTAATGTTTTCCTTACATAGAAAAGAGCTTTGTTCGTGTCTTTTTTGCATTTATCAATGATATATTTGTGATGGCTCCAAGGAATTTTAAAGACATCCAATTCATCCCCAAGTTGGGGATAAATTGTAAGTGTTTGATTATATAGCAGATAAAAATATTTCGAGTATCTTAAATTGGTTTCAGAGAACCCTCTGACACCAGGCAGTTCGTTCTGCAGGTCGCGACTGAGATTTTTGAAGAAACCGTCGCCCCAACGACTTTCAGCTTTTTTGTTTACAATATCAGCACCGAGTGAAAAGTAAAACTTAAGCATTTCGCTATTGACTCTTATAGCAGCCTTGATTTGACTTTGTCTAAAACGTAAACTTAAATCTCTTATCCAATTGGCGTAGTCGCCATCAATTTTAATTAGTGTAGCCATAACATCATAAACTTTGGTTCTTGCAAAACTACAACAAGCATTATCCTTTTGTCAAGCATTTGCAAAGGAAATGTTTCGTTTTTAACAATTTTTAACGTGATGTTAATGAAAGTAAGAATGTTATGTTAATATTTGTTAAGAAAAGACAAATAAAAAAATACAGAGATCTTTTTTTGACCTCTGTATTCCATATTTACACATACATTATTGATATAGTTTCCAATTATTCTGAAACAGCTCTTATTATCTTTCCATGATGACGATATCCTGTTGTATCACTTATTATTACATCTTGTGCATATTCGGTAATAATAATACAAGACTTTTCGTCAGTGTATGGCGTAGAACACCAATAAAAACCACAACCACCTTGATCCCAATGACAATATATGTTATTCTGATACTTATAACCAGTATAAGGAAGGAATATTGATTTTTTATTAGGTCCTATAAATTTAGTGCCCCATACCCCATTACATTTTATGCATTCGCTCTCGCAAAAAGTTACTAATTCCAATATTTCTTTTTTTGTTGGAATTCTCCAAGTTGCTCCACAATTTGCAGTTGCAGCATCGTAAATTATATTTCCAGAAATATCGGGCATAGGTTTATCGAATGTAATAGAGTTTTCAATGTTATATCTTTTCTTTTCCTCTACCTCACCCCAGGCATAGTAATTTCCAATATCTTCAACATAAGAAGCTCCAACATTACATGTTGCCCATTTTAAACCAGATGGTAACCCTAAATCAACATATTCGTAACCATTTATATTTCCGTCAGATTGATGTTCTATCTTTTCTGTTGTAAAACTTATTTCTTCACCATAAATAACATCATCGAACGTTTTAATATAAGCTCTTACATAATATGTAGTATAACTATATAAATCGGTGATAGTACAACTGAAATTTTCCGAGTCACTATTTGCTACAATTTTGTTATTGTTTACATCAGCAGAATATGGATAGAGTCCCCAACAAATACCTTTTTCATATACACCTTCTTCATAAGTGCTATTATAACTACCACTACATACAGCACTGTTTGTTGTTATATTGCTGACTTCAGATGTGGTAACTTCTATTTTTGATCGTATTACGGCCTGAGATATTAAATTTCCTTCAGCATTACGTAATCTTGCATATAATATGTCCTCGTCAGAAAGAAACAAATCAAGTGACACAATACCATCTTTTGCTATTTTATATTGTTTAAAATAATTTCCAAAACTTTCTAATTCAACTATTTGAGGTATATTGGTGCGAATATATGAATCTGTTAAATGATTACGATCTAACACCTCAAAAGTAAGTCTTTTACCTTGCCCTTTAATTGGCAAATCTTCTTCTTCAATAAGCACTATCTTTTCTGGTGAAGTATATAATAATTTATTTCTTAAATTAAAATTACCCGTGAAGTAGTTCTCTGTTTCTCGTCCAATAAATCCTAAATTCAATCTGCTACTTACATCTATCATTGTCTTATAGTTGATAGTCCATGCTGAAACATTATTGTCTATTCCAATCATATCCTCATCATATCCACCATTAATTGTTGATGAAATATATGGCTTATAATCAAAAGTTGATTCTTCTTTGTTATTAAGTGAAATCTTCATTCTAGGAAACACATACATTTTTGAATCAATATTTCCTTTTCCTTTTATATCAATAGGAGTAAAATCATAATTATTATTGATAGTTCTCATCGGAGTAACACTTCCTCCTTGCAAGCATTTTAATCCTAACTTTCCTTCTGCTATGTTCCTATAATAGACAGATGATTCTAAATAACCATTCATAGATAAATTAGCATCTAATATCAAGTCGGCACTTATGTTGATTAAAACAGGAACGTCGTGGACGAAAAATTTTAGATTCAACGGTACAAAGAAATTTTCTTTTAATGTTTCATTTGATATTATAGCATCGCTACATTCACCATCTACAGAGAATCTGATTGTTTGTTCGGTATCAAAATTGCCGACCAAGTAAGATTCTATATTCTGCATATTGCTTTGATATCTTTCTAATCCATCAGATGTTAGATTGAGTACGTTTCTTTCTCCAAAATTCATTTTTACAATAAAATCGATATCTATATTATACAACAGCTTCTCCATAAAAACTTTATAGTTGTCGCCTGATAAAATATACGATGTATCTATATTATTTGATGAATTCCATAATGTATTAGTAATTCTGTTATTGTTGTTAACAGCTTTCAGAACAATGTTATGTTTGTTTCCTTTTTCATCGAGATAGAAAATTTCTGTGGGTAAAAATACATCAGCATCAGCCTGGTTTTTATCTGAAGTCAAAGATATTGTCGTATTAGCAAAAATGTCTGTAAGATATGCTTCCGACGTTGTCATGCTCACTATATTTTCTTCAATATTGGCCTGTTCTACAAAGACATATTTTACCAATGTATCTTGGTCTATTGCCACGATTGATCCAGTTTGTATTTCAGGAACTTCACCTGAAAAATTAATTTTATATTCGCCTAATTCATGGTTATAAGAAATCAAACTTGCCTGTGTCCAATCTATATGAATATAATTAGGACTGATAATTTCTTTTATATTTTCATCATCTATTGGATCTATTGGATCATCATCATTATGGTTGCATGAATTAAAAATTGTCAGACATGAAAAGAATACAGACAACAAAAAGATAATTTTTTTCATATTTCAAGTTTTTAGAGAGATTAGTAATTTGTTTCATTTTTTCATTGCAAAGTTTATAATTTTATTTCTAATATTCAAACATTTTTTTACAATTATTTCGTAACTTTGTAAACTACATCAAGATATTTTTGTTGTACATCAAAATACCAACAAATTCAATGAATTAACAAAAGAACAATAACAAACAAAATATAATTATGGAAAACTTCGGTGATAAATTAAAGGTTTTATTATTGCAATATCTTCGTCAGGAAGGTGTGGTTGGCGAACGCTTCCCTATCTGCCAAGACGTTGAAGATAAATGGCAAAACATTTTAACAGCTTATATGCCTGACGGTGTCAGAGAGTATAACGAATATCCTATGGTGTCTCTCGGATGGATTATGTTCGTAGGTATGGCATTGGCCAAATATTGGGATGTCGACTGGGAATCCTACGCCGATAAAGACGACATTTATGAAACTCTCCGCAAACAAAGAGGCTTTGATGAGATGGATGAATATATCCTTGAAGATGTACTCGAATTTGATGAGGAGAAATGTAAGAAGGTTACTGATATCGTTGCAGAATGTGCATGTATCACCAATACTTTTTTACGTAATCAAAATATCGAACCTGGAACTAAAGCCGCTGTTGAATCTTATCTTGAATGTTTGCACCAGATGTACCTCATGGGAATGGCGATGCAACTTAATGAGATGGGATATAAGATGTTAGGACTTAATTAAATTGTGTATATAAGAAAGAGGAATTAAATTTAATTCCTCTTTCTTATTTTTTTTTTATTCTACTGCAACAATAGTATCTGTTACAATTTCTTCGACTACTTCTGTAGTTTCAGCTTTGTTATATTTAGGAAGTGGTGAGTTGAACTTTGGATTTACATGAGTCAAAACATTGGCTAACCATAATCCAACACCGACAAGAATAATGATTGCTATTGTGATAGCAGCTTTCTGCCATGTCTTCAATCCTTTCTTTGCAAATGGGTCTTTGAGTTTCATCTTTGGATATTTAGCTATGTCAGTCAAAGTCTCGCCAAATGGTATGCTGATTTTAGATACAGCGTTGACAGCCCATCCGTTGGCGTTGAGTAATGGTGCTATGTTTCTGCGACGTAATTTCATCCATGCCATAATCATTGCTGGTCCTGATATGACTAATATGATTCCTACGAAGAGCATTATAAGCTGCCACCAGTTTAATGCGAATAAACCCTTGAAGATACTTGCGAGTGCTGTTCCTATCATACCTACAGCCATACCAATGGCGGCGAAGATACCAGCGAATTTGGCAATATCAAAAGGTGGTGCCGCTACTGCTGCTTTGGCTTCTTCTGCTGTCTTGGTCGGAGCTGCGTTGATGTTGGCTGTAGCGTTGGCAATCATCTTGGCGTCTTTGTCGGCTGCGCTCTTGTTGATGAGGTTCTCTATTGCTGTCGCCATTCTTCTGTAAGGTGACCAGAATGATTGAGAAATGTTAATAGGATTGTCGATGATTTTTGTTATCACAGCGTCCCATTCCAAGCCTTGGTTGTCATAGAACACACCGTTTTTACCTACAGCAAGTTCGCCAATGTCGCCTACTGTCACAGCAGCAACGATTTGCAATTTGCCAGCTTTTGATTTTGTGGTGCAGTCGCAATATATAAGGTACATTCCACTGCTGGATGCTGATGCGCTGTGTTTGCCTGTGTCGTTGACTTTCATACAGAACTTACAAGCTCTTTGGTCGATGATGAGCGTACCGCATTGATATATGGCTTTAATATTTTTGTTTTTGTCGTAGAAATCGCTGAAAGTGACAAAGTTCTTCAAGAGTCTGTAAAAATCACGATAGATGTGAAGGAACTTATCGACCATGTCGATGTTGTCTGACTCTTCTTTAAGAGCAGCGTCTTTACCTACTAAATCGAGTAAGGCTGCTTTATTGTCTTGAGCCAAGATATTCTTTATCGTCTCTAATCCTAGAGATTCTACTGCTGCACCGGCTTTGGCGTTTTTCCAAGCCACGTATGCTGCGAACTTCGCTCCTATCGATGTCCAGTCGTCTTCTGTAATTGTTTCTTTGGAAGAATCCAACACGCTCTTTATTATGTTGAAATATTTATCCCAAGCAGGATTGATAGCTGCATTAAGTTCTATCTCTGCTTTTCCTGTTATATGTGTCAGAGGGTAAGAGGCTATCTCTTCGTTTTTCATAGAGAGGTTTTCTGCGCTGATGGCATCTATTCTTGAAGTCTGAATGTCGAGAGCTGAAGTGCTGTTAGGTGAGAATGCAGCCAGTTTAGAACGCATGAAGAAATCCTTGACTTTGGTGTCGAGGGCGTTGTAAGCCTCTATCACTGATGCTGTCATATCACCGAATGGGGCTTCAACAGATGCTTCATTCCAAGCCACGTAATCGTTTAGGTTTTTATAGAAGGCTTCAATTTGATCTTTGCCAATACCTTGTGCTCCGCTTCTGTCGGTAACGCCGCCTATTGTTGAGAGTGCGGCAGCGATAACGGCTTTCTCTTCTGCTATGTCGGTGGAAGCCTCAGTGATGATGCCATCACCATTGAAACGTGTCTTGGCAAAGATAGCTGTGATGTCGGCAGTGTCGGCTAAAGAAATCATACTGCCTTCCTTGCCGAGGTTTTCTAATATCTGTTTTGCTGATGAATACAACTTCTTGCCATTGGCTTCATCGGTGTTGATAGAATTGATGTCGATGCAGTCGTCACCTTTAAGAATCATATCTTTGTCTTTCAAAAGTGATGTTATCCATTGCGAAACGCTAATCACATCGTTGATACGTATTTTACCGTCGCCGTCGCAATCCATATATTTAAGACTCTTGTCGTCTATTTCAAGACCTGTTGTTGGACATGATAGAACGGTCCACATCTTAGGGTCGAGTTCTGAGAGATGAGCGATGTCTTCTCCTGAATTAATGCTTACACGTGCAGAACCTCCTATATTGATGAAGCTCCATTTGTGTTTCTTGTCTTTGTTGATGATAGCCATAACTTATGTTTTTTTTTATTGAACAAAAATAAGAAAGTTTTCTAATTAAAACAATTTAAGTTGTATTGTCATATTAAATGTCATTCGATGTAATGGTGTCGTTCCGTGTTCGGCAACGGCATTTTTATGTTCCAAAGTTGGATAGCCTTTGTTTTTCTTCCAGTTATAGACAGGATATTGCAGATGGTATTCTTCCATAATGGCGTCTCTTGTTGTCTTCGCCAAAATGGAAGCCGCAGCTATCGCTTGATATTTGGCGTCGCCGCCTACGATACACTGATGTTTTATATCTTTATATGGATTGAAACGGTTGCCGTCGATGAGCAGAAATTCAGGTTTAACCTTGAGTTGTTCTACAGCTCTGTGCATGGCGAGAAATGACGCGTTCAGGATGTTAATCTCATCAATCTCGTTGTTGTCAACAATGCCAATTCCGTATGCTAGAGCTTCCTCCATGATGACGCTTCTGAGTTTGTTACGTTGTTTCTCCGTCAGTTTCTTGGAGTCGTCTAACATTGGATAGTCTTTGTTCCTGTCTAATATGACGGCAGCTGCTACCACTGGACCGGCGAGACATCCGCGTCCGGCTTCGTCGCAACCGGCTTCAATCAAATTGTCAGTATAATGTGCAATGAGATTCATATCGTTATACCAAATAAAGGTAAATATTGTTTGACTATTATGAAGGTAAAGAATAAGATCATAACGATGTTGGCAATGTTAGACTTCTTTATGTCGGATAATGTTATTGCATAGAAAAATGCGAACATCATAAAAATCAAGGCGTTGTTCATCATAGGTTTCTGAATGAAGAAAATGACGATGGCGAATATGGTCAGCACGAATGCCACACCTATCCTTTTCCTTACATTGGTTCCTTTGTCGGAGTTTCTGCTGCTTACGCTTCTCAACAGTGATATGATGAATAATATTACTGTGATTGATAATAATATCTTGTTGCTTAATGTAAGATCAAATGACATTGTCATATCTTTGAAGAAATGAGAATATGAGTCTATCAATAAATCATATTTTCCAAACAAGAAACTTATGCCTAACACTATGGCGTTGACAATCATGAAACCGGTGATAGGTATCATCATATATCGTAAGTCGCTGAACCTTAATATCACAAATGATATTAACACCCATAATATCAGTAAAGCCGATGGATAATAGAACAATGATGCTATTCCAATGAAATATCCGATATTCATCATGTAGTTTTCTGGAGCATCGGTCTGATAGATGAGAAACAATGTGTGCATTGCCATGAGTATGAATGGACATGCGAACACGAAAGGATAACATGTGTGTAGTTCTGGTGAACAACACATCATCAAGACAAAAGTGAATGCTCCGAAGGTGCTGTTCTTTGACACTAGTCGGTTGGCTGACAGCATTGAGTTGAAGAGGAAAACCGACAGAAGATATACTATAAAAGCCAATGCCTTGAGAAGAAATGGCGAGAAGTCTAATATTGTTATGATGATATTATATAAAGGTGTAGATGAATCACTGGTCAGGTATGCCGACTTTGTGATAAAAGCCGGCAGCCATAAACCTAGTGCTACAACTACTGTCAATATCTGTTGTGATAGGAAACTATGTTTGAAAAAGTTTAACATCAGATATTATTATATAATTCTAAGATCTTGTAAGATAGCATATTCACATTCACCTATTCCTGTCACTACTATTTTGACGGCCTTGACAGCTTCCTTAGGATGACAAGATGCTCTGTAGCCATCGAAATAATCGTAGGTGAACTCCTCTCCTTTTATGAAGTTTTCCCCGTCGTATGAATATTCAAGTCGTGCGTTTGGTAAACCGACTATGGCTAAGCTGTAGTGTCCGGTTCCAACCAAAATCTTTTCACATTCAACAGGATTTTCAAATGTGTACAAGAAATAGTCACCTTCTTCAACAGGACGTGCTGTATAACAATAGGTGTTCAAATTATAATCTGCCAAGATATTGATGTCTTGTTCCATTGGAACGTTAGATGTTACAACAGTATTTGGTTTTTGATAATGATATAACTCTATGTTTTGCGCTCCTCTTGCTATACTTGGACGTTCTTTATAGAATGTCGCAAAACGATAGTTCTCTGGTTTGTCTGTCGCTATAGCGTCTACATATTCTGCCGATTCTAAACTTGGTGTGGATTTATCGTCGGTGTAACGTATTGATAGAAAGTCGTAATCTTTTTCAGCGATGAGTTTGCCGTCTTCAAATCTTACTGTTGGAGGTGCTACTCTGAATTCGAAGTTCATATTATATAATCTTTCTAAATGACTGTCATATAATCTTTTCTTGAAGTAGTCGAGGTTTCTGTCTTCGTATGCCGACCATCCTATTTCTGAGAGTACGAGTACTTTAGGGAAAAGCTGATAATGTGCGTAACCTGGAACCTGTCCGCATTCGGTCCAGAGACCGCCTTGTGGACCGAGTACGAGTTTTTCTTCTTCTTCAGTCAACTCGAAGTTGCCTATAGGGTCGAATGAATATACTGTGTCTAATGGTATGATAGCAGCCCATTTAAGTCCACGTTCGTCCGCTGATTGTTTCATGTCGAAATACATATATTGCGACACTTGCATGACTGTTGGCTGACCTGCCTTCACAGATTTGATGCCTCTTTCTGAGTTTTGCCATACGTATGGTATGGTTGTGGCAAGAAGGTCGCCTCCATCGAGTATCTCATCCCATCCAGCCATTGTCTTACCATGTTTAGCTAAAATCTTTTCTATTCTTCTTACAAAATAATTCTGCAACTCAACGAGTTCTTTCATGTCTTTTTCTTTCATGAGATTCTGACATACATCGCAGTCGCGCCATGAGTTCATGTTGACCTCATCAGCTCCGATATGATAAATCTTGCTTGGGAAAAGTTCTGTCATCTCTGCGATGATTGTCTCAAGCATCTCGTAGTTTTCTTCACGGCCTACACACCATACGTTGTTAGACTCACCTTGTACGCTAAGATGTTTTGCCTCAATCTTACATACTATCTCTGGATATGTCACAGCGACAGCCTTGCTATGTCCAGGCAAATCAATTTCAGGAATGATGTTGATATTTCTATCGGCAGCATATTTAACTATGTCTTTGATTTCTTCTTGTGAATAGAAACCTCCGTTACGTTCGTTGCCAGAACCGTATGCTGGCATGAGCAACTCGTCAGCTCCTCTCCATGCTCCTAATTCTGTGAGCTTTGGATAAGCCTTGATTTCTAATCTCCATCCTTGGTCGTCGGCGAGATGCCAATGGAAGTTGTTAATCTTATAATGTGCCAAGCCATTCAAAAGATGCTTGATATAATCCACGTCGAAGAATGTGCGTGAACAGTCCAACATAAGTCCTCTGTATTTGAAACGTGGATTGTCGATGATATTCAAAGATGGGAAATTGACACCTGCAATCTTGATGGCGTTTTCTGAATAAATGTCTTCTGGCATCATCTGGATAAGAGTCTGTATTCCATAGAAAATACCAGCAGCGTCAACGGCAAAAATCTCAATCTTGTCGAGACTTACACTCAAGAGATATGCTTCATCGTCGTTTTTCAATCCTAAACTCTCACATTGACTTGGATCTACAATGTTGAGGCTTACATAATTGTTGTCAGCTTTATTGGCAATCTTAAGATTTGATTTAAAAATATTTTTAAGATATGACTGCAAAAACTCTGCATTAAATCTATTCTCTTCGTCTGCAACGATGACGGTGTTTGCGTTTAAGTTGAAACCATTGTCGTTCATACAAACGATTACTTCTTGTGGAACAGGAACGATGTCGAGATTGGCGTCCACTACTGCGGCTTTCTTTTCAACACATGAAGAAAGCATTGCGATAATTGTTGTTAATAGAAATAGTCTTTTCATATTCTTTATCATATAATAGTCAGTATGTTTTCTATCTTAAAGACTTAAAGATTATGAATGCAAAAATACGAAAACTCAACAAATAATACTATCGTATGAAATATTTTTTATCAATAAAAACATAACGTAATATGTCAAATTCTTTAACCTCAAATTAATTTAATTGTCATGATTTTATAATGCAATAAAATACTATTTTTGCAGACATAAATTATGTGGTATTATGAAAGAAAAGAATGTACTGGAGCAGTTTTCTATATTGACAATCTTATACATAATTTTTACATTTTTCATTAAGATTTCCGAACTGATACTCTCCTTAGCTAATGATGTCGCAATAAAGGATTTTTCCGGATTCATTTATAGTAACTTAGTTGCTGCGTTGTTTGTCAGTCTTTGCATTTTCTTAATATATTTTATCATTTCGTTGGTATCTAAAAAAACAGCATTTTATACAGCTTCAATATTGTTTCCTTTAATGTTGTTTTCTGAGATAGGACTTATAATCTATCATAAAACTACAGGCTTGTTGATGGGTGCTGAATTGTTCAACAGACCTTTATGGGAAACTCTTCTTACAATAAAAAGCGTGACAAATATCTGGATGCTTCTTCTCGCATTGTTATTATTGGCAGCTGTGATATTCGTCTTTGTGAAGTTATCAAAAAATATGAGAGTCAACAAGTTTATCACAAAAGTAATTTTCATTATGATGTTTCTTTCTGTTCCTGTGATAAATCTTTTATCTCTTGATCAAGACAAAAATATAGTAAATAAAATATGGTATTGCTTACATTCAAACATAATGGAAAGCAAAGCTGAAATAGTCTTTGATGTTTCGCGTATTGAATATGACAAATCATATATAGATGAATATAAGAAGTTGTTCCCAAACAGAGAAATAATAAACGACAAATTCCCATTGGAACGTAAAGACAATATCGACAATGTGTTAGGTTCATATTTTGTGAAATCTGAAACAAAGCCTAATTTAGTCTTTGTTATCGTTGAATCCTTGGGCTCTGATTTCTTCGGTCAGAATGAGTTCGGTTATACTATGACTCCATTCCTCGACTCTCTGTCGAAACATTCGTTGTTATGGACCAACTGTCTTTCCTCAACACCTCGTAGTGCAGGCGTTATCCCATCTGTAACGGCATCCGTGCCTCATGGTAGAAAAGGTTTTCAATTTGGAGATATTCCTGAATGTAATTCATTGTTCGCCATACTGAAGGCTAATGGATACAAGAACAATGCCTTCTATGCATGTTCATTTAATTTCGATAGGATTTCCGATTATCTTAATTCTCAGCGAATAGATTATATGTCTCCTTTCAAACATGAATGTAACCAGACTAAAGATAAATTAGAATTCGATTATATGACATGGGGCTATCATGATAAGAAAATGTTTGAAAGATGTGAAGAAGTTATTGATAAACGAAATGACAATAATCCTAATTTTGATATGTTCATCACAATTTCTCAGCATGATAATAAGTTGGTGTTAAAAGACAAGGACTTACAGGATTATTATTATGATAAGGCTGAGTCTATATTACAAACTTTGCCTGAAAATGAATATAATAAGTTAAAAGGAAGAAAAGGTTTTATTGCTGCTTTCCTCTATGGCGATGATGCTTTGAGAGATTTCTTTTATTGGTATACTAAAAAATATGATAATACAATATTCGTCATTACTGGCGATCATAGCTTGAATATCAATAGCAACAATCCTTTGAATGCTTTTCATGTACCATTAATCGTATGGTCTCCAACAATTAAAAAAGCTCAGCATTTTTATTCTGTTGTCTCACATAATGATATAGCTCCGTCTATATGCGCATTGATGAGAGATAATTATAACATCAAGACTCCAGAAACTGTACATTGGGTTGGCGACGGCTTGGATACAACGAAACATTTTGTTAGTAATGCAAGAACTTATTTCCTAATGCAATCGAATACATCAACCAATTTGATTTATGATGACTTGTATTATGTTGAGGATAATGGAGAAAATAACTTGTATAAGATTAAAGATAATATGCAGGTGGAACCATTAGATGACCATAACTTGGCTAAAATCATGAAGAAACGTATGGATGTTGTTCATTATGTAGATTATTATACTTATTCTAATAACAGTATTACAAACAATCCGATAATTCCACGTAAGAACTTTGAGTTGATAAACTCAGTAACCATCGATTCTGCATTCTGTGCTTCAGGAAAAGATAAACCTAGTGTGTTGGGTGTGATAAATGAGGATATATATTCATATACCGTTGATTCTCAATATTCCGATATCAAAGTGGTTTTCACTGCCGACATGAAATATACTGCCGACATCAGTCATCAGCATTTTATCAATATCAAGGCAAAATGTAGTAATGCCGATTGGTATCCTGATGTATTGTCAAAAAATATTATAGAAGAGGATTACGGTCCAGAAGAATGGCTTAAACTGGAATTCACAAAAGTGTTTGATATTAAGAACGAAAGTAAGAGAAGCAAACTGGAATTCTGTCTGACCACGCCAGAACATGATCATTATTGGAATCCAGAGCATACTGTCCTTTTGAAAAATATAAATATCAGTATCTTAGGTGTCAATAATCAATAGGTTCAGGATAATCGACCAGAACGATTTTTACATTTTTGCTTCTACATAAATTCTTTGTATGTTCCACATTATCTGGTGTGAATTTCTTCGGCGTATCCCAGAAATGAATGTTCTGATTTGGGAAACTGTCACAAAGAATTGGGAACATGGTGTATACACAACTTATGGCATCAGGTTCAACAAGTTCTATTTGAGAACGTATCTTCTTAATTACTGATAAGGTGTCGTCGAATGTAGGGTTTTTCCTATATGATATTGCTTCAACCCAAAGCATTACATGAAAGTTGTTTTCCTTTGCTATTTTAAGTGCGCCGGTACTATTGCTTTCTATTATGACTTTATCTCGTATATTATATTTATCTACTATTGACCCAAATATCTCAAGAGCTTTAGGTGCATTGTTTTTATTAAGATTTTTGAAGTCAATCCAATAGCACATTTTTTCTGGCTTTTCCAAAGCTGACAAGTATTCGTCGAAGAAAAGTTTGTTTACGGTATCCTCGTATCCGTGTGCGACATAGATGTCGTTCTTTTTGCTTGAATAAATAATATCGACCTCAACACCATCAAAGCTCTTCTCTGTTTGTCTTAACTCATCCATGCTGTTTACCCTGTGTTTCCATATTTTAGAATCAGGATAGTTATATTTTGTAGCATTATCTTCAGCGCATGAAGAAAACAAAGCAAAAATTATTGTTAGTATGAATAACTTTTTCATATTCTAATTTATTTGTTCCTAATCACTACAGATTTGTTCTTCTTCAATTTTATCTCTTTGATGGAGTTGTCTGGCATTAATATGTTATAGGTGCCTCCTGTTTTCGATTTTATCTTGATTTTTTTAACAATGCCATTCTCCCAATAACAATCGACTACTGCACCGTTTTCTGCGCATAAACCTTTGAAATGACCATCTTTCCATGCTGATGGTAATGCAGGCAACACTTCAATGAAACCATCATGCGATTGAAGCAACATCTCCGCGATGCCGGCTGTTCCTCCGAAGTTGCCGTCAATCTGGAATGGAGGATGTGCGCAAAAGAGATTAGGGTAAGTTCCTGCTCCTACTCTATCGCCGACCATCGCTGGCTGTAATAAGTTCTTGATGAGTTTGTATGCTCTGTCACCATCGTGAAGTCTTGCCCAGAAGTTTATCTTCCATGCGCGTGACCAGCCTGTACCTTCATCACCACGACGTTCGAGCGACATCTTACAAGCGTCGTATAAATCAGGAGTCTTGGATTTTGTTATGAGACGACCAGGATGCAATCCAAAGAGATGTGACACATGACGATGATGTATCTCTGGTTCGCCATAGTCTTTGAGCCATTCTTGCAGATAGCCGTTTTCACTGATTTGCATTGGTGGAAATCTCTTCAAATCGTTTTTAAGAGTCTCCGCAAACTCTTTATCTATGTTTAAAATCTCTGAAGCGTCAATGACATTTTGATATAATTCTGTGATAATCTGTATGTCCATGGTTGGACCCATACAAACGCTGGCTATTCTTCCATCAGGGAGATAGAATGAATTTTCTGGTGATGATGTTGGAGCAGTCACCAGCCATGAGTGTTCTTTTTCTTCAATCATGACCGAGTTGAAAAACTGAGCAGCACCTTTCATAACAGGATATATTTCTTTCAGATAATCAATATCTTTTGTAAATAAATAATGCTGATAAAGATGTTGGCAGAGCCATGCTCCTCCGGTGTTTGTAGCTCCCCATGATGGATGTTCTCCAGGAGCAGTGAATCCCCATAAGTTACATATCGAGTGCGCGGTCCAGCCGTCAGCTCCGTAAAATCCTTGCGCTGTCTTTTCTCCTGATTCGACTATACTTTTGGTAAATTCTATTAAAGGTTTATGTAATTCTGATAGATTGCAGACTTCAGCGAGCCAGTGGTTCATCTGTACATTAATATTAAGGTGATAGTCGCCGTTCCAAGGAGTCTGAATCGTGTTTGCCCAGAGTCCTTGCAAGTTTGG
>JAZLEF010000069.1:0-8066 GCA_045615125.1 Bacteroidales bacterium
CATGTTCATCCACTTCGGAATTTATTCTGAACTCGCAGGCTGGTGGAAAGGCGAAAAGATTCCTTTCTACGGCGAACAAATCATGAATCACGCTCGTATCACAACAGAAGAATACGAAGCTGACGCAAGAGAATTCAACCCTAAAGACTTCAACGCCGCCGAAAAAGTCCTTCTCGCTAAAAACGCAGGCATGAAATATATCGTCATGACTTCAAAACATCACGACGGTTTCTGTATGTTCCACACCGAGACAACCGACTATAACGTCGTTGACTTCACTCCTTTCGGCCGCGACGTAGTGAAAGAATTGTCAGACGCTTGTAAACGTCACGGCATCAAATTCGGTCTCTATTACTCTCTTCCTGACTGGCACTATCCTCTCGGAATCCCACGTCTCGCTCCAGACCCAACAACAAAATGCCACGAATACGTGAACCAAGTCTATTCTCCTCTTGAAATAGTAACTCCAGAACTCGAAGATTATATCGTAGCTCAAGTAACAGAACTTCTCACCAACTACGGCGACATCAACACATTATGGTTCGACATGGGCCTCGTAACTCCAGAACAAAGCAAACGTTTCCGTGAGACAGTGAAATCATTACAACCAGAATGTATCATCAACGGAAGAATCATGAACAACCAAGGTGATTATATGACATTGCCAGACAATGGCGACGTCGCTGGTTACGAAAACATCTACTGGGACAACCCAGCATCTCTCTATGGAACATGGGGTTACAAATCATGGATTAAGCGTCCTGACGTTGACAAACAAGTTGCTACACAATTAGGAAGATTGTTCAGCACAGTAAGTCACGGCGGCGTTTTCTTGCTCAACATTGGCCCAGACGGCGACGGTAACGTCATCCCTTACGAAAAAGAAGTATTGACAAAAATAGGT
This sequence comes from Bacteroidales bacterium, assembly GCA_045615125.1. Lineage (GTDB taxonomy): Bacteria > Bacteroidota > Bacteroidia > Bacteroidales > F082 > Limimorpha. The sequence continues at coordinate 905 of JAZLEF010000069.1, forward strand.
GAATTCTTGAATCAACATCCTGACACCTTGAATAAGATTCAAGTCGTTTATAAAGAAAAAGTTGTCGTTAAACAAGATGGCGACCTCATCGAACTCACAGAAGCAAACGGCACCAAACACGCTGCGATAGACGGAACAGGTTACATGAGCACACAGACCGACTCATGGCGTTCATGGGAAATGGAAGTCGCTGAAGACGGTACTTACGACGTATTCGTAGTTTATGTCCCAGAAAACTTAGACAAGAGATATTCATTCGAATGCGGTGACAACGTAATCGCACACACATTGCCAGGCGTCGACCCAATGATTCAGACTTCATATGTTGGAAAAATGGACCTCAAAGCAGGAAGACAGACATTCAAACTCGAACAAGCCGACAGATGCTATCCATTGGAACCACTCGGTTTGGAAGTGAAGAAGATTATTGTGAGAAAGAGTCTTGTCTTTGAGATCTGAACTGATAGCTGACTGCTAAATTTCAATTTTCAATTATAAAAAAAAAGCATCGCAGAAATTTCTACGATGCTTTTTTTTAATTCCTAAAATCCAAAATTCCAGAAATCCAGAAATCATTCCCCTGCTGTTGCAAGTGGTGATGCTTGTGTATATGTTCTTGCTGCTAATTCTTTGTCGAACATATAGATAGCGTATGGATTGTCTTTAATCATACGGAGGCTGTCAATCATCTTTTGTGCTGATTCTTCTTCTTCAACTTGTTCGTCGATGAACCAAACAAGTCTGTTTTGTGTTGCGTAGTCTTTCAACTCAACTGCTAAAGCATTGATGTCGTTGATTAAAGATGTGACTTTTTGTTCGTGTTGTAATGTATCTTCAAAAGCTTCCAATGGTGATTCCCATTTAGTCTTGACAGCGTCGATAGCTTTAAGTTCAACACGACCGCCACGTGACACTAAATAGTTATAGAAAATCATAGCATGGTCTTGTTCTTCTTTGAACTGAACTTCAAACCAGTTAGCGATACCGCCTAATCCCATTTCATGGAAGTTTGTTGCCATTGACAAATAAAGATATGCCGACCATAACTCAGCATTTATCTGCGCATTGATAGCGTCTTGCAATTGTTTGTTAATCATTTTATTTATTTTTTAAGTTTAATTTTCATTCAAAAATTTTCAGCTTTCAATCATAATTATGAATTATGAATTATGAATTATGAATTGTCTTGGGCGTTCCGGCTCCGCCGTCGGGCTTTCCGCTATATCTTTTCTCGCCTCCGCTTCCGTCTCCCCCTCCAGCTTCCGCTCGCAAAGGATGCCGCTCCAATCCCTAACGCAAAGGAACTACTAATTCCAAGTCTTTCGCCTTTTGTCCTTAGTCTTTAGACCATAGTCTTTAGTCATTAGTCTTTCACTTCTGCAAATATATACAATTTTTTTTTGAAAATGTTTTACAAAATCAATATTATTTATATCTTTGTGATGTTCATTAAATTATATAAATATGTCAGCATTAACAAACACAGACAAGAATCAACTTGAAGCCATGAATATCCCATACGAACAAGTTGAAAGACAAATAAATCAGTTTAAGACAGGTTTTCCATACAGCGACTTGGTTGCACCAGCAACAACGGAAAACGGCATTGTCAAATTCAACGAAGCTGACATCGCAGAGCTTATAAAACAATTTGATGAAGACAAACAATACTACGACATCTTGAAATTCATCCCAGCATCGGGGGCTGCAAGTCGTATGTTTAAAACCATTTATTCTTTCGTAGAGGAATATAAAGACAAAGAAATACCTCATGATTTTTTAAGAAAAGAAAAGATAAAATTCGATTCAATAGAGAATTTCTTTTTAAGCATAAGAGAGTTTGCTTTTTATGATGACTTGAAAGGAAAAATGGCAGAACACGACAAAGACATTGAGACACTCTTGAGTGAAAACCGTCTCGTGGAAATAGCTGAGTTCCTTCTCGAAAACGAAGGTCTCGGTTATGGCAAGCTGCCTAAAGCATTACTGAAATTCCATAAATACAAAGAACCATCACGTTTCGCCTTAGAAGAACATCTTGTAGAAGCGACACAATATAGCACCGTTGATACAGAAGACGGCGAAATAGCTCAACTGCATTTCACTGTTTCACAAGAACATCTCGACATATTTAAAAATGTAGTAGATGAATTATTGCCAAAATATGAAAAAGAATACGGCATTCGTTACGACATCTCTTATTCTGTACAAAAACCATCAACAGATACTATCGCTGTTGATATGAACAACGAACCATTCCGTAACAGCGACGGCAGTCTGCTCTTCCGTCCTGGCGGTCACGGCGCATTGATTCAAAATCTCAACGACCTTAAAAAAGAAATCATTTTCATTAAAAACATCGACAATGTTGTCCCTGATAGATTAAAGACAACTACTTACGATTATAAGAAAGTATTAGGCGGTTATCTTTTCAGACTTCAACAACAACAATTTGAATACCTTAATTTATTAGATGAAGGATGTCTGGCAAATGACGAAATTGAGGAAATTGCAAAATTCGCAAAAGAAAAACTGATGATTGACATACCTAATTTCTTCAAGACTTACAACGAAATAGAAAAGATAGACTTCCTATACGACAAGCTAAATCGTCCGATGAGAATATGTGGTATGGTGAAAAACGAAGGCGAGCCAGGCGGTGGTCCTTATTGGGTAAGAAACAGCAACGACGAGATTTCATTGCAAATCGTGGAGTCTTCACAAATAGACCATAACAACGAAAAACAAGAAGCCATATTCCAATCAGCGACACACTTCAACCCTGTGGATTTAGTATGTGCAACATACGATTTTAACGGCAATCCATTCGACTTAAACGATTATATCGATTATAACACTGGATTCATCTCAAAGAAATCTAAAGACGGCAAAGAATTGAAAGCTCTTGAATTACCAGGATTATGGAACGGAGCAATGGCCGACTGGATCAACATCTTCGTCGAAGTTCCAATCATAACATTCAATCCTGTCAAAACCGTCAACGATTTGTTGAGAGACAACCATCAGGAGATTTGAAAATTAAAAAATTTCTCGCAGAGACGCAATGTAACGCAGAGAATATCATATCCGAAAAAATTAAACATTACAAGGACGTCATACCGTGGCGTCCTTTTTCATTCCTAATTATTCAGACATGTCAATGTGTATTTTTCATTGGAACAGATTCGACGCATCTATACAATTATCCCTAATTTTTAACATTATTTCTTAATATTTTTTAAGAAAAAACTTCTTGACTTTCAATGATTAATGATATATTTTTGCAGAGTGAAACTTAAAACTAAATTATTATGGCGAGACCAATTAAAGAAACCCCGATTTTACACGGGAAAGATGCAGAAAGATTCTTAAAAAGAATGAATGAAGATCACAAAGTAAGTCCTGAAGAAAACGCAAGAGGCAGAGCTAACTACGAAGCGATATTAAAAATTTTCAAGGGATAAAAACAATGATCTTTTACGACTACAATTTGCGCTATGAAATTCGCAAATTAGAAGACAACGAAACAATAAAGTCGTTCGATTGCGGTGACGCTGATCTGAACGACTTTATTACCAACGAGGCGCATCATTTTTCTAACCGTTGACGCATATAATAATGCTATACAATTTTATAGAAACAACAATTTCAAACATCTTAAAGAACAAGAAGAAGATAAAATCACAAGCTCACTTTATTTTGATTTGAACGATATTTATTGAAAATTAAAAAATCTCTCGCAGAGACGCAGAGTAACGCAGAGACTATCATATCTGAAAGATTAAACATTACAGGGACGTCATACCGTGGCGTCCTTTTTCATTCCTAATTATTCAGACATGTCAATGTGTATTTTTCATTGGAACAGATTCGACGCATCTATACAATTATACCATAAATCCAAACTACCAAATAAATGGTATCACTTTATATCTTACTTTTTGTTTGTATTCCTTATATCCTTTCAATCCTTCTTCGAGGATTTTTTCCTCGCTTCTCATACGGATTGCAATGATAGGAATATACGACAACATTATGACAAACGACAACATAGATCCTAAAATCAATGGAATTGATAAAAACATAAAGAGTGTTGCTGAATACATGGGATGTCGTACTATCCCATACAAGCCTGTATCCACGACTTTCTGATTTTCTTGAATTTCAATAGTTCTGGAAAGAAATGCGTTTTCTCTCATGACTTCCGCATACATCAAATATGAAAGAAGAAAAACGACTGTACCAATACATACAAGATAATTCGGCAATATATACCACAAATGACGAAAACTCAAACCCGCTACAACAAAGGCTGCCAGAAACATAATCCCCGATAATGCAACGACCCACTTCTGTTCATCGACTTTCTCTTTTGCGTCAAGACGTTTTGCGAGAAGCTCAGGAGAACGAAACAACATCACGATTCCTAAAGACAACATCGGAATGAAAAGAACAGTAACAAACAACCAAGCATTCCAATAATTCAAAGTTCCAGCAGGCAAAAACAACAAAACACCGATTATAACAAAACCACCGATAAATTTCTTCAGCGATTGCAAAAGCAAATTGTTCTTCATAATAAAATCATTTTTTCATCATCATGATAATTCTATTTGCGACTTCTTCTGGCTTATCAATCAAAAGCTGCCCGTGATTCATTCCTTTGAAAATCTCAACACTTACTTCCGGACAGAGCTTTTTCAAATGTTTCACTTGAGGACGAGCTACAAAAGCCTCTTTGGTTCCATACCAATAATGAATGTCATTACCATGTATCTCTTGTAACTTATTTGTATAAACCGATTTATATCCATCTAAAACAGCTCTTCCTCCGCCAAAAGGATAAACCTTTCTACACTCATCGAGCAAGACATCAAAATAATGAGAATGAAAGACAAATCTCCAGAATTTCGTCCAATGATAGCAAGTCCAGACATTCATACACTGCAGATAACGAAGCGGACCGACCATGCATTTAGGCAAAGGCAACAAAGGCGCAGCATCCATGACAGCATGACTTATCAATACTTCATCACGCTCTAAAATACGAGAAAGAATTTTTCCGCCTAATGAAAGTCCGTAAGCGCAATCCAAATGTCCGTCATGATTTTTCTTTATATAATCTATAGTTTGAACCGCCTGATCGTCAACGGAAGTAAATTGAGTGTGTTTTCCAATGACAAAACCATCGACTTCAACAGCGATGATATGGAAATCATTTTCAAGGAGATTGATAAGCGGAATGAAAATCTCGTATGACACGCCCAATCCAGGAATGAGCATCAAAGTCGGGGCATTTTTATTTCCAAAAACGTTGAAGTTCATATTAACAAACAGACTCTCCTATTTCATAAAGATATTCTGGTGCAAAATCAGCTCCGTTTTCCCATTCTATTGTATTGAATTTTATACTGAAACTTTTAAAATATTCTGCATCTTTCAATGGAATAAAAGCTTCGCCATTTAATGATGACGACAAATCAACGATCTTGACAACATCATTATTAAACCATAACTTGATTTTATATTCATTCAAATACTCAGCTTTTACTACTTCCAAAAACATACTATTCTATTTTAAAGGTTCAATTTTTTCAAGAATCTTTCCATTTTGCGAGCGACACCAAAATTATACAAATAATTTCAAATACAATTACATTTATAAGAAAAACAACAACTATTTTTTTAGATTTAACAGATTTTCAATATTATTTAACTTTTCCTATTAATTTTCATTAAGATAATTTTATAAAAACAAAAAAACATCTTCCTTTTGCAATAAAATTTGCGAAAATGTTTTTAAAACAATTGCGAAATAAATCTTAAATTTGTCGTTATCTTTCTCACAATCTATCTAAAATTATTCAAATGGTAACATTTATAGAAATAATAGCAAACCTCATCATCATTATTTTCATGATGATAATAATCGGTTTAATAGCTTTAACAATTTCAGGCATCGCTCATCTCTTCGGTGCCAACTTCAAATCATTTTTCAGGAAATCATTATGGTTCACTCTCCTCGCCCCTGCCCTCTGGTGCTACGGAACCATCATCGAGAGAAACCAATGCCAGATAAAGAATATAGAAATCACAAGCGACAAGTTTCCTCAGTCATTTAATGATTATAAAATAATCCAGATTTCAGACCTTCATCTTCATTCTTTTAAAAACAGATCGAAGACATTACAGAAATTCGTCGATGAAATCAACAGCCAAAATGCTGACATCGTGGTTTTCACAGGTGATTTGGTCTCATACGGACCTTGGGAGCTTGACGGATTAGACACAATCCTTTCCAAGATAAAAGCCAAAGACGGAGTCTATTCCGTTTTAGGCAACCACGACTACAGCGCATACAGCAACTTTCCAGATTCTATCCAATGGAAATATGTTGAAGAGCTGAAAGACAGACAATCAAAAATGGGATGGAATCTGTTATTGGACGAAAACGTTCAGCTCACTCGCGATGATGACACAATTTCTCTCATAGGCGTTGAAAACATCTCGACGCACAGGTCGTTCCTTTCATACGGCAATCTTCAAAATGCGATGAAAAACGCAAATGGCGATTATAAGATTTTGTTAAGTCACGACCCAACACATTGGGAACTAGAAGTCAAAGACACGCCAGAAATAGATTTGATGTTGTCGGGGCACACCCATGCGATGCAGTTTTCCATTTTCGGATGGTCGCCTTCATCATTCATATTCAACGAGGTCGCAGGATTATTCCAACATAAGAATCAATATCTTTATGTAAATATAGGATTAGGAGAAACCGTAATGAAATCGAGAATTGGAACGAAACCGGAGATAACTTCCATCACAATCAGAAATAGTTTCAGCAAATTTGTAACTGACATATCACAAGCAATCATTTTTCCTTTTAATTTAGTTTAACATATCATTAACTATTCCTATTAATTTTCATTAACATCTTTTGATCCTTCTTTTATGACGAATTTTAAATTTATAGAGTTCGTCTGTTGCGTTAGGGATTGGACCGGCATCCTTTGTGAGCGGAGGATTATTGGGACGGAGACGGATGTTGGTGACGAGAGGGATTTTGGAAGCGAGATGGTGCCGGAGCGAGCAAAGATTGAACTGCACCCCAAAAGTTGGACAAAAAACAAAAAGGAGTGCAGTTTATATATGAAAT
>JAZLEF010000070.1:0-4092 GCA_045615125.1 Bacteroidales bacterium
TGGCGCACAAAAATTAGCAGTTGTAAAACTCGTTAAAGAATTAACAAGCCTCGGTTTGAAAGAAGCTAAGGAATTAGTTGACGCTGCTCCTAAAGCTATCAAAGAAGGTGTTAGCAAAGAAGAAGCTAATGCACTCGAAGCAGCTCTTAAAGAAGCTGGTGCAGAAGTTGAAGTTAAATAAGGATTTAATTTCCAAAGACACATTGGTATTAACCTCGACTCCATTTTTCGGAGTTGAGGTTTATGCCTATAGTTAATTGTCTTATAAATCCCCTCTTTATATTTTAACATTAGCTTATAACAATAAAAACATAACACTTTGGCAGATAACACATTAGATAGAATTAGTTTCGCGTCAATTAGAAGACCTTTCGAATATCCAGATTTTTTGGATATTCAATTGAAGTCATTTCATGATTTTTTCCAATTAGATACAAATCCTGATAATCGTAAAAACGAAGGTCTCTTCAAAGTTTTCCAAGAAAACTTCCCTATTACAGACGCTAGAAACAACTTTGTACTCGAATTCCTCGATTACTATATTGATGCTCCTCAATACACCATCGCAGAGTGCATTGAAAGAGGTTTAAGTTATTGCGTAAGATTAAAAGCAAAACTTAGACTTTCATGTACAGATGATGAAAATGAAGATTTTGAAACAAAAACACAAGATGTGTACCTTGGTCTCATTCCATATATGACTCCACAAGGTACATTCGTTATTAACGGAGCTGAACGTGTAGTTGTATCACAATTACATAGATCACCTGGAGTATTCTTTGGATCTAGCGTTCACGCAAATGGTACGACATTATATTCTGCCCGTATCATTCCTTTCAAAGGTTCATGGATGGAGTTTTCAACAGATATTAGCAACGTAATGTATGCTTATATCGACAGAAAAAAGAAATTACCTATTACAACATTGCTTCGTGCAATCGGTTACGAGTCAGATAAAGACATTCTCGATATATTTAATCTCTCTGAAGAAATTAAAGTGTCTAAAACTGCTCTTAAGAAAGTACTCGGACGTAAGCTTTCTGCTAGAGTTCTTCGTTCATGGTTTGAAGACTTTGTAAATGAAGAAACAGGTGAATGCGTTTCAATTGAACGTAACGAGTCAATTCTTGACCGTGGAACAGTGTTGGAACAAGAACATATAGACATTATTGTCAATTCAGGAGTTAAAACAATACTCCTTGACCGTGAAGATATTAACATCGCTGATTATTCTATAGTATTTAATACTTTACAAAAAGACCCTTCTAACTCAGAAAAAGAAGCTGTTGAGTATATCTATAGACAACTCCGTAACGCTGAACCACCAGATGAAGAAACAGCACGTGGTATTATTGAAAAGTTGTTCTTCTCTGATAAACGTTATGATTTAGGTGATGTAGGTCGTTATCGTATCAACCGTAAATTAGGACTTGAAATACCATCAGATGTTAAAGTCTTAACTAAGGAAGATGTTATAGCTATTATCAAGTATTTAATTAACTTGTCAAATAGCAAAGCTGAAGTCGATGACATCGACCACTTAAGTAACCGTCGTATAAGAACTGTTGGTGAACAATTGTATGCACAGTTCGGCGTAGGTTTGGCTCGTATGGCTCGTACTATCAGAGAAAGAATGAATGTTCGTGACAATGAAGTTTTCACACCAACAGAACTTATCAATGCTAAGACATTGTCATCAGTTATTAATTCATTCTTTGGAACAAACCAATTATCACAATTTATGGACCAGACAAACCCATTGTCAGAGGTTACACATAAGCGTCGTATTTCTGCTTTAGGTCCTGGTGGTTTGTCTAGAGATCGTGCAGGTTTTGAGGTACGTGACGTTCACTACACTCACTATGGCCGTCTTTGTACAATTGAAACACCAGAAGGTCCAAACATTGGTCTTATTTCATCACTTTGCGTATTCGCAAAAATTAATAATCTAGGTTTCATTGAAACACCTTATAGAAAGGTTGTTGATGGTATAGTAGATTTCCAAAATCCACCAGTATATCTTACAGCTGAAGAAGAGGAAGAAAAGATTATCGCTCAAGCAGGTACAGCAATGGATGAGAATGGTAAGATAACAGAGGATATGATAAAAGTACGTTATGTTGCTGATTATCCTATTGTTACGCCACAAGAAATTGACCTTATTGACGTTGCTCCAAACCAAATTTCATCAATAGCTGCATCATTGATTCCATTCCTTGAACATGACGACGCTAACCGTGCGTTGATGGGTTCTAACATGATGCGTCAAGCTGTGCCATTGATGAATCCAGAAGCTCCAATCGTTGGTACTGGTATTGAACGCTATGTAGCTAGAGACTCACGTACTATCGTTGAAGCAGAAGGTGATGGCGAAGTAGTATTTGTTGATTCAACAAAAATCGTTATTAGATATGATAGAACCGACAAAGAAAGACTTGTCAGCTTCGATGGTGATGAAAAGACATATAATTTAATCAAATACGCTAGAACTAACCAAAGTACAAGTATTAACCAAAAACCTATTGTTAAGAAAGGTCAAAAGGTTACAAAAGGACAAATACTTACAGAAGGTTATGCTACACAAGGTGGTGACCTTGCACTTGGCCGTAACTTGATGGTTGCATTCATGCCATGGAAAGGTTATAACTATGAGGATGCTATCGTTATTTCTGAGCGTATCGTTAGAGAAGATTTATTCACATCAATACATATAGAAGAATTTACTCTTGAAGTACGTGATACAAAACGCGGACTCGAAGAGTTAACAAACGATATCCCTAATGTTAGTGCAGAAGCTACTAAAGATTTGGATGAAAACGGTCTTATCCGTGTAGGTGCTGAAGTAACAGAAGGTGATATATTAATAGGTAAGATTACACCTAAAGGTGAAACAGATCCAACACCTGAAGAAAAGTTATTACGTGCTATCTTCGGTGATAAGGCAGGTGATGTAAAGAACGCATCTCTTAAGGCTGGTCCATCAATGAAGGGTGTAGTTATTGGTAAACGTTTGTTCTCACGCGTAATTAAAGATCGTAAATCAAAAGCAAAAGATAGAGATATTATTGCTGATATTGATTTCGAATGCAATCGCGAAATTGACGCTCTCAAAGAAAGATTGATTGAAAAATTGATGAGTCTCCTTGCAGGAAGAACATCTTTGGGCGTTCAAAATAATTTCAAAGAGGTTGTTATACCTAAGAAGATTAAGTTCTCTCATAAAGCATTGTTAAATCTTGACTATATGACTGTTAATCCATATAGATGGACAACAGATCCAGAACTCAATGAGTTAATTGTTAAGACTATTAACAATTACAATATGAGATGTAAAGAAATTCTTGGTGTATATAGTCGTAAAAAGAATGTTGCCAGTGTCGGTGACGAATTACCTAATGGTATAGTTCAAATGGCTAAAGTTTATGTTGCTCAAAAACGTAAACTTAACATTGGTGATAAGATGTCAGGTCGTCACGGTAACAAAGGTATTGTTTCAAGAATTGTTCGTGATGAAGACATGCCATTCCTTGCAGACGGAACACCAGTTGATATAGTATTGAATCCTTTAGGTGTACCTTCACGTATGAACTTGGGACAGATCTATGAGACCGTTTTAGGTTGGGCAGGTAAGAAACTTGGAGTTAAATTTGCAACACCAATTTTCGATGGTGCTACATTAGATCAAATCAATGACTATATGAAACAAGCAGGTCTTCCTGAAAATGGTAGTGTTCAACTTTATGATGGTGGTACTGGTAAGCCATTTGACCAAAAAGCAACAGTTGGTTACATTTATATGCTTAAGTTACACCACATGGTTGATGATAAGATGCATGCTCGTTCAATAGGACCATACTCAATGATTACACAACAACCTTTAGGTGGTAAAGCACAATTTGGTGGTCAGCGTTTCGGAGAAATGGAAGTTTGGGCTCTCGAAGCATTCGGAGCAAGTAACATTTTACAAGAAATATTGACTGTTAAATCTGACGATGTGAACGGAAGAGCTAAAGCCTACGAAGCTATCGTTAAAGGCGAAAGCATGCCAACACCGGGTATCCCAGAATCATTCAATGTTTTAATCCATGAATT
>JAZLEF010000071.1:0-3074 GCA_045615125.1 Bacteroidales bacterium
ATATACTTAAAAAAAAAAGATTAAAAAAACTTATATTTGATTGCATTATTGCTTGAAATATTATTATATTTGCAGTTCGAATAGAAATGTATTCAGAAATTAACTTAATTATTAACTTAAAATAACATTAAAATGAAAAAAGTTCTTTTACTTTCATTAGGTCTCGTAATGGGATTTGGTGCATTTGCACAAGAACGTGTAGCTAAAGAATCTAATTCAACAAAAGCTACAGTTGTTAAGAAAGCTGTTGGAAATGACATCTACACAGGTAGTGTTATGGAAAACTCTTCAAGATCAAACCAAAGCGTAGTTGTTAACAGATACTCCAACTTCGAAGAAGCTGAAGCAATGGCAACATTCTACGATTTACAATCAAATGGTTATGTTTCAAACCGTATGTACCAAAGATCAAACGGTGACGTTGCTGTAACTCTTACAATGTCAAGAGAACAAAACTTAACAGCTAGCGACCGTGGTACAGGTTACAACTTCATTAAAGGTGGTGACTTCTCAAACATCGGCGACATGCCAGAAGTACGTGAAGAAGCTAACGCTACAGGTAATGACATGAGAACAGGTTGGCCAACAATCGCTCCTTACGGTGCAGAAGGTGAAATCCTTGTTAACCACGCAAGCGGTCTTAACTACTGGATCAGAGAAAAAGCTGGCGAAGGTCAATGGGACGGTCCTTATTCAATTCCTAACCCAACAGGCTTAGAATATCCATTCTCATTATCATGGCCAAGAGTTACAACATCAGGTCCTAACAACGATGTTATCCACATTGTTTGTGCAGCTCAACACCAAGTTTCAACAGACGTTATGGTTAACGCTCAATTCTACTGCCGTTCAACAGACGGTCAAAATTGGGAAGTTGGCTACTCACCACTCGAAGCATCAGACGAACACCTCGACATCTACAGCGCTGACGACTATTCAATCGCTTCAAACGGTGATGTTGTTGCTATCTGCTACTCAACAGTATTCTACGGCCACGTTATCGTTATGAAATCAACAGACAACGGTCAAACATGGGAAAGAATCGTAGCATGGGAAAACCCATTCTTCGGTGACTGGGAAACAGACGAAAACACAATCACAGGTGCTGAAGGTGATGCTCCAGCTCAAACTCCAGTTCACAGCACAGTTGCTGTTGACAACAATGGTACAGTACACGTAGCATTCTCAATCGCTCAATATGCACACATCGAACTCGGTACATCATTCTACTACTACACAGGTAGAACAAACGACGGTATCGCTTACTGGAACGACACAAGAGAACCATTAACAAACTTACAATTATGGCGTCCTGACTACGAACAAGATCCTTCAGGTGAATACGTATTCCACTGCATGGATACAGTTAACTTCTGCGGATGGTTACCATTCTACTCAAACATCGACACATTCGATCCAAACTTATTATACAAAAACGATGACTACATCTACCAATTCTACGGTTCAATCTCAGGCTTCCCAGCTCTTTCAGTTGACCCACAAGGTAACATCGCTTTAGCTTACTCAACAATCGATACAGAACGTGAACTCAACAACAGCGTATACTGCCGTTCAACAGTTATGTCATACAAACCAGCTAACGAAGAAGGTTGGTATGTTGCAGTTGAACACGTAATGGAAGACTTCATGCACATGGTTGACGAACCAATGTTCGTAAACGCAGCTCCAAACGTATCAAAAGAAAATGAATTCTGGTTCTCATACACAACAGACGGCGTACAAGGTTTAGCATGGGGTTCAGGCGCTAGCCAAACATCTCCAGAAGATAACATCTGCTACGTATTCAAAATCTCTTCAGAATTCATTCCAATCAGCGTTGACGAAGTTATCCCAATGGATGCAGTTTACAATGTATATCCAAACCCAGCTACAGATTATATCTTCTTAAGCTCAACAATGGATACAGAAGCTACAGTTACATTCACAAACTTAGCTGGTCAAACAGTTAAAGTTGTTAACGCTAGCTTAACAACAGGTGAAAACGGTGTTTCAATCAACGACCTCAACAGCGGTGTTTACTTCTGCACAGTAACAGCTAACGGTTACAGCCACACATCAAAAGTTGTTGTTAAATAATAAACACTGAAATATAATTTCAAAAAAAGAGCGATCAAACGATCGCTCTTTTTTTATATCATATCGGATCAACATCAATTTGAATCCTGACAGACTTAAAGTCGTTGTTATGCTTAAACCTCTCTATGGTATCTTTAATAAAATCCTTTACCTTATTAGAATATAAGTCCTTGTGTATTTTTATTATCATCTGCTTGATATAAAGATTCTTCACTCTGGAGACCACAGGATATTCCGGTCCTAATACATTATCTTTAAAAGCATATCTGAAGGCACGAGCTAACTCATCGGACGCCTTATTCAGCTTTTGGCTGTCAACATCTTTCAGTCTTATGAGGATAAGACGAGAATATGGAGGATAGTTGAACTGACGTCGCACCGGCATCTGTTCTTCATAGAATCTGACAAAGTCGTGACTCATCACATTCTGTATCACCTGATGTTGCGGCTGATATGTCTGGATGATAACTTTGCCCTTATCACCCTTACGACCAGCTCTGCCACTCACCTGCTCCATCAGCTGGAAACTCCTCTCGTAAGCTCTGAAATCGGGGAAGGTTAGCATATTATCGGCATTGAGGATTCCCACAGTTTTGACCGAGTCGAAGTCGAGGCCTTTTGTAACCATCTGCGTTCCCACTAGAATATCGGTCTGCTTATTTTGAAACTGTTCAAGTATATACTGATAGCTATTCTTGGTTCGAGTAGTATCAAGGTCAAGGCGTGCACTGTTAGCATCAGGAAAGACAACCTTCAAGTCATCCTCTATCCTCTCTGTGCCGAAACCATGCATCTTCAAATCGGTGCTCTTGCACGACGGACATTCCGTTGGCACGCTAGTGGTATAACCACAATAATGACACTTCAGTATATTCTGGTTCTTATGATATGTAAGACTTACGTCGCAGTTGATACACTGAGGGATATAGTTGCAATGGTCGCACTCTATTCTTAGGGAGAAACCACGACGATTCTGG
>JAZLEF010000072.1:0-5397 GCA_045615125.1 Bacteroidales bacterium
AGATAATTTAACCTTATTTTCTTCGATGAAGTTGCCCTTGAGATTTTTGACTCCCATGGCATCCTGAGCGTTGGCAAATGTTGTCGCAACAAACAACATTATAAGAATGATTGTAGATTTTTTCATGGCGATTGATTTTGTATTATTTGACAATACGTTTTATTTCGCGAAGATTAAAATTATTTCTGAAAAATCCAAACTTTTTGTAAATTTTTGGCAGGGGGAATTATTGATAATTAAATTATTATGTTTATATTTTTGTGTTTTTATAATAAAAAAAAAGTGCCGGATTTTCATCCGACACCTTTGAATCTTCTATGATATTACGACAAATCTCTTACAATTTAACGACTTTGCGTACTACACTGCCGTTATCTGTTTCAATGTTGATGAAATATACTCCGGCCTTGAGGTCGCTGATGACATAATTATTAACGTTTACATCAGTGTCCATTATCATTGAGCCCATGATGTTATAAACCGATATTCTTGTCATGTTGTCGCATACGATGGTGAAGTCGTTTTTCGATGGGTTAGGGTAGACGCTTGCATTGATGCTGATGTTTTCTTCTACTGTATTGTATTCAATTTTGATATGGCTTAAATTTCCAGTGCATTCGCCATATATTGGTCGTACGCTGTATTCGTAGATAAATGCGCCAGTAGTGGTATTGTCGGTGAAACTAAGTTCTTCTGTTGTTCCCAAGAATCTTGTGTCGCGGTAAACTTCATAGTTAAGAACCTCGCCTGAGCTTGGAGCTTCCCATTTTATAGTAGGAGGGAAGATAGATTCAACTTCCAGGTTCTGTACGCCATCGCATATCTCGTAGCTGTCGTTTTGGAATGCGCAGTCGTTCACCCAAGAATATAAGACACCTGAGCTTAAGCTCTCAGGACTTTCATATACCACGGCGCCGTCACCTTTCTTAATCACGAAGCTACATTCTGAGTCCCATGCGCCTTTCATCCATTCGAGTGTTATTTCTACACCGTTGCCAATTTCTCTTGTGTGAGTGCTGCTAGAGCCGTCTTCTTCTGTTACTGTGAATGCGTCGTCGGCACTGCCATCGCTGTATTTCACTATTAAGGCAGCTCCGTCCCATCCGTCGCCGTATCTGTCTTTAAGTTCAAAGATGACTTCACATTTGTTTGAGTAATTGAATGTGAATGTTGCAGTCTCCATAGAGTTTTCTAATGTAATATCAAAAGGAATGCTGTAGGAATCGCCTGCATTGCTTGCCAAAGTGACGTTGAAGTATGCTACTTTTGAAGA
The DNA here is from genome assembly GCA_045615125.1 of Bacteroidales bacterium. Taxonomy (GTDB): domain Bacteria; phylum Bacteroidota; class Bacteroidia; order Bacteroidales; family F082; genus Limimorpha. Next base: position 1,274 of record JAZLEF010000072.1, read on the forward strand.
TTCGCCGCCGATAGCTTCCAGCTCTATTTCGTTAGTGTTGATGGTGACAAAATTGCTGATGCTTGACAATACACCTTTTGAGCTGCTGAATAATTCGTTACCTACATTATTGATGATGACACCAAAGTCGGCTGTCTCACCAGCTTCGAGTATACCGTTATTATTGTTATCGTTTTTGATTATCACATTCGCAAATTCCAAAGCCTTGTCTTGTACCTTCACAGGTATTCTTATGAAAGAGATGAGTTCGTCATTTTCGTCATAGAAATAGACATCGAAGCCTAACATCGTCTTGTAATTGGCAGTTTCTTTAACGAAGAATTTAAAACCTTCTGTTATAGATATTGTTTCGTTTGCGCCAATGTTGTTGACTTGAGCGATAGAGTCGTCTATTCTTACAAAGCTGTTGTTGTTTCTCAAGACAGCCTTGACATTATTATAAGAAACGTCAGAGTCGTTTTCAAAAGTGACAAGCAAGCCTACTTGTTCGTTGGCGTTCAAGTTGCCGTTGTTGTTGCCGTTTTCAACATCATCGATAATGTGGCTTACATATTTGAAGCTGCCGCAGTCGATGGCGTTTAATGCAGCCAAAGCGTCGATACGGCCTGAGCCTGTGTAGTTGTTTTTGTTGGTGCTTATTTTATGAGCTGTTGTCTCTAATATTCTGCTGATGTCGGCAGGTGTTAGTTCTGGATTTTTGTCTAACAAAAGAGCTATTACGCCGGCGGCGCAAGGCGTTGCCATTGATGTTCCGCTCATCTTGGTGAATCCGTCTGTCGTTGTATAGTCGAGGGAGACGATGTCGACACCAGGAGCACATACGTCAGGACGGATGAGACCGATACCTGGTTGGTATGCGTAATCGCCGAATTCTGTTGCAGTCCATGTGACAGGGCCATGTGATGAGAAGTATGCTGTGGCGTCATTGTAATCTATGGCACCGATAGCTACTACGCATGACAATTCTCCTGCATTGTTTTCTTGGTCAGGATGTAACCATGGTGGAGGGCAGCTTCCTGGTACTCTCACGTTGTCTGGGATAGGGTAGAACAACTCGTTGTTACCTTCGTTGCCTACGGCTACGGCTGCTACTACACCTAGTTCCAATGCTGTCACGCTTGTACGACGGAGCATTGTTCTGTCAGCTATTGATGACATTGGTACACCCAACGACATACTCAATACATCGGCATGATGTTCTATTGCCCATTCCATACCATTGTTGATGTCGGATGCTCCGCCCATGCCTTCGTCGCTGACGCATTTTATGCACATCAAAGTTGCATCTGGTGCCATGCCGGTCTTGGTTCCGGATGTGCCGTCGCCACATATTGTTCCAGCGCAGTGTGTGCCGTGGCCAAATCCGTCCATAGGGTCGTTGTCGTTGTCGTATGTGTCATAACCGTGATGTGGGAATTGTGCGCCGCCATCCCAGAGGTGGTCGGCAAGGTCAACGTGGTTGTAGTTGACGCCAGAGTCGATGATGGCTACCAATACGCCTTGTCCAGTGACACCGAGTTCCCATGCGTCGTCGGCATTGACTTTGATGACGTTTTCTATTATCTTGTCGCCAGGTGATGCAACAGCTTTTGTTGCTTCCTCGTTCCAGAAGACATATTTCTCTTCGTCGAGTCCTATCATCAGCACATCAGGATGTTCAGCCAAAAGATAAATGACATCGCTAGTTGTGACGCAGTTGATGTAGTTGGCACTCCAACTGCTGCTGATGTCTGACACTTTGTGACTTCTTTTTTCAGCCTCGAGGATGGATAAGATTTCCGCTTGTTCTTTCTCTGCAAAGAGTTTCATCTCGTCGATGAGCATGTCGCGTCTGACATATTTGTCGGTGATGCCTTCAGCTCTTTTGCTAAGTTTTTCAAGGTCCATTTGTGACTTCAAGATGATGTTTACACTTATCATCTCGTCTGATTTCTGATTCATGACATTCAACAGTTCTTGGTTGATGACCTGTGCAAATCCAAAACTGCTGAATGAAAGAATGACTAATAATGCAAATAATAATTTTCTCATAAAACGTTCTATTAATTCCTAAATAAAATTTATCGCAAATTTATGATTTTATTGAAAAAATTAAAAATGTTTTTTTTGTTTTTTTATATTTAAAATATAAGCAAAAAATCCTTACCTTTGCGACCCAATTTATTGAGATTGAAAACATTTAACATTTACATTTTTTAAAATTCAAATCATGAAAAAACATTTATTTTTGATTGTATTGGTTTGCAGCCTTTTTGTAGCTTGTAAACCAAAAGCGGAATTGCCAACTGTGTCAACACTATTGGTTGACCTTATCACAGAGAATAGCGCATCATGTGCAGGTGAAATCATCCATGATGGTTATACTGAAATTATCTCACAGGGATTCTGTTGGGCTACTACACAAGATCCTACATTGAATGATAATGTTGTGGAAGGTGGCTATACCGTATTATTACAAGAAGAACCTGCTCCTAAATGTTTTGAAGCTGTATTGTCAGGATTGACAGCTTCTACAAAATATTATGTAAGAGCTTACGCTACAAACAGCGAAGGTACTGCCTACGGAGAAAGTTTCTGCTTCGTTACTTTAGATGAAACTGAAGACGGAGATGAAGACGGAAACGAAGGTGGCGACGATAATGGCGGAGATGACAACGGCGGTGACGATAATGGTGGCGATGACAACGGTGGTGATGATAACGGTGGCGACGATAATGGTGGTGATGATAACGGTGGTGATGACAATGGCGGCGACGATAATGGTGGTGAAATAGTTGTTGAATTGCCAACAGTTACAACAGTTGTTGTTTCAGAAGTTACTATCAATTCAGCTATGTTGAGCGCAGAAGTTCTTACAGATGGCGGTGCTGATGTTACAGAACGCGGATTCTATTGGAATAAAGCAAATGCTTCTGAAGAAGCTAATTTTGTAAAAGTAGGAGAGAACTTAGGTGCTTATACATACCAATTGACAGGTTTGCAAGAATCAACAGAATATAATGTAGGTGCATACGCTGTAAATAGTGAAGGTATGGTGAAAAGTGAGATGGTTTCTTTCATTACCTTGAAAAATGAAGATGATGATGACGATGAAGAAACAGAATATGCATACGTTGACTTAGGTCTTCCAAGCGGAACATTGTGGGCTGAGCATAATGTAGGAGCATTGTTCCCAGAAGGTCAAGGCGACTTTTTCGCATGGGGCGAAATTGAACCAAAAAATGACTACACCTCAGACAACTGTTCTTCATATCATCAAGATTTAGGTAACATCTCTGGTAATCCTATGTTTGACGCTGCAACAGCAAACTGGGGCGATGAATGGAGAATGCCAACATTGGAAGAGATGTTTGAATTGACACAAGAATGTACATGGACTTGGACAGAAGTTAATGGCGTGGCTGGTTTTAACGTTGCTTCTAAAACTAATGGTAATTACATTTTCCTTCCAGCATCAGGATTCCGCGTCTATGGTGATTTGATAGATCAAAATGTTTATGGCTATTATTGGACATCAACTCCATACGAAGAAGAAGGTACAACTCCAACATTTACTAAAGCCTGTTTCTTGGATATGTGTTCATATCAGTCATATTGCAACTGGAGTCTCCGTCGTAATGGCATGACAATACGTCCAGTAAGAAATTGATAAGAGATTTATAATTATAGAAAAGGGACTAGATATTAATCTGGTCCTTTTTTTTGATTAATGGGGACGAGGACGGGGCTTAAAAAAGAAGAGACGCCACATTGGGTGACGTCTCTTCATGTAGTCCTATGGACTTGTTATCTTATTCTAATGTATGAATTACGAGACCTGAACGGAGTTTAGGTTCGAACCATGTTGTCTTAGGAGGCATGATGTTGCCGCTGTCAGCGATGTCAATGATTTGTTTCATTGTTACTGGGTGTAAAGCGAAAGCAACTTTCATTTCGCCGTTGTCAACGCGACGTTTCAATTCGCCGAGACCGCGGATACCGCCAACGAAGTCGATACGTTTGTCGGTACGTAAGTCTTTAATGCCTAAAATCTTGTCTAAAACTAAGTTTGATAAGATTGTTACGTCGAGAACACCGATAGGATCTTCATCGTTGAATGTGCCAGGTTTAGCGTTGAGTTTGTA
>JAZLEF010000073.1:0-6836 GCA_045615125.1 Bacteroidales bacterium
TTTTCTTATTTTTGCACACAGAAAAATATACAAATACTATACCAAAAAAACGATGGCAAAAGAATTAACATCTCGTAAAGAAAATTATTCCCAGTGGTATAATGATCTTGTTAGTAAAGCTGATTTAGCAGAAAATTCTGCGGTCAGAGGTTGTATGGTTATCAAACCTTACGGATATGCAATTTGGGAGTTCATGCAAGATGCTCTCGACAAAATGTTTAAAGATACTGGTCACGTCAATGCGTATTTCCCATTGTTTATTCCTAAGAGTTTCTTCAGCAAGGAAGCTAGCCACGTTGAAGGTTTTGCAAAAGAATGCGCTGTTGTAACTCACTATCGTCTTAAAAATGATCCTAATGGTGCTGGCGTTGTTGTAGACCCAGAAGCAAGACTCGAAGAAGAACTTATCGTTCGTCCAACATCTGAGACAATCATTTGGGATACATATCGTAACTGGATCAAGAGTTACCGCGATCTTCCAATCTTGTGCAACCAATGGGCTAACGTAGTTCGCTGGGAAATGCGTACACGTTCATTCCTCCGTACAGCTGAGTTCTTGTGGCAAGAAGGTCACACAGCTCACGCTACACGCGAAGAGGCTTTGGCAGAAGCTCGTAAGATGCTCGACGTTTATTCAGAATTCGCTGAAAAATATATGGCTCTTCCTGTCATCCGCGGTATCAAATCTGCTAACGAACGTTTCGCTGGTGCAGAAGAGACATTCTGTATAGAGGCTATGATGCAAGACGGCAAGGCTCTCCAAGCTGGTACATCTCACTTCCTCGCACAGAACTTCGCTAAGGCTTTCGATGTTAAATATCTGAATAAAGAAAATAAATTGGAATATGTATGGGCTACTTCATGGGGCGTATCAACTCGTCTTATCGGAGCTCTCATCATGGCTCACTCTGATGACAATGGCCTCGTACTTCCTCCAAAAATCGCTCCTATTGAAGTGGTTATCGTTCCTATCTATAAGACTGACGAACAAAAAGAAGCAGTTCTCAATTATTGTGATGACTTGAAGAAACGCCTCGAAAGCAGAAGAATGCGCGTTAAATTCGACGACCGCGACACTCAAAAACCTGGTTTCAAATTCGCTGAATGGGAACTCAAAGGCGTGCCTGTACGTATCGCCGCTGGTCCTCGCGACGTTGAAAACAACTCTGTTGAAATCGCTCGCCGCGACACTCTCGAAAAGAGCAACACAACAATCGACAATATCGAAGATTATATCACAAATCTTCTTGAAGAAATTCAAAATAATATCTTCCAAAAAGCTCTCGACTTCCGTCAATCAAGAACTGTTAAAGTTGACACTTGGGAAGACTTCAAAACCCAAATCGAAAACAGCATGTTCGTTTATGCTCACTGGGACGGCACTCCAGAGACAGAACAAAAAATCAAGGAAGAAACAAAAGCTACTATCCGCTGCATTCCTTTGGATGACGACTATGAAGATGGCAAATGTATCTACTCAGGTCAGCCTTCAAAACGCCGCGTGATATTCGCAAGAGCTTATTGATAAAGATTATAAGACAATAAATAAAGACGTCACTTCACAAATGTGGCGTCTTTTTTTGATAATGGAAAATGGATGCGGATAATGGAATTTGAAATTGACTGTTTTTAAATCACGGGTTTAAAAACAAAATAATATCTGTCTTGCATATTGTCGCTTTCATCAAAGACATTGACAACTTTAATAACACCAAGCGCTTCGTTTTCCAATCCAATCAAAACAATGTCGTCATTGCTTATGTTGGTGAGTTTAGTGGATTTGTTGGCGATGATATAGGCGTTTTTGACAGAAATGTGATTAGCGTTTTCAAAATCAAAATCGTTAAAACGAGCGAATTGTATGCCTGTCATGCTGCGCCATTCTTTCTTGAAAATCTGGGTGGAATCCGTTGAATAATCGTAAATGTCTATATAAGTGCTGTCGGCTGTTTCAAAATCGATTATCTCATTATATGCGATGTTGAATGCGTTTTTTTCATTTTTGTAGAATGCGAACATGCTGTGTTCTGATGCCTGAAGTGGAGTGGTGCCCCAAATATGATGTGTCATCGCCAATTCAGAGTCGTTGCCTGTTGAGCAGTATGCTCTGAAATAGAATTTTACGTTTTCTATATCATTATTAAATTGAGGTACTTGATATTCAAATATAAAATTTGTTCTGTCGGCGTTGATTGTTGTATCCAATAACTGCGTAAAACCGTTGGAAGTGAGAGTCGAAATGTTGATTGACGATACGAAGCCTTCGTTGGCAAAAGACTCAATGTTAAAAATGATTTTCTCACCGGCATTATAATATTCTTTATAATTCAATGTTTTGACATTGATAATCACATCCGACTCATCATCGCCTCCGCAAGACGAAAGGATAAGTCCAAATATTAATATATATATAAGTTTTCTCATGTTTGTAAAATAAAAAAGTTGGAGGCTTATCACCTCCAACCATTATTGTAATTTATTATTTTTCAGAACTTTTGAGCATATATGCTTTAATTTTCACAGATTCTTTGGTGAATTTTCCCAAGAACATACGTTCCACTTCGGTTGTTTTCATCACAGGAACATAATAATCTGCGTTAGGATATTCTTCAACGGCTTTGTAAAGAGCCTTTGTGATGTCTCCTTTAAGTTTGATGTTGCTTCTTCCTTCAAGTTCTACGATTTTAACGTCTCTTGAGTTGTAATATTCATCGTTGACTTTGTATATGCTGTTGATAAAACCGAGATATTTCTTTTTCTCGATGCTTATTGTTGTTTCGCCAATCTGTACATAATCGTTGATATTGGCGTCAACGCGTACGAAAGTAGGTGCGAAAGAAGCCGTTTGTACGTCCGACACTTGTTGCAATCCAGTACATGAACTGAATGTCAAGGCTATCAGTGCCAGCATTGTCAGTGTTAATAATGATCGTTTCATGGCTTTAATTATTTAAAGAAGTAACTGATTGTGAAGCGTAAGTCGGCACCTGCTTCGCCTTTTGTACGTTTTAATTCAGAATATTGTGTTGCCCATCCGTAGTCAGGTTCTGTTGTGTAATATACTTGTTCATTGCCGTCTTCGTCGGTAATGGTATTTTTGTATTTTTGTCCGAAGAATTTGACAGCTGACAAGCCGTATTCAAGACCTATTGCAACAGGGAGGTCGGCTACGAAGCATTGTAATCCGATGTAAGCACCGATACCGATTTCGAAAGAATTTCTTTGTGAAGAGCCGTTTCCTTGTCCGTTAATCTCGTTGATGTATTTAACGCCATTAACGCCGAATGGCAATGATGCTCCAACATAAACATCCAATACGTTTGTTGGTGAGAAATGACGAGCGATGCCTGGAGTAAGACGGAATAAATACTCTGAATCTTTGTTGTTTACAGAATATTGTTGTAATGTTCCGTCATCATCATAGTAGTAATATCCTTCTGTGTTATAGGTGAGATTACATGCCTGAATGCCGCATCTTAATTCAAAATTGTCGTCCATGTAATATTTCACATTAACAAGAGGAAGACCTCTCCATGTGATTTCGTAGTCGAACATTTGTCCTATTTCAGAAAAACTTGGCCCGATGAAAAGTCCCCAGTCGCCTGCGCCAGGACGATTGCCGGTTCGGATGGTTCTTGAATAAGGTTCACCTTCAGATAATTGCGCCATAACAGGTGCAGAACCGATTAAAATCAGAATCATAACGATAAATGATTTTAATAATGATGTCTTTTTCATGTTATAATGCTTGGTTATATCCCATTAAGCACATCGGTTTTGATTAGTTAATAATTGTGTCGCAAATATACATTGCTTTTTTATAAAAACAAATACTTTGCATCAATTAATTATAAGGTTCTATCACACCTCTTGAATTAGGAACAGGCGTTTCTGTGATGGTAGCGTTTAGTTCTTTTACTTCCTTATTATAATAGATACTGCCGAAGTTATTGACTAATGCCTCTAAACTGTCTGTGCAGTTCACGTAAACAGAACCTTCGTAATGTGAGTGTACACATGCGCCTTTAGAAACCAATTCTTTAGCATAGACATTGTTTCTTGCATTGTGATAGATGTTTGTATATCCTGATGTGCCTGAAGTAGTAACCTTTGCAGTTCCGTCGTGAGTTTCTATGTTCAAAACGTTGCAGTTGATTTTGACGTCGATGTGACCAGATCCGTGGTTTACAATTATATCAAATCTGTTTATAGTGTCTTGGCTGATATAACCTTCAGATGTCAAGTCACCCCATGACTCGTAATTGACTTTTCTGATGCTGTTGTGATATATCTTTACTTCTAAAGGGTAATCGTAGCTTCTGACCCAATAGCGTATGTTTTCGTTCTTTAAATATAAGGTGTTGTTTTCGACAGTGCTGGTGATTTTTTCCATGAGGTTTTCACCTGTCGTGATTTCAATTTTGAATTCATCGGCTTCAACCAATGTCACGTCGATGTCGTGATATACATGTATAGCGGTGATGTTTTCGCCAACCAAACGAGTCTCTGTTACAGTCTCTCCGTTTGTCCAAGGAGCAGGCTCACATGAAGAAACGAACAACGCAATTAATATAATGTATAATGTACGGTTGATTTCAGATAACTGACAGATTGCGTTAAACATTTTATTGAATTTGCTATTGTTTTTTCGATTGTTTTTTCGATCTATTCTTCTAGCAATTCTTCTTTCTTTTCTCAGAATTCTTTTACTCTTTTTCATAATATCTTGAATTATAGTTTAAAACCTATACCCCAACCGAGGAAATCTGCAATGTGCCATTGGTGTACCATAAGGGTAACTTTGCCGTAGATATGTTCGGTGAATTCTATTTTGAGTCCCAATCTCTGATAGCTTTTTACAGTATGCATATATTCGCCAAGGTGTTCACCAACGACAAACATAAATGATGTTCTGCCCATGAGCAATTCTCCTGCGACATGAACGCCTGGATTCATAATCTGATATGTAGTCCATTCAGTGCCGTTCTTTATGTTGCGAAGTATGTCGTTGTTGTCATAAACTAAGTCGAAGCCGATACCTAATTTAAAGATACGTGTCAGTTGTTCCATGATATAAGCTTCAAGGTCTAATACTGTAGTGTAATCTTCTTGTAGGTAGTCTATTCTTTTTGAGCCGTATGATAAACTTAAGTAAAGTTCTGGCTTGAATTCTTTGAGATGTTCTATGGTTCTCTTTTCGTTAAGCTGTTCAGCTTTGATATATTCAACTGGATCGTTGATCATATATGCAGCGCTGATACCGCCTTTGAGCGCGTTGGTTCCTTTGTTTGGTTCTGAGGTGCAGCCGTTGGAAAAATGTTGCAGACCTCCGAAGAGAGACATCTTGAAATGATCTGAAAAACGATGTGTGATATCGAAGGTGATACTTGCTGCAGCGTTTACTGGTGAACCTATACATATATTATATGGGTTCTCTTCGTGGTCGTAGCTTTCTGTGAGATAGCCTATACCTAAGCCGAAACGTATACCGAAATTAGTGTTGCCTTTGATAAAAGGGAAGTAGATGTAAGGATAGATGGCAAATGCCTTTCCTAAGACGTCAATGTTTCCCATGTTTGAATAGAAGGCTGTCACGCCCACTGATGGGTAGTTGAAGCAGGTCTGCCAGTATGATGTGCCGTAAGTCTGTTTTTGTAACGACAGCTCAAACATTGGGAAGTGAGCTCTGTAACCTTCCATCTCATAATGATGATGCATGTAAAAACCATAATTAAGTCTGAAATCGACTTCCATGTTCTTCATGAATGATTCCATAAAAGGTGATTTTTCACCTTCGTTCTTGCCTGCGGCAATAGCTTCAGTATGGATGAAACTGAATATAAAACTGAAGCATAAAATGATTGATAGTAACTTGTTTTTTCTCATGTTGCAAAATTAGAAAATTATTATGAATTTGCTGATGATTTTTTAACGAATTTTTTAGTTGGAATATGGTGTCTGAAGTTTTTTAAAGACATAAAAAAGTTATCGTCAAAAGTCTGTAGTATGTTGACCGTTGTCTGTTGTCTTTTATTATATTTGCAAAAAAAATGTCATGAATAAAAGTTTAGAAGCGTTCCAAAGATTATTGGATATAATGGACAGACTCAGAGTGGAGTGTCCATGGGATAGGAAACAGACTATAGAGAGTTTGCGTCATCTGACGATTGAAGAGGTCTTTGAGTTGAGTCAGGCTATTGTTGATGAGGATTATCAAGATGTTAGAAAAGAACTTGGTGATATAATCATGCATATCGTCTTTTATTCAAGAATAGCTGAAGACCGGAACCTATTCACCATCGACGATGTTATCAATGGTATATGCGATAAACTTGTCATCCGTCATCCTCATGTATTTGGTGATACTTCGGTGACTACAGCCGAGGAGGTTGCTGATAATTGGGAAAAGATAAAACTTACAAAAGAGCAGAACAAGAGTGTTCTCGGCGGCGTGCCTAACGGAATGCCAGAGCTTCTGAAAGCATACAGAATGCAAGAAAAAGCTGCTGGCGTCGGCTTCGACTGGGAAAATAAGGAACAGGTCTGGGAGAAAGTAGAAGAGGAGATTGGTGAATTGAAGGCGGAGATTGGAGACGGAAGCGGAGACGGAAACGGAAGCGGAGACGGAAGCGGAAAATGGAATAAGGAGAGGGCTACTGAAGAGTTCGGTGATTTGATGTTTGCATTGATAAATTACGCTCGTTTCATAAAAGTAAATCCGGGGGATGCTCTTGAAATGGCTAACAAGAAATTCAAAACACGTTTTTCTTATGTTGAAGATAAAGCGAGAGAAATGGGTAAGTCGCTTGGTGACATGAGCCTCGATGAGATGGACG
>JAZLEF010000074.1:0-22441 GCA_045615125.1 Bacteroidales bacterium
CAAAGACTACAATTTGTTGTACTCGTTATGGTAATGTGATGGCATCGCGTGGTTCTGTAATTCCATTATGGGTTGAGCAGATGGAGCAAGGCAAACCTATTACAATCACAGACCCAAACATGACTCGTTTCATGATGACATTGGATGATGCTGTTGATTTGGTTATCTATGCTTTCACTCATGGTGAAAACGGCGACCTCTTCGTACAAAAAGCACCTGCTGCTACATTAGATGTTTTGGCAGAGGCGTTGAAACAGACATACGCTAAAGTCAATCCTAAATATGGTGAGACAGAAGTAAAAGTTATCGGTACTCGTCATGGCGAAAAGTTATACGAGACTCTCGTAACTCGTGAAGAAATGGCAAAGGCTATCGATATGGGTGGTTACTATCGTATTCCTTGTGATAACAGAGACCTCAACTACGATAAATTCTTCACAGATGGCAATGAAGAAATTACAAAAATTGAAGATTATCATTCTCATAACACAGCTCGTTTGGATGTTGAAGGTATGAAAGAACTTCTTCTTAAATTACGTTTCATCCGCGAAGATTTAGGACTTCAACCAAGAAGTAAAGCAAGAGAAATTAGATCAGAATAATATGAAACTTGATAAGGAATTATTAGACTCGATAACACAGAAGGCAAAAGAAAGTCCACGTCTGAGAATGAATCATAATCTGCATGATTCGTTGGATAGTAAGGCACAGAGATTGTTCAATGCCTTGGAACCGGGAACTGTTCTGCCAATACACCGTCATCAGAATACAGACGAGACTTATATTTTAGTTCGTGGTAAAATAGAAGTGATATTTTTTAATGATGATAAAAAAATCACAGACAGATTTGTCATTAGCCAAGAAGAGGGAACATTTGGAGTACATATCCCTAAAGGCACTTGGCATACTTTAGAAGTACTTGAAAGTGGTTCTGTAATTTTTGAAGTCAAAGAAGGTCCTTATCAGCCTATTTCTGAAAACGATATATTATGAAAATATTAGTAACAGGTGCAAAAGGTTTCGTAGGTAAAAATCTTGTAGCACAGTTAAAAAACATAAAAGAGGGCAAAGCTCGTTGTTATGGTGATTTAACTATTGATACCATTTATGAATATGATATCGATAACACAATAGAAGAGCTTGACGCATATTGCCGTGATTGTAATTTTGTCTTTAACCTTGCAGGCGTAAACCGTCCTCAGAACCAAGAAGAGTTTATGCAAGGTAATTTCGGTTTTGCATCGACATTACTCGACACATTAAAGAAATATAAAAACAATTGTCCTGTGATGATAAGCAGTTCCATTCAAGCTACATTGGCTGGTCGCTTCGGTACGTCAGAATATGGCAAAAGCAAAAAAGCCGGTGAAGAACTGATGTTCCAATATTCAGAAGAAACAAGTGCGAAAATTCTTGTATATCGTTTCCCAAACTTATTCGGTAAATGGTGTAGACCAAATTATAACTCAGCCGTTGCTACATTCTGCAATAATATTGCTAATGACCTTCCAATTCAAGTTAATGATAGAAACACTGAATTAGAACTTCTTTACATTGATGATTTGGTTGAGGAAATGATAGCAGCATTAAAAGGTGAAGAACATCACTGCGAATTTGATGGAGTTGAAACAATATTAACCGATAATGGCAAATATTGCGCTGCCCCAATAACTCATAAGGTAACTTTAGGTGAAATTGTCGATTTATTGGAATCATTTAAGTCACAACCACAGACACTTATTATTCCAGAAATACCATATAATTCCTTTGCCAAGAAATTATATTCTACATATCTCTCATATCTTCCAAAAGAGAAAGTGTCTTTCCCATTGAAGATGAATGTAGACGACAGAGGCAGTTTTACAGAACTTCTTAAATCGGTCAATGTTGGACAAGTCTCTATCAATATCTCAAAACCAGGAATCACAAAAGGACAACATTGGCATAATACAAAATGGGAGTTCTTCATTGTCGTTTCAGGTCACGGACTTATTCAAGAACGCAAAATCGATTCAGATGAAATCATAGAATTTGAAGTCAGCGGTGACAAGATAGAAGCGATTCACATGCTACCTGGATATACACACAACATCATAAACCTTTCAGAAACCGAAAACTTAGTGACAGTCATGTGGGCTAACGAAGCATTTGACCCTAACAGACCTGACACTTATTTTGAAGTAGTATAAAAAATAAAATCATGTTCAAGAATAATGGAAAACTTAAGCTGCTAATTATCGTTGGCACTCGTCCAGAGATTATCCGTCTTGCAGCAGTAATAAATAAATGTAGAAAATACTTTGACGTAGTTCTTGCTCATACAGGTCAAAACTACGATTATAATCTTAACGGTGTTTTCTTTAAAGATTTGAAATTAGCTGATCCTGAAGTATATTTAGACGCAGTTGGTGATGACCTTGGCGCAACTATGGGAAACATCATAGACAAGAGTTATAAGTTGATGGTTCAGATAAAACCAGATGCAGTTCTCGTCCTTGGTGACACAAATTCATGTCTAAGCGTTATCGGAGCAAAACGTTTACACATTCCTATTTTCCATATGGAAGCAGGTAACAGATGCTTCGACGAGTGTCTTCCTGAAGAAACAAACAGACGTATTGTTGATATTATCTCTGACGTTAATATATGCTACTCAGAACATGCAAGAAGATACTTGAATGCAAGTAGCGTTGCTCCACAACGTACATACGTCAGCGGTTCTCCTATGGCAGAAGTATTGCACAATAATCTTGCAGATATTGAAGCAAGCGATGTTCATCAAAGGTTGGGCTTAGAAAAAGGAAAATATATTTTATTATCTGCACACCGTGAAGAAAATATTGATACAGAGAAGAACTTCACGTCATTGTTCAATGCAATAAATGCGATGGCAGAAAAATACAATATGCCGATATTATACAGCTGTCACCCACGTTCCCGCAATAGATTAGCAGCCTCTGGATTCAAATTAGACCCAAGAGTCATTCAACACGAACCGTTAGGATTCCACGATTACAATTGTTTACAGATGAATGCTTTTGCAGTTGTGTCAGACTCAGGAACATTACCTGAAGAAAGTTCATTCTTTACAAGTATTGGACATTCATTTCCTGCAGTATGTATAAGAACATCGACAGAACGTCCTGAAGCATTAGACAAAGGATGCTTCATTTTAGCAGGCATCAACGAACATGATTTATTGCAAGCCGTTGACACAGCAGTAGAAATGGTAAAAGAAGGAGACAACGGCATCCCTGTTCCAAATTACGTGGACGAAAACGTATCCACCAAAGTAGTGAAGTTGATACAAAGCTACACTGGAGTAGTGAATAAAATGGTTTGGAGAAAGGAGTAGCGGAACTTCATTGAAATTCTGCTATTCTAGTAAATCACAAGTGTATTTAATCGACTCAAAATTCATATATGAAACATAAAAAGAAAAAAATACTGATACATAGTCTCATATTTAGTCCAGATGGAGTCTCGACAGCTTATCTATATAATGATATTGCATTGAGATTCCAAAAAGAGGGATATGATGTTGTAGTACTTACAACTACACCTCATTATAATTTGGTGAAAGAGCAATTAAAAAAACAACCTATTAAATGGAAAATATGGGGTATATGTAAAGAAAGTAATTTTTATGGCATAAAAGTTTTTCATATTCCTCAAAAGAAATTTAATAGTACATTCCTAAGATTGTTAGGTTTTGTGTATTGGCATATTGTAAGTTTCTTTGTAGGCTTGGGAATCAAGAATGTGAGTGTGATCTTAAGTCCGTCACCTCCTTTGACAATTGGTCTATTGAATCTTTGGTTAGCAAAAATTAAAGGCTGTAAGGTAGTATATAATGTACAAGAAATTTATCCTGATATATTGGGTAATAAAGATGGATTGGTATACAATGTGTTGAGTAAGTTGGAGCGGAAAGTGTATAATAGTAGTGATGCAATTACTACCATAGATCAGGTGTTCTATGATACCATTGTGGGTAGATTCAAAGAACCAAGGCATTTGCATATTATCCCTAATTTTGTAGATACGGATTTGTACCGTCCCGGTGTGAGTACGGCAGAGTTGGATAAATCGCTTTTTCCAAATACAGATAGCATAAAGTTGCTGTATGCTGGCAATATAGGCTTTGCACAGGATTGGGAGTCATTGGTGCTACTAGCAGAGAAAACGAAAGACTTGAATGTGGAGTACTTTCTAATTGGTGAGGGTGTGAGAAAGGCTTATGTAGAAGAGAAGAAGAAGGAACTTGGATTGGATAAACTTCATGTGCTTCCTTATCAGCCAAGAGCTTTAATGCCTGCTATATTGGCATATAGTGATGCTCAATATATATTTATGACCCCAGAAATGGAGGGAATGGGATTCCCTTCAAAAGTTTACACAATTATGTCTTGTGGTCGCCCTTTAATAGTTTGTTCAGGAAAAAACACACCTATCATAAATTTCCTAGAACATATAGGTTGTGCAAAATTAGTAACAAGTCATAATTTAGAAGAAAAAACGAATGAGATAGCTAATTGGTTAGGTTCAATGACTCGAAAACAACTTAGAGAAATGGGTGCAAAAGGTGAATTTGTAATTAAGAATCAATATACCAAAGATATTGTAACTAAAAAGTATATAGAGTTGTGTGAATCTTTATTGAAATAAAATTTTTATGAACATTCTAATTACAGGTATACATGGATTTGTGGGTTCAAACCAGGTGGAATACCTAAAAAAAGATAATGTCATTTATGGGCTGGATATAGTGTCGCCCGAAAAAGATGGTATAATAAAGACATTTTCGTGGGATGATTTGGATAATGATTTAATCCCTAATGTAGATGTTGTTATTCACTTGGCTGGTAAGGCACATGACACAAAGAACAAATCACAAGCTGATGTTTATTTTAAAATAAATACAGAACTTACTAAGAAAATATATGACTATGCATTATGTCATTCCATAAAGAAATTTATCTTCTTCAGTTCTGTAAAAGCAGCAGCAGATTCTGTAATAGGTGATATCCTCACAGAAGATATTGTACCTAATCCTGTTGGTCCTTACGGAGAAAGCAAAATAGCTGCAGAAAATTACATTCTTAGCAAAGAACAAGAACGTATCGATAATGGTATGGCTACCTATATACTAAGACCTTGCATGATACATGGTCCTGGCAATAAGGGTAATCTTAACTTGCTTTATAATGTGGTTAGCAAACATATACCTTGGCCATTAGGAGCATTTGAAAACAGACGTTCTTTTACTTCCATAGATAATCTTTGTTTTGTTATAGATAACCTAATAAAACAAAATGTAGATAGCGGAATCTATCATATCGGAGATGATGAAGCTTTGTCTACAAACGAATTAATAGAGGTTATATGCAAAGCATTAGGATATAAAGCTCATATTTGGAGACTTCCATGCGGTTTAATGAATGCATGTGCTAAATTAGGAGGTGCACTTCATCTTCCATTAAATCAAGAACGTCTCCGCAAATTAACGGAAAACTATGTCGTTTCTAATGCAAAAATTAAAAATGCAATAGGTATTGAGAGAATGCCAGTAAGAGCAAGTGAAGGGTTAGAAAAAACAATAAGGAGTTTTAAAAATAATTAAACATGATAAATTTTGTAATAATATTATTTTTACTGATTGTTTCAGAACTTATCTACTTCCGTATAGCTGACAAGTTCAATATTATTGACAAACCAAATATGCGTAGCTCTCATACTCACATCACTTTACGAGGTGGAGGTATAATATTTTTAATAGGAGCTTGGTTATACGCAGCTTTCTATGGAATATCATATCCATGGTTTATGCTAGGTCTGACAATAATTACAGTTATCAGTTTTATCGATGATATTCATTCTGTTCCAAATAAATACAGACTAGTAGCTCAATTCATTTCAATGTTTCTAATGTTTATGAATTTAAGTATAGTAAATATAGAAAGTTGGTGGATAATTATCATAGCTTTAATAGTGTGTGTCGGTATTATCAATGCCTATAATTTTATGGACGGAATAAATGGTATAACAGGTGGATATTCATTGGCCGTGTTGATACCATTAATGTTTGTAAACCAAGAAGAAAATTTTATTGATAATAATTTCCTTATAGTCTCAACTTTAAGCGTTTTAGTATTTTGTTTCTTCAATTTCAGAAAGAAAGCCAAATGCTTCGCTGGTGATGTAGGAGCAGTATGCATTGCTTTTATAATTCTATTTGCATTAGGAAAACTTATTCTTCAAACAAACGACATTACATATCTGATGTTTCTCGGATTATATGGAGTTGATACCGTGTTAACAATAGTACATCGTATAATGTTACATGAAAACCTTGGTGAAGCTCATCGTAAACATGCTTATCAATTAATGGCAAATGAATTGAAAATACCTCATGTTGCTGTTTCTTCAATTTATATAATTTTTCAACTATTGGTATCTTTTGGTTTGATATTGTTGCCAATAAATCATTGGATATATGCAATAAGTGCAGCATGTATTTTAGGTGTTACCTATATTGTTTTTATGAAGAAATATTATCATCTTCATGAGGAATATTTAAAAAGCAAATAAATAAAATAACATGAAAATAACAAAAGAACTATTAGATGATTTGTCTAATAAAGCTTGTGAATCACCTCGTCTGAGAACTAATTTAGATCTTCGTAATAATGAAGATGACACATCTCAACGCATGTTGAATGCATTGCAGATGGGAACAATAGTTCCAATTCATCGCCATCGTCAATCTTCAGAAACTTTGATAGTTATACGGGGAGCTATAAAGGAGACTTATTTCGATGAAGATGGCAATGTTACAGAGACTATAGTTGTAAGTGCTAATGGTCCGATATATGGAATTAATATTCCTAAAGGGCAGTGGCATACACTGGAATCATTAGAACCGGATACCATTATAATTGAGACAAAAAATGGCAAATACGAGCCAACATGTCCTGAAGATATTATGGATATCGAAGTACACTAATTAAAAAATAAAAAAGATTCTCAAAACCCCAAAACCAATGAAACCTGAAAACAAAAACACATTACCAACAATAGTCGAAAAAGGAGAGATTGTCCTTTACCAGCCAAATGAAAGCATTCGTTTAGAAGTGAGAATTGAAGATGAGACCGTTTGGCTTACACAACAGCAAATAGCAGATTTATTTGGCACTAAGCGTCCTGCTATAACCAAACATCTTAACAATATATTTAAATGTGGTGAATTAGATGAGAATTCAGTTAGTTCCATTTTGGAACATACTGCCTCTGATGGTAAAAAGTACGCCACCAAGTTCTATAATTTAGACGCAATACTTTCTGTAGGATATCGTGTCAATAGTGTATATGCTACGTCCTTTAGAAGATGGGCGAATAATGTATTAAAAAAATATCTTCTCAAGGGGTATGCCGTTCATCCAAGTCTTCAGCAAGTAGAATATCACCTTTCGAAGCAGATTGAAAGTCAGCGTGAAGAGATATTTATGCTTCAACAAAAAGTACAAAACCACGAACAAAAAATAGATTTTCTTATTCAAAAGGAACAGCCTGCTACAGAACAGATTTTCTCTACTGGTTGTGTTTGGGATGCTTATACTTTCGTCTCTAATCTCATCCGCTCAGCATCAAAGAGAATCGTTTTGATTGACTCTTTCGTAGACGAGCGCACTCTGCTTATCTTAGATAAACGAGCTGACGGAGTAGACTGCACAATACATACTCGCTACAACTCAAAATTGCAGCTTGATATTCAAAAACATAATCAACAGTGTTGTCCTATTGCCTTAGTTCAATTGCCACAAGCCGTCCATGACCGCTATCTTATCATCGATGATGAAGTGTGGCTCTTGGGAGCTTCTGTGAAAGATATGGGAAGAGGATTGTGCACTGTAATCAAACTTGGATTTACTCCAGAGGAGATATTAAAAAGAATTTGATTTAAAGATAAAATACACTCTACTGACAGCTGAACGCTGACAACTAATAACTAAAAAATGAACAGAATATACCTCTGTCTCGCTCATACAAGCGGTGAGGAACAACAATATATAAAAGAGGCTTTTGATTCTAACTGGATTACTCCTCTCGGTCCTAACGTAAATGCTTTTGAGACAGAACTCGAAAATTATATAGGTGAAAATAAGAAGGTTGTTGCACTGACTTCAGGAACAGCAGCTATCCATCTTGCACTCGTTGCATGTGGTGTGAAACATGGCGATGAGGTCATCACACAAAGCTTCACTTTCTGCGCATCTGCTAACCCAATAACTTACCTAGGCGCAACTCCTATCTTAGTGGATTCTGAACGCGACACTTGGAACATGGACCCACAGCTTCTCGAAGAGGCTATCAAAGACCGCATTACAAAGACTGGTAAAAAACCTAAAGCAATCGTTACAGTTTCCATTTATGGAATGCCATATAAAATGGAAGAGATAGCCCAAATAGCTAATCGTTATGAAATTCCCATCATAGAAGATGCAGCCGACTCATTCGGTTCTAAATATAAAGGACAGGTTCTCGGTACTTTCGGTAAGTATGGTATCTTGTCTTTCAACGGAAATAAGATGATAACTACTTCCGGTGGAGGTGCGCTCATCTGTAATGACGAGGCTTCTAAACAGGAAATCATGTTCTACGCAACACAGGCTCGCGAGAATTATCCTTATTACCAGCATGAGAAGATTGGCTACAATTATCGTATGTCTAATATCTGCGCTGGCATCGGTCGCGGTCAGATGACAATAGCCGATGAACATATAAAACATCATCAACATTTATGCAAACTTTATAAGGAGTTGCTTAAAGATGTTGAAGGTATCAAGTTACAAGAAAATCCTTCTGAAGATTACGACAGTAACTACTGGCTCAACACTATCACCATCGAGCCTTGGGTGAAAGTTAAAGGTGAGGAGAATGCATACGCAGAAACCTTACAAGGTGCTGTGGGTGGCGCTGGCAGTGTTACTCATGCAGCAAAATCCTTAACTACAGATTGTCAGCCAAACAACAATGTGGAAGCTTTACGCATTGCTCTTGATAAAGCAGGAATCGAAGCTCGTCCTCTCTGGAAACCAATGCACAAACAACCTGTCTATAAAGACGCTCCAGCATACGTCAATGGTGTAAGTGAAGAGCTGTTTAAAAAAGGATTATGCCTCCCATCGGGACCATGTGTTACTGAGGAGGACGTTAAATATATTGTAAAGTGTATAGTTGAAAATATATGAAAAAAGTCTTCGTTTCAGGTTGCTATGACCTTCTTCATAGCGGTCATGTTGAGTTTTTCCGTCAGGCTGCTCAATATGGAGAATTGTATGTCGGCATAGGTTCTGACAAGACTATATTACATTATAAAAATCACAAGACTGTTTATTCTGAACAGGAGCGTCTCTTCATGGTGAAGAGCATCAAATATGTTAAAGATGCTTATATCAATGCTGGTAGAGGCATCTTGGATTTCATTCCAACTTTGGATATTGTTAAACCTGATATCCTCGTCGTCAACAGCGACGGTGGCTCTGACTCAAAACGTAAGGTCTGCGAAGAAAGAGGCATTGAATACATAGTTCTCGAACGTGACCCACACGAAGGATTGGAAGCTCGCAGCAGCACAGAGTTGAAGAAAAGTCCTTGTCTGATACCTACACGTTTGGATTTGGCAGGCACTTGGATTGACCAGCCTTACGTCAGCTGTCATGCTCCAGGTTGGGCTCCCACAATAAGCCTCGAGCCTTCTTTCGAGATTCGCGACAGATGCGGTCTCAGCACTTCAACACGTAATGTGATAAAACGTATCTGGCCATACCAACTTCCTAATATGGATCCTGAGACATTGGCTCGCCTCGTCTTCTGCTTCGAAAATCACCCAGAGAGAGAAGACGGAATCATCAGCGGTGCTCAAGATTCAATAGGTATTTGCGTACCAGGATTGTGCCGTCATTATTACGACAATCATTTCTGGCCTGATAAGATTGAGACTTGTGAAGATGAAGTGGTTTTATCATGGTTAGAAAATCATCTCTGCATGATACCAATGGATCCTCGCAAACCAGGTTGTTCTGTCATTGAAGGCATGGATATCACAAAGACAAAAGTGGAAGCTCTCGCCAAAGCAGCTGACGACTGCTGGGATGCTATCATGAATACAGATTTAGAAGCATTTACAAAAGCATATAATGATTCTTTCAACGCACAAATTGCGATGTTTCCAGCTATGATTCAAGGCTGCGTACAAGAATACATCGACAAATATTCCGCAATGGAAGACGTTCTCGCATGGAAGATGCCTGGTGCTGGTGGTGGCGGTTATTTAGCATGTGTGGTTAAAGACACAGAGAAATTCTGCGAAGAACATCCAGAGGCTATTAAGTTGAAAATAAGAAGATCAGGATTTTGAGATATGAAACGTTATTGCCAAACTCTTACTCTCGTCAACGACCCAGAGTTAATCGAAAAATATGTTGAAGTTCATTCTCATGTGTGGCCTGAGATTATTGAAGGTCAACGTGAAGTGGGAATATTGGATATGCAGATTTTTATCAAAGATAATCTGCTTTTCATGATTTGCGACACCGTCGATGAATTCGACTGGGAACGTGATATGGCTCGTCTCGCCACTCTTCCTCGTCAAGCAGAATGGGAAGCATACGTCGCACAGTTTCAAGGATGCCGCGCCGATGCCAGAGCAGATGAAAAATGGCTCCGTATGGAAAGGATATTTTAGTTTATAGTTAATAATTTAGAGTTAATAGTAGTTCGAAAGTTGAAAGTTGTTTAGTTTTAAAGTTTGTAGCAACTTATCAACTTTAAAACTATGAACTATACACTATAAACTAAAATCACTATTTTTGCAAAAAAGAAAATCATGAACAACAATCATCTTATAATAATGGCTGGCGGCGTAGGTTCTCGTTTTTGGCCTATGAGCACTCCTGAGAAGCCTAAACAGTTTATCGATGTCCTTGGCGTCGGTAAATCTCTTATTCAACTTACTGTCGAACGGTTCGATAATGTCATTGCAATAGAGAATGTCTGGGTTGTCACTTCAGAGAAATATAAGGATATTGTCATGGAACAACTTCCTGAAGTGCCGGAAGACCAAATTCTATTGGAGCCTTGTATGAGAAACACCGCTCCTTGCATCGAATACGTAAGCCGTAAAATTTATGCTAAATATCCGGAAGCTAATCTGGTATTCTCTCCGGCAGATCATATTATATTGGATGTTGTATCTTTCAAAGGTGTCATTGAAAGAGCTTTAGATTATACAAGAAACAATGATGTTATCCTCACTTTAGGCATGATGCCTTCTCGTCCTGAAACTGGTTACGGATACATAAAATCACTTCCAACAGAATCTGGCTCCATACAAAAAGTGGAAGCATTCAAAGAAAAACCAAATCTTGAAACAGCAAAAGCATATCTCGAAGAAGGCGGTTACTACTGGAACGCAGGTATCTTCATCTGGAATGTCAAGATGGTCGTAAATACCATAGCAAACCTCGTCCCAGAGCTGTCTCGTGTCTTCGATAAGATAGAGCCTCATTTCTATACAGAACAAGAACAGGAAATCATAAATCAATATTTCCCAACATGTCCAAACATCTCTATCGACTATGCAGTGATGGAAAAATCAAAAGACGTTTTCGTATATCCTGCATGTTTCGGATGGAGCGACCTCGGCACTTGGGGAAGTCTCTACACTCATCTCGAACAAGATAAAAAACATAACGCTACGGTAGGACAAAATATCAATCTCGTAGATTGTAAAAACTGCATAGTTCATACTCCTTCAGAACGTAAAGTGGTTATACAAGGATTGGATAATTATATCATTGCTGAAAACGATAATACTCTTCTTATTTGCAAAAAAGAAGATGAACAAAAAATCAAAGACTGGCAAAAGTAAATAAACTATAAAAATGTGGATAAAGACAGTTGACTTTTGTCCGTTGTCTGTTGTCCTTTAAATAAAGTGATATGAGAAAATTATTGAAAAATTTAGCATTAGCATTATTTAGAGGCAGATATGCTTCTCGTTCATTTTCAAAATGGGTAGTATTGTTATTTGACTGCTTTTTGTTTTTAATATCATTTCTGATATATCTATTCATCAAGTATGTCTATCATTTAAATGATTTAAACATAGTAGCAGAATTACCTCGTTTCGTTCCATTATTCGCAGCATTCTTGCTTAACGCCTTCGTATTTGAATCTTACAAAGGCCTTGTTCGATATAGTGGTTTCGGTGATATCAAAAAAATTGGCTATGTATGTCTTGGAACCTTTATAGTGGTGTTTATGGCAAGATATGCATTTGAAAGATTTACATCTGTAGATATAAGTCGTTGGTTTGTATATCATTCAGAAATGATATTTGTAGCAATGCTGACATTTATTTCAATGACAATCTCTCGTTTGATTATCAGACGTATATACAATGAAAATATCAGCCATAAACAAGAACCAATCAACACTGTCATTTATGGTGCAGGTGATGCCGGTATAGTAACCAAGAAGGCTATTGAACAAGATACTGCAAATTACTATAACATAATAGCCTTCGTTGACGATTCGAGTAACAAAGTCGGTAAATTGATAAATGGTATCCCAGTATATAATCCATCAAAAGTTCTTAATAAAGAATTTGTTGATAAAAACAATATCAATTTATTTATCTTCGCTATTCCAAGTCTTAATAGAGAACAAAGAACAAAAATTATCAATGATATCATTGATTTAGGTGTTGAGGTAAAAGCTGTTCCTTATCTTAATAACTGGATTGACAATAATCTTAGGGCAGATCAAATTGAAGATATTAAAATTGAAGACTTATTAGGAAGAGAGCCTATAGTTCTTGGAAAAGAAAACATCACAGAGGGTCTTCACGATAAAGTTATTATGGTTACCGGTGCTGCAGGTTCTATAGGTAGTGAGATTTGCCGTCAGGTTCTTCATTATAAACCAAAGAAACTTATCCTTTTAGACCAAGCTGAATCACCTTTATACGACATTCAGTTTGAGTTAAAAAATAATGAACCATATCGTTCATTCAATATTCCTATGGAATTTGTTATTGGTAACGTTAAAGATATTGTTAAGATGAGAGACGTCTTTGAAAAACATCGTCCTCAGATTGTATATCATGCCGCTGCTTATAAACACGTTCCTTTGATGGAAGATTTTCCATACGAGGCAGTCTTCGTTAATGTTTTAGGTACAAAAAACGTAGCCGATTTAGCAATAGAGTTCGGCGTTGAAAAATTCGTTATGGTTTCCACTGACAAAGCTGTAAATCCTACAAACGTCATGGGTGCAACAAAACGTATTGCCGAGATTTATACCCAAAGTCGTAAAGCTGCCAATACAGCTTTTGTTACAACGCGTTTTGGTAATGTATTAGGTTCTAACGGTTCTGTTATTCCGTTATTCAAAAAACAATTAGCGAAGGGCGGACCTCTTACTGTTACAGATAGAAATATCATCCGTTATTTTATGACAATTCCTGAGGCTTGTAGTCTCGTTCTTGAAGCTGGTGTTATGGGCGAAAGAGAAGATATCTTCGTCTTTGACATGGGCGAACCTGTCAAGATTTACGACCTCGCTAAGAAGATGATAAAACTTTCTCATAAAGAAGGAATTGAAATAGAAATAACAGGTTTGAGACCAGGTGAGAAACTCTATGAAGAATTGTTATCAACAAAAGAAAATACAATTCCTACCGAACATGCTAAGATTATGAGAGCAAAAGTTCGTCGTTATACAGAAGAAGAAGTAAATGAAAAGATAGAAACTCTCATCAACTTGATTCCAACCAGCGACGATTTCAAGATTGTTGCTCAGATGAAAAACATCGTTCCTGAATTCATCAGTAACAATTCTATCTATTCAAGATTAGATAAAAAGGAAAATTAATATGAATGTAAAGAATTTATTTATAGCTATAATATGCTTATTGTCAATAAGCAATGTTTCTTCACAAGAGCTTTTGATTCCTCTCAACGATGATTACGAGATGGAGATACAAGCTGCGGCTTATAACTCCGATTATCGTTTTCACACAGCGATGAAGTCATGGTCAGAATATCAGTTTAATGATATTTTGAATTTGGATAGTCTCAACAAATCTCAATTTATTATAAAGAATTATAATAAGAAGTGGAAGAACCTTGCTTGGAATTCCATCTTCAATACTGATTTCATCGGCGCAAAAACCGATGATTTTTATATCGGCATCAATCCAATAGTGGATTTTCAAGTCGGAAAAGACGGAAGTAAATCAACATGGGTGAATACACGCGGTGCTGAAGTTAGAGGAACTATTGGAAACAACTTCGCATTTTACACAAATTTAAGAGAGAACCAAGCCGTATTTCCAGATTACATAACAGATTTCGCAAGAATCAATAAAGTTGTTCCAGGTCAAGGTCATGCCCGTAATTTTAAAGAAACAGGTTTCGATTATGCAAATGCTTCAGCTTATATAGCAGCACGTCCTACCTATTGGTTACAAGCTGTCTTAGGATACGGAAAAAATTTCATCGGCGACGGTTACCGTTCTTTGATATTGTCGGACAACGCATTCGCTTATCCATACGTGAAACTTACAGCCGACATCTGGAATATTCAATATTCTTGTCTCTATTCACAAATGTCTGATAAGAACCGTATTTTAGACGACGACACTTTCGCAAGAAAAAATATAGTTATACATTATTTAGACTGGGCTGTTACAAAACGAATCAATGTGGGTTTGTTTGATGCAATGGTTTGTAAAGGTCAAGATGAAAACGGCGTGAGAAGAGGTTTAGATTTCCAATACATAAACCCAATAATATTTTTAAGAACTACAGACTATTATGTAGGTCAATCACCTGATAACGCATTACTTGGAGCTACAGCAAGTTTTATCGCAGGAAAACATACTACATTCTATGCACAATTTGTCCTGGATGAGATGACCGTAAAAGAATTCATTGGCGGAAACGGATACTGGGCTAACAAACAATCATATCAATTTGGTGTTAAGAGTTACAATTGTTTCAATGTCAAGAATCTTTTCCTTCAAGGGGAATTCAATATGGTAAGACCTTATATGTATTCGCATTATGACGGAGAAGATAATTACGCGCATTTAAATCAGCCATTGGCACATCCATGGGGAGCTAACTTTTATGAAATAGTCGCCAGAGCACAATATAATTACAAACGTTTCTACTTCCAATATAAACTTAACTTCGGTCAGTGGGGCGATGACATAACAACAGAAGATGGAGAATTCCAATATTATGGCCACGATATTTATCATAATTATCAAGACTATTATCAAATTGAAGGATACGATAAACCATATTATGGCCATTATATGTTAACTGGAGAATTGAATACGTTGATGATGAATAATTTTGTTGTCTCATGGTTGGTAAATCCTTCATATAACCTCAATGTGTTTGCAGAAGTAACACATAGAAATCAAAATATTGAAGGTGTTGACAATCTTAACAACTTTATTATCAATATTGGAATAAGAACAACATTGAATAGAAAATACTATGATTTTTAACATTAGTTAAAAATTCATAAAAACAATAAAACGATTAATTATTAGCACAAAAATACTTATTTTTGTGCTATAATTTTTTATAGATGTTGGATTCATTCAGAGGATTAAAACCATTTCAGCTAAGCGAATACATCTTATTGATTTCGTATGCTTTTGTTATGCCTTTCTCTTGGAGGATTGCAACATATATCATGATAGCCATTTTTATCACCACAATATTAAGAGGTGTTTTTGAAGAAGGATTTAAAGTAAACAAAGCCCAATACAATAACAAATTCGTATATTTCATATTTATCGCTTTCTGGCTGATATACGCCATAAGTTTTTTATACTCCGACAATACATTTGAAGCAAGAATACTAATAGGAAGAAAACTTTCATTTTTATTATTCCCTATTTTTTTCCTATGTTCAGATTTATCATATCTGACAAAAGATAGAGTCAGAATTATATTGTATTTCTTTGTATTTGGAATCTTAACATTATTTTTTGTCAATCTTATCTGGGCAGGATATGATGTTTTGATTGAAAATAAACATATTAACAGGATTAAATTACCACACAGATTCTTCAAGACAAATACCAATAGTTTCATATTTACTGAAATTCATCGTGCTTATTTTTCATTATTGACATCATTTTCACTCGCATTTTGTTTAAAGGAATTATTCACTTCTAAAAAAATTAAGTTAATAATATTCAATGCTATATCTGCAATAATATTAATATTCCTACCATTTTTTTTAACATCAAGAGCTGGTATTTTATGTACTTTCTTAGTTTTATTTATCATTTGGATATGGTTATGCTTTATCAAAAAAAATAAAAAAATAGGTATTGTTACTGGAATATTAATGATTGGATTCATGGTGGTAGGATATTTTGCATTTCCCAAAACTATTGACAGATTTACAAAAGCAATTAATAGAGTAAAAGAAGGAAAAGGTGACATTAGATTGACTTTAAGAAATAGCTGCAGATATGCTATTGCTGAAAATTTTGTATTCGGGGTAGGTGTTGGAGATCGTAGTGATGAAACAATGAAAGCACACAAAAAATACAGAGATAACATCATATCAAACATTAAACCTATAGCAAATGCTGATTTGGAAAATTTTGAAAATAATAAAAAAGCATTGCTTGATAGTATAGATAGAAAATATAATAATGAATACACTGATAATGTCTATGCTTACGCAAAATCTATTTCTAAACCATTAGAGTGCGACTATAATTCCGTAAAAGAAAATTTAGCAGAATATCAAATTATTGATCATTCGATTAAACATGAACTTAACGCTCATAATCAATTTTCCGATACGATAATAGCTGTTGGTGTAATAGGTTTTATATTGTATATCACGATGTTATCTATGCCAATATATCTTTGGATAAAAAACAAAAAAATAGATATACTATTTTTATCTCTTACTTTCATCATGGCTTTTAACTCTTTATTCGAATCGGTATTAGAACGTCAGATGGGAATTATGTTTTTCGTATTTTTCTATTTCTTATTATTCCATAATAGTTTTTGTCAATCAGAAGACTGCAACAATCAACAAGATTTTGTAAATTTGAACCATTAATTTTAGACTGATGAGTAGATTTTCACTTTTAATAAAATATATGTTTGATAAAGTTGCTGCTTTATTAGGAATAATATTTTTATCACCGATAATTCTGATAATATTCATCATTCATAAAATTGTCATGCCAAAAGGGAAATTCATTTTCATGCAGGAAAGAATAGGACAATATGGAAAACCTTTTAACATCTACAAAATTAGAAGTATGAATGTCGGTTGTGATAAAAATAACACTTATGTAACAACTGCTAAAGACAAAAGAATTACTCCATTTGGACGATGGCTAAGAAAAACAAAAATAGATGAGATTGTTGAGTTGGTCAACGTTTTAAAAGGCGAGATGAGTTTGGTTGGACCACGTCCTGATGTTTCTGGCTATGCCGATAATTTGATAGGCGAGGATAGAAAAATACTCGAACTACGTCCAGGAATAACAGGTCCAGCTTCTCTCAAATATATCAACGAAGAAAAAATACTGGCAAAAGTAAATAATCCTCAACAGTATAACGACGAAATAATTTTTCCTGATAAGGTTAAAATCAATCTAGATTATTATCATAGTAGAACCTTTTGGGGCGACATTGTTATAATATTTAAAACGATATTCCGAAATTAAAGTTGAGTATTAAAAATTTAATATTTATAGTTAAGTCCTTAGCTGAAAGTTTATATAATACCAAAATCCAATGAATACCAATATTCCACATCCGTTTCCAACTTTAGTCTCAATAATAACTCCGGCTTTTAATAGCGAGAAATTTATAGCAGAGACCATCATCTCGGTACAGTCGCAGACTTACCAAAATTGGGAGATGATTATCGTTGATGATAGCTCAACTGATAAAACAGCAGAAATAATATCATCTTTTCAGGAAAAGGATTCAAGAATAAAATATATTTATAACTCAACAAATAAAGGCTCAGCCGTTTCTCGTAATATTGCATTGCAGAATGCTAAGGGTAAATGGATTGCATTTATCGACAGCGATGACTTATGGCACCAGAATAAACTCGAAAAACAAATCGAGTTCATGATGAGAAACAACTATCATTTCTCATATACAAACTACTGCGAAATTGACGAAAATTCAAATGAAAACGGCATCATAATATCTGGACCTAAAATAGTGACCAATAAATTAATGACAGCTTACTGCTGGCCTGGATGTCTTACAGTAATGTATGACGCAGAAAAAATTGGTCTGATGCAAAGTGTTGACATCAAGATAAATGAAGAATATGCAATGTGGATTAAGATATCAAAATTAACAGATTGCTATCTTCTTAATGAAAATCTTGCAAAGTACCGCAAACATTCTAATTCTCTAACAAGTCTATCTTATTTTAAATTGATAAAATGGCATTATGAGATGTTTAAAAAATCAGAAAGGAAAAGCACAATAATGTCAATAATATTAACCTTCAACAACTTAATTTTCGGAACAATAAAAAAAATATTTTATAGAAAGAAATATTAATGAATATAAGCCAATATAGATATTATAAAGGTGCCTGGATTTTTTTGGAAGAAAACAAGGAAAAACTTCTTACAAAAAAAGAAAGTAAAGATCTGCTTAAAAAAGGTGGACTATTCGTTCGTAATATCTATGATTTTGATAATAAAGAAGAGTCATCATTTTGGTTTGTAATAAAAGACCAGATGGAAGATATTTCTGAACTTCCTTTTTCAGCAAGAAGAAATATCAGGAGAGCGCTGAAATTTTATAATATTAAGAAGGTAGACCTAAAAGAATTTTCAAATGCAGCGTTCCCAATAATAACTTCAGCACAGCAATCGTACAAGGTCAAATGTCATGTCATTGATAGAAAAGAATTTGATGATATGATAAAAAAATATGAACAGGATAACGACAAGGAATTTTGGATTGTTGAAAAAAAAGAAGACAAAAAAGCCGTCGCTATTGCTATAAACAGAATCAAAGAAGACAGCTGCGAATATGATGATATGAAATGCAAACCAGAAGCATTAAAAGATAGAACTTATCCATATTACGGACTTATTTATACAATGAACCAATATTATCTTGAAGAAAGAAAGTTCAGATATGTCAGTGATGGCAGCCGTTCAATAAGCGAACATTCCAACATCCAGGAGTTCTTAATGCATAATTTTGGCTTCAGAAAAGCCTACTGTAAAATCAAGATTTTTTATAAATGGTGGTTAAATGTCGTCATAAAAGTGCTATTTCCGTTCAGAAACATCATCCCATTTAGAAATATAAGGGCAATTTTAAGGATGGAAGAGTATTCAAGGAATTTATAACAACATAAATATCAATATATTATAAACAAAACAAAAATATTTTAAAAAAAATTAAAAAAATCCTTGCCAGGATAAAAAAAATATGTATCTTTGCACTCGCAATACGGAGACAAAACGTAGCAAACGCCTCCTTAGCTCAGTTGGTTAGAGCATCTGACTGTTAATCAGGGGGTCTCAGGTTCAAGTCCTGAAGGGGGCGCAAAAGAGAGAGATTACAAAGTGTAATTTTTTTATGTTTCATGTTATTAATTGAAGAAGATGGTTGCCGCTCAAGCAATCATTTTCTTTTTGTACACATCAGTTTCAATACTAAAAACGACAGAGATCGAGGAATGTCATCCACATCCAAAAACTCATACGTAGCCAAAGATGTGAATGTCGACTGTTGTCGATTGTCTGTTTACACTTAAAATAAAACGTTATGAAAAAATCAGTAGTAGGAATCGGCAGCGCATTAGTCGATATTTTAACACAAATTAACGACGACAGCATACTTAACGAATTAAACATCCCAAAAGGATCAATGCAACTTGTTGACGAAGAATCATCAGCATTGATAGAAAAGAAATTAGAAAAACACGAAAGCTCAAAAGCACCAGGAGGCTCAGCAGCAAACACAATTCACGGATTAGCAAAACTTGGTGTTGACTGTGGATTCATCTCATACGTAGGAAAAGACGAGACAGGAAGATTCTTCGAAGAATCAATGAATTCAGTAGGAGTAAAACCTATGATGTTTCATTCAGACACAGCATCAGGAACGGCACGCACAATCATTTCAAAAGACGGCGAACGCACTTTTGCGACGAACCTCGGCGCTTCAGTAGAACTCAACGAAAGTGTCATCACAGATGAGTTATTCAAAGGCTGGGATTACTGTTACGTAGAGGGCTATCTCATCGCCAACAGACCACTTTTCAAAAAAGCTATCGCAACAGCTAAAGAAAACGGATGCAAGGTAATATTAGACCTCGCAAGTTACAATGTAGTTGAAGCTAACCGCGATTTCTTAAACGAACTCCTTCCACAAGTCGACATAATCTTCGCCAACGAGGAAGAAGCAAAAAGCCTGACAAACAGCAGCGCAGAAGAATCATTGGAATACATAGCTTCTAAAGTTGAGACCGCAATCGTCAAGATTGGCAAGAAAGGTTCATTAATCAAAAAAGGCGAAGAAAGAGCAACAGTAGGATGCAACGAGGTAAAAGTCATTGACACCACAGGAGCAGGCGACATGTACGCAGCGGGATTCTTGTACGGTCTCATTGAAGGCTACGACTTGGAAAAATGCGGCATAATAGGCAATCTTTTAGCAGAAAGCATCATTCAGGTTATTGGAGCTAAGATGGACGAAAACCGCTGGAACGAATTTAAAAAATCCATCGGCAGTTTAGAGTGAAAATAACATATTAAAACACCATACATTTTTTTCTTATTTATTTAAGAAAATGTTGGGATTATTCAATTGAAATATGTATTTTTGCACTCCAAATTGGGGAAATGCCAATTTTTATTTTATAAAGAATTAATTTAAGTAAAAACATGAAGATATTCCAAACAGAAGACATTCGGAATGTTGCTCTCATAGGAGCTGCTAAATCCGGTAAGACAACGCTTGCTGAAAACATGGTTTTCGAAGGTAAGCTCATTAACAGAAAAGGCTCAACAGAAGGCAAAAACACTGTATCAGACTACCGTCCAATCGAAACAGAACGCGGTATCTCTGTTAACGCCAGTTTGTTACACACTATCTACAACGATAAAAAAATCAACATTTTAGATACTCCTGGCTTTAGCGACTTCTCAGGCGACATCGTTGCTTGTTTAACAGCAGCTGACATGGCTGTATTCACAGTCAACTCACAATCAGGTGTTGAAGCAACATCAGAAAATGCTTGGAAATATGCTACAAAGACAAGCAAGCCTGTTGTGTTCTTCATGAACCAATTAGACCACAGCAACGCTAACTTTGAAGATACAGTACGTCAATTGAAAGAATATTTCGGCGACAAAGTTACTCCAGTTCAATTCCCAGTTAACACAGGTGAAGGTTTCAACTCAGTCATCGACCTTATCACAATGAAAATGTTAGTTTTCAAAAACGGTAACGGCGCTCCTGAAGTACAAGACATCCCTGCTAACCTCGCTGACAAAGCTGAAGAAATGCACGAACAACTTATCGAGCAAGCAGCTGCTGGTGACGACAGCCTCATGGAAAAATTCTTCGAAGAAGGTACACTCTCAGCTGAAGACATGGAAAAAGGTCTCCACCTCGGTATCATCAACCGTGACATGTTCCCAGTATTATGCGGTGCAGCTAAATCAGGCGTTGGTGTAACACGTCTCCTCGAATTCCTCATCAACGCTTGCCCATCACCAGCTCACGTTAACGCTATCAAAGCTAAAAACGGTACAGAATTCCATAACAGCACAGAAGAAGCTCCAGCTATGTTCTTCTTCAAAATCTCTAACGAACAAAACGTTGGTGACGTTGCTATGGCACGTATCTACGGTGGTACAATCACAGAATCACAAGACCTCGTTAACCCACGTACTGGTAACAAAGAACGTATCTCTCAACTCTTAGTATCTAACGGTAAAACACGTGAAAGAGTAGAAAAAGCATGCGCTGGCGATATAGTTTCAACAATTAAATTGAAAGACGTTCGCGTTAACGACAGCTTAGTAGACGCTAAGATTTCAGACACAGCATTCGAAGCTGTACCATTCCCAGCACCAATTTTCTCAACAGCTATCAAAGCCGTTAACTCACAAGAAGACGAAAAACTCGGCGGTATCCTCGCTGATTACCACAAGATTGACCCAACAGTCATCACAGCTATGTCACGTGAGTTAAAACAAAATATCCTCCAATGTCAAGGTGAATATCACCTCAACACAATTAAATGGTATCTCGATAACGTACACAAAATCGCTGTTGAATTCGCAGCTCCTAAAGTTCCTTATCGCGAAACTATCACT
>JAZLEF010000075.1:0-18507 GCA_045615125.1 Bacteroidales bacterium
CTCGAAAACGTATTGAAAGGTCACCCAATATTGTTGAACCGTGCTCCTACATTGCACCGTCTCGGTATTCAGGCCTTCCAACCAAAACTCGTTGAAGGTAAAGCTATCCGTCTCCACCCTCTCGTATGTACAGCTTTCAACGCTGACTTCGACGGTGACCAGATGGCTGTTCACTTGCCACTCGGTAACGCTGCAGTTCTCGAAGCTCAAATTTTAATGTTGGCTTCACACAATATCTTGAATCCTGCTAATGGTGCTCCTATCACAGTGCCTTCTCAAGACATGGTTCTTGGTTTGTATTACATTACAAAACCACGTAAGAGCACTCCTGAACATCCTGTTAAAGGCGAAGGTAAATCATTCTATTCTCCAGAAGAAGTTATCATAGCTTATAACGAAAATAAAGTTGATATGCACGCTATTATTTACGTACGCGTTGATGTACGTAAAGAAGATGGTTCTATCGTAAACGAAAAGATAGAAACAACAGTAGGTCGTGTTCTCTTTAACGAAGTTGTTCCAAAAGAATTTGGATTCATAAATAAATTGTTAAATAAAAAAGCTTTACGTGATATCATCGGTACAATGGTGAAACTCCTCGGTACAGCAACAACAACTAAATTCTTGGATGCTATCAAGAATATGGGTTATGAAATGGCTTTCAGAGGTTGTCTCTCATTTAACTTGGGTAACGTCTTGGTTCCTTCAATAAAAGAAGAATTGATCCAAGAAGCTAACGAAGAAGTCGCTGCTATCCGTGAAGAATATAATATGGGTTTCATCACTTCAAATGAACGTTACAACAAGATCATCGATATTTGGGGTCATGTGGTAACTAAGTTGACAGACGAAGTTATGACACTCCTTCCTAAAGATGACCAAGGATTCAACCCTGTATATATGATGTTGGATTCAGGTGCTCGTGGTTCTAAAGAACAGATTCGTCAGCTCTGCGGTATGAGAGGTCTTATGGCTAAACCACAAAAATCTTCTGCAGCAGGTGGTGCTGAAATTATCGAAAACCCTATTTTGTCTAACTTCAAAGAAGGTCTTTCTGTTCTTGAATACTTTATCTCTACTCACGGTGCTCGTAAGGGTCTTGCTGATACCGCGTTGAAAACAGCTGACGCTGGTTACTTGACACGTCGTCTCGTTGACGTTGCACACGATGTAATCATCAACGAAAAAGACTGTGGTACACTTCGTGGTTTAACAATCAGTGCTTTACGTAGAGGTGATGAAGTTATAGAATCATTATATGACAGAATCTTAGGTCGTGTTGCTTTACATGACATCTTCCATCCTCAAACAGGTGAGTTAATTATCAATGGCGGTCAGGAAATTACTGAAAACATCGCTAAGATAATCTCTGATTCTCCAATAGAAAACGTAGAAATACGTTCCGTATTAACATGTGAATCAAAACGTGGTGTTTGTGCTAACTGTTACGGACGTAACC
Organism: Bacteroidales bacterium; assembly: GCA_045615125.1. Lineage (GTDB taxonomy): Bacteria > Bacteroidota > Bacteroidia > Bacteroidales > F082 > Limimorpha. The sequence goes on from JAZLEF010000075.1 coordinate 1,460, forward strand.
TTTCTTCAGGTAAACTTGTTCAAAGAGGTGAAGCTGTTGGTGTTATCGCAGCTCAATCAATTGGTGAACCTGGTACACAGTTGACATTGCGTACTTTCCACCAAGGTGGTACAGCGTCAACAACATCAGATGATTCTTCAATCAAGGCTAAATACAATGGTATCCTTGAAATCGATGAACTCCGTGTCGTTGATTATAAAGAAGATTCTATCGATCCAATCACAGGTAAGCAAAAAGAATATCAAGTAGTAGTAGGTCGTTCTGCTGAAATGAAGATCATCGACAAGAAGACTGGCGTTGCTCTTACAACAGCAAACATCCGCTATGGTTCTAAACTCTATATCAAACCTAACACAGAAGTTAATCCAGGTGATTTAATCTGCGAATGGGACCCATACAACGCATTGATACTCTCAGAATATCAAGGTAAGGTTCAATACGAAAACATTGTTGAAGGTGTCACATTCCGTAATGAATCAGACGAACAAACTGGCTACAACGAACGCGTTATCATCGAAGGACGTAAATATTCAAAGAATCCTTCAATCTCTATCGTTGACAAACATGGTGACGTCATCAAGTCATACGACTTACCAGTTGGTGCTCACATCATGGTAGAAGATGGTGCTAAAATTAAGGCTGGTGATATGCTCGTTAAGATTCCTCGCGCAACAGGTAAGTTGGGCGACATCACTGGTGGTCTTCCACGTGTTACCGAATTGTTCGAAGCTCGTAACTCATCAGAACCTGCTGTCGTATCTGAAATTGACGGTGTTGTTTCATTCGAAAAGAAACTCGTCCGCGGTAACCGTAAGGTCATTATCACTTCTAAGACAGGTGAACAAAAGAGTTATCTCATCCCTACATCAAAACAAATTCTTGCTCAAGAAAACGACTTCATGAAAGCAGGTCAACCATTATCAGACGGTGCTATCACCCCTGCTAATATCCTCGCTATCGAAGGTCCTATGAAGGTTCAAGAATTTATCGTTAACGAAATTCAAGAAGTTTATCGTTCACAAGGTGTAACAATCAACGGAAAACACTTCGAAGTTATAGTACGTCAAATGATGCGTAAAGTCGAAATTGATGATCCAGGTGATACACGCTTCCTCGAAGGTGAACTCGTTAATAAACTTACATTCCAAGAATGCAATGACGAAATCTTCGGTAAGGTAATCGTTACAGATCGTGGAGATTCAGAAAACCTCACAGAAGGTCAAATGATTACAGTAAGAAAACTCCGTGACGAAAACTCAGTCTTGAAACGTAAGGATAAGAAACTTGTTGAAGCTCGCGACGCTCAACCTGCAACAGCACACCAAGTGCTCCAAGGTATTACAAGAGCAGCTCTTCAAACAGATAGTTTCATCTCAGCTGCATCATTCCAAGAGACAACAAAAGTCTTGACATTAGCAGCTATCAATGCTAAGTCAGATACTCTCGAAGGTATGAAAGAAAATGTTATTGTTGGTCATAAGATCCCAGCTGGTACAGGTTTACGTGAATATAACGACTTGATCGTTGGTGACCGTGAAGATTATGAACCAATAACAAATACTGAAAAAGAAAACTTTGTAGTAACAGAATAAGTTGTGATTTTTCATAAATAGGTCAGTTTTTTAACTGGCCTATTTTTTTTATGCATAAAAATCTTATCTTTGTAAAAAATAATTTAATAAGTAACTATGGAAAATAATAACAACAAGAATCAGATTAATATCGAATTAACTGATGAAATAGCAGAAGGTATCTATTCTAACCTTGCAGTTATAGCTCATTCTTCAACAGAATTTATTGTGGATTTCATTAAACTCATGCCAGCATCACCTAAAGCAAAAGTAAAGTCAAGAATCATATTGACACCTCAAAATGCTAAGAGATTATATAAGGCATTGGCTGAAAATATTAGCAAGTATGAGTCTACACACGGAACAATAAAAGACGTGAATGAAAAAGTGCCTCCATTTACAATGGGAGGACCTGCAGCACAAGCATAAAAAAAAGCTGACCTAAGGTCAGCTTTTTTTTCATTTATATAAACTCAATGTTATTTTGTCGTGTGTATTTTTCACAATAATGACATTTTAAATTAACCTTTCCATCACCTTCTTTAACTACAGTGAATTTTGTTGGAACGCTTTCTTTGTTAGTTACACAGTTAGGGTTGAAACATTTTACGAAACCTTCGATATGGTTTGGAATTTCAATACTATGTTTTTTAATAACTTCAAAGTCTTTAATTTCAATAAGAGAAGCTGTTGGAGCTACTAAAGCAATCTTATTGATGTCTTCTGGTTCAAAGTATTTTTCACTGATTTTGATGATACCTTTTTTACCATATTTTTTACTGTCTAAATTTGTTCCAAAATAAACAGAGTTTTTAGAATGTTCAAGACCTAAGATTTTTACTACTTCAAATACTTTATCTGCAGGAATATGGTCAATAACAGTTCCGTTTTCAATTGCTGATACTATAAGCTCTTTTCTTTTATCCATGGTTATTAAAGTCTAATTGTTAATGAATATTATTATTTAAGACCAAGTATTGCTGCTATCAAAGCTTGGCGAACAAACAATCCGTTTTGAGCTTGTTGGAAATAATAAGCCTTAGGATTTTCATCGACGTCTGTATGAATCTCGTTAACACGTGGTAGTGGGTGGAGAATACGACAATTAGGCTTAGAATTTTCAAGCATCTCATTGCGTAAGATATATGAGTTCTTAACTTTTTCGTATTCCAATGGATCTGGGAAACGTTCACGTTGAACTCTTGTCATATAAATAATGTCTGAATGAGGGATGACATCGTTAAGTTCTGTGTATTCTGTATATTCAAGACCAGCGTCTTTGATGTACTGAATAACAGTTGAAGGCATTTTTAACTCAACTGGTGAAACGAAGTTGAACTTAGCTTTAAAGTTACACATTGCTTGTACTAAACTATGAACAGTACGTCCATATTTTAAGTCGCCAACCATTGTGATTTCAAGATTTTCAAGAGTGCCTTGTGTCTTTCTGATTGAATAAAGATCGAGGAGACATTGTGTAGGATGTTGGTTTGCACCGTCACCAGCATTGATAATAGGAACCTTTGAAACTTCAGAAGCATAACGAGCTGAACCGTCAACAGGATTACGCATAACGATAAGGTCTGCATAGCTTGAAACCATCATGATGGTGTCTTTTAATGATTCACCTTTTGAAAGGCTTGTTCCTGCTGTGCTACTAAAACCAATAACATTTCCTCCTAAAAGTTGAATGGCAGTCTCAAAACTGAGTCTTGTTCTTGTTGATGGTTCAAAAAATAATGAAGCAATAACTCTGCCATTTAATAGATTTTGAAGACGATTCTTTTCAAAGTCTTCTGCTATGTCAAGAATATGACAAATTTCTTCCGGTGTGTAGTCGTAAATAGAAATTAAACTACGATCTTTTAGTGAAATAGACATTGTTGCTTATGATTTTGAGTTAGATAATAATGAAAACTTAACAAAGACACAAAAAAAAGACGGCTTAAAACCGTCAGCAAAAAAATAAACATTATACCAGATTTACTTGCAAGTAAATCTGTAGTTATAGTGCTTATTGATAATGTATAATTTCGTGTCATCAAAATGCAAAATTATAAAAAAAATATTTTATAACAATGAAAAAAATCATAATTTTTTTTAAGAAAAAAATGCTTGACAAACGAATATTACCGTACTATATTTGCAAAGTGAAATTATAATAACGAAAGAAAAAAGGAGGTGTTGTTTATGATAGTATTATAGTATTGCAAAATTGTATTTAAAGAATCAAACCAAAAAAATTACCAAAAATTATTTATTATGAAACCAAATTATCCAAGACAATTTACATTATTAATTATTGGTATCCTACTTTCTGTAGGCTTTGTTTCTTGTAAAAAAGATAAAATTACAGAACCGCCAACCAATGATGAAAAACAAGAAATTTATGATTCCAAGACAAATCAAATAATTCAGCGAATTAAGAGATTTGATAATCAGCTTAAAGAAATTAAACACGGAACTTATAGAGGCGATAACTACATTAATGCCGATAGTGCAATGTGGAATATCGAGGCACTGTTTAATACTACCTATTCATTCCCTGATAAAAAATTTATTGAGAAAAAAGTTCACGAACTGTCTTTTGAAATAGATGTGAATAATGATATGTTATTGATGAAAGATGTGAATGAACTTTATGATGATATTATTATGTCAGTAAGAGATGAATATCGTAATGATGGATTTACTCACGATAAAGCTCTGATGTCGCTTTTCGTTTCAAAAAATGAGACTCGCTCAGGAAGATTAAGTGTTGATGTAATAGCTGTGACAGGAAAAACTGATAATCATCAAATAGATTATAAACCATTCTTGCATGGACCTTTCAATTATGACGCTTGCTGGTTCTTCGGAGAATATGGAGGCTCGTGTGATAATCCGGATGTGCTGACCGATGCGGCAGAACTTCTTGAAGATACTATTAATTATTATCATGGATATAAGCCACAAGAGTGCTCTAATCGTAGAAATATATATGTTAACATGATTTATATTCCATTGAAAGGCAATGAATATTGGGATAAAAATAATAATGAGTATTATATTTTCTATAAGGAGGATTGTGATAAGGATGAATTATATATTGATGGTAACAGTCTTAATCATTATTACCAAAATGAACTTAAGGTAATAAAAGAACTTGTTCCGGAAGACTCTGAATATTCATATATGTTTACCGATGATGTGATGTTCATGGAAATAAATATAGACGGAATAATGACACGTGAAACGAATAGCACTGTGTATAGTCATCAGAATTATATATTTTATGGATCAAAGTATTCTGTAAAACAAGATGAATTTGGAAATCCAATAGATTTATTAAATAACTAAAAATTGAAATCATGAGACGATTGCTTACATTGATGTTCGTAATGCTGATGGTGAAGACTGTATCCTCCCAGCAATGGTCATTTGAATATCCTGTCAATGAAAAAGAATATGTTATATTCACTACTGGTGATATGTCATTAAATTATAACTACGTATTAGGAACTAAATATATACATGATTCTAACATGTCACATCCAGTAGCATTATGTTTTGATGAAGATGGCGGTTGTAAAGAGAGGATGTTTGATAATGGATTTGAAGGAGAATCTTTTATAGCAGCAGTGGGATTGAAGGATGGAAATGTTTTTGTAGCAGCTTTATGTGGTTATGATGCTAATAGTGAAACCTGTGAGAAAATATGGATAGCCGTGTTGAATCCTGATTTGGATATTGTTGCTGAAAAATATCTTGATTTTGAAGAACCATATATCGCGTTCGGTCCATCATCACAGGCTTTGTTGAATGATAATGAAGAAATCGTTTTTGTGACAAAAGTGACAGATTTGATTACGGAACATGTTATAACAGAATATGATTTTCTGTTCTATAAAATTGATGTTAATTGTAATCTGTTGAAACAATCTTATCTTGAAAATCCTTCTCGTTATTCTGATATCTCAGATTTTATAAAGGTACCGAATACTGATTGTTATGCGATGTATAGTAATGGTATGACAACCTTAGGCGTCGAGACAGTGAGTTATGTGGATGATGATTTGAATTATATGTCAACAACAATAATCGATGATTTTGATAATTATCCTAATAACATATTACCAATGTTTATATGTGTAGATTATTGGTATGATGAAAACCACTTTTTGATGTCGGCAAATTCCTCTAATACAGATGGTATCAATGATTTGCATCCCATAGTTCTGAAAATGGATACTGATATGAATATTCTGAAAACACTTAGCTTGGAAAGAATAGATACTACAGATTATGTGTCGCAGTTCAGAAGCATGGCATACGTCAATCAAGAAAAAATATACATATCGACATTCTGGCAAAATATGTCTTATTTTGATGTTCAGCCAAATACAGCTACGGTCTTTTTGATAAATGATGATTTGGAAATATTAGGTAGGAAAGATTTTGACTTCGGTGAATATATGAGTATTTTGTACATCCAGCCAACTTATGACGAAGGTTGTATAATTCATGTTATGTTTGAATATAACGATTATACACAGATGGTAATATATAAGTTGAATATTGAGGATTTTGAGATGGTGACAGATATTGTGAAAAATGAAGAAGATTTTGAAGTAAGTTTTTCCCCGAATCCTGTGTCTTCTCTCCTGAATATTGATATTGTTGATGTGAATGATAAAGAAGTTCGTCTTGCAATATTTGATATGTTGGGAAGAAGATGCTTGGATAGGGATGTGTATTTAGACGGAAATACTTTGGCATTGGATGTGTCGATGCTTGAAAAAGGAATGTATTTCTGCGATATGACTATTGACGAACGACGTGTCTTGAGAAAGAAATTTGTTAAAGAATAAAAACCAAAATTAAAATTAAAACCAAAATATTATGAAAACTAAAGTTTTATTTACAATAATACTTTCAATGATATTGGGAGTAAAAGCTACGATTATAAATGCACAGGAAAAAGGTGGTTGTGATTTATGCGGACCAGCATCAGGATCGAATCAAAATGTGGTTACAGGAAATTATTCTGCTACAATAGGAGCAAGTTGTGAAACAACGGGGGCGTTTTCTTTTGCAGTAGGATATTTCGCAAAATCCAACGCGTCATCATCATTGGCGATGGGACGTTATGTAAAAGCAATAGCTACAAATGCTATGGTGATAGGTTCTGGTACAAGTAATACAGATACTAAAGCCTTGATAAATAATATTCCCAATAGTTTGATGATAGGCTTTAATAGCAGTGTGCCAACGCTTTTTGTCACTAACTCTTCTGGATTTAACTCTACGGGTAAGATAGGCATAGGTAACATAACAAGCCCGGAATCTAAGCTGCATATAAAGTCGGATGCTAATGAAGATGCTGGTATTATATTGGAACCAACAACGAATACGCAAGCGGCATACCTTAGAATATATGATGATAAACATAAGATTATTGTCAATAAGGATAAAGGTATGAGCATATTATCTCAAAATGATATAATCAACATAGAAGCAAATGATGTTGATATGAAAGCCAAACTATCAGTGACAGGAGGGATACTGACGTCTGAAGTCATGGTGAAAGAAGTATCGGAATGGTATGACATTGTCTTTGATGATGATTATGAACTGAGACCTTTATCCGAATTGGAACAGTATGTCGTTGATAATGGACATCTCCCCGATATGCCATCTGAAAAAGACGTGCTAAGTAATGGATATGCATTGGTGGAAATGGATGGACTTCTTCTGAAAAAAATAGAAGAACTGACATTGTACGCTATCGAATTGAACAAATTGATAGAAAGCCAACAAAAGATAATAGAAACCTTACAATCTAAATAATTTCAAATATTAAAAATATGGAATGGAAATATAAGTGGGTATTTCTGTCTGTATTATTATGTCTTGTCGTATCTGATGAAACTGTAGCCCAAGGTTGCCTTATGTTTAATTATGATAAATCAGGCAATAGGGTTGAGATGCTCGTGTATGATTGTGGAGCAGAAGATAAAGAAATGACAGATGACGTAATATCTGGAGAAATATCTGAAAATGAAATGACGGTAAATGATGATTTATTGGTTTACCCAAATCCTAATAATGGAATATTCGACATTAAAATAAATGATGAAAATGCAGACGCTGGAAAAACCTTATTTGAGGTCTATAATAACATAGGTGTTCTGGTTAGAAAGGATGAACTGATAAACGATATGAGAATTGATATTACTGATAATCCTGCAGGAATGTATCTGCTGAGAATAACTAAGGATGATAAAGTGTATAGTTGTGTTGTTGTGAAACTTTAAAATTAGGATTATGAAAAGTAAGATTATTGGCATAATGATGATAGTGTCGTCGTTGTGGTCGTTAAGACTTTACTCACAGAATATGTATCAAGAATCATTTGTTGAATTGGATGAGACATTGAATGGTAGTGAGTCTTATATTTGCGAGGCTACGACATCAATAAAATTACTTCCAGGTTTTGAATATAAGCCTGAGAGTGATGAAAATATGGTAATGAAGATAGACCGGTATTCTGTTTTTCCTCCTACGGATGGACTTTACTCAGGAGGATATGATGGCGGTGGAGTTGTGGGTTCCTTGCCTGGTACTTTCAGCACGACAAATACTGGTGCTGCAGTCTATAGCGTAGACCTTAAACTACCCAATGCAATAGGTTCAATGGTTCCTAAAATATCATTCGTTTATAATAACCAAAGTACAAATGGCATAATGGGATGGGCGTGGAATCTTTCTGGATTGTCGTCAATAGAAAGAGTCGGACAGACTGAATATCACGATGGAAAGGTTTCGTCAGTGGATTTTGTTAATGATAGATTCGCCATGGATGGTCAACGATTGATGCTTGTCGATGGTACTTATGGAGGTGACAATGCTGAATATAAGGTGGAATTTGATAATATGGATAGGATAGTGTCGTATTCCAAAGGTACGTCACCCGAATCGTTCCAAGTGTGGAAAAGCGATGGGACTATATGGGAATATGGTACTTCTGCAGATTCAAGAATCGAGAGCATGAATGATAAATATGTGGTGATTAGATGGCTGCTGCATAAAATATCTGATAGGGATGGTAATGCTATCGTATTTAATTATGATAAAGATATTAGAGAAGGAGAGTCCTATATTAATAATATTGAGTACACATCCAATGCTAAAGCTGGAATAAGACCTGCATATAGGGTGTTGTTCGTTTATGAAGATAGGATGTCGGATGTCAATTTCTCCTATGTCTACGGCAATAAAAAAACGAATGGCAGAATCCTTAAAAATGTGGTGGTCTTAAATAATTACACGAGAAAGGTTCTCTATAATTATTCGCTTGATTATTATAGTCCTGATCTGTACGGAAGAAATTACTTCGTTCATTATAGACTTAAATCTATGGGACTTACAATAGGCGAAGATAAGATTAATTCCACGCAGATAATTTGGAATGCTGAAGAAAAACATTATCCTAGTCATTTGAATAATTTTCAGATGTATCAGCTCGATAAGTCGGTGTTTAGTAATGTTCCTTTTGTTGGTGATTTTAATGGAGATGGATTTTCTGATGTTATGACGGTTCCGTATAAGATGCAGGATACTTATCCCGACGATGTGGTTGCTAAGGTGTATCTTAACAATGGCGATGGCACATTTCAAAACTCGCCTATGACTTCAATATCTCTTTCTAAGAATCTGGAATGGATATATGTGGTGGATTTAAATGAAGACGGTATAGATGATATAATACCATGTGAGTTTAATCACGGAGCACAAAGCCAAGATGATAATGTTGTTACAATGCATTTCTATCTTATGGAAAAAGGATCGTTTGTGAAGAAAACATCGTACTTCTTTAAAAATAATGTGGTGATAATGCCAGGTAGATTTTATAGTAACAAAAATGGTGTGTTTGTCGTGGATGCATTTGATGGTAGTGATAACGATGATAGAGCGTCGTATATTTATTTTGTGAATGGTAGATTTTCAAAAATTACTATTTACAAAAGTGATGTTATAAATGGCATTGATGCGAATTTGATGGCAATAGATGTTACTGGTGACGGCGTCTCGGAAATATTGGCTTTGAGAAATGATGGCTATGAGATTTATAAGACAAGTATTTCAAATATGTATGAAATAGAATTGTTTTCAAGCGGTAGCTCCATGACGAAAGATGTTTATCCATTTCCAAATGATTTCAACGGTGATGGTAAGACTGATATTCTCTATTATGATAATTCTAGAACTTGGAATATTGTGTTTTCAATGGGTAATGGATTCACCCGATCAATGGTATGTAGCAATACAAGTTTGTTGAGGTCGATATCATTGAATGCTAAAGATAAATATCAATATTCGCTTCGAGAGATGTCTAAGCCAAGTGTGACAATTAGAACCGCTGATTTCGATGGAGACGGTACGGCTGATGTCGGCGTTTTTAAAAATATGGGTGGAAACTATTATCTGGAGTTGGGTTTGATGCCATTCGTCAAGTCTGATAATACCATTGATTTTGCATACACTGGCAGATATTACATGCCGATAAACTATTCTCATCAGACTATTCAGATTGGAAGATTCCTTCCTCAAGAAAATGTTTCGATATTGTCGGGTTTGCCTCGTTCTCCTTTAAGTACACAAAAGGCGTATATCACATCGTTGTATCCTCATTCGGCATATTATGGTGTTGAACGGATAATAGATGGAATGGGTAATGTTAGAGGCTTCTCCTATGATTATCTTATGTGTAGGAATAAAATAGATGATGGGTTTTATACATGCGATAATGGTGTGTATGAAAATAATATCAGGAAAAACTCTATACCGATATCTGCCTTGAAAACGGATACAGTGTTTAGTATTAACGGAAAACATATAGTGACGAAATATAAATATCATAATGCTTTGCTGCATACTAAAGGTCATGGCTTCTTGGGTTTTGAAAGAGTTGAGACAAAGAATTATCTTGAAGGAAATCCTATTCAAAAAGAAGAGAAATATTACAGTTATAATTTGATGGGCTCTCATTCTGTTAGTCTTCCATACTTGGTTAGATTATATCAAGGCGAGAAACAGCTGGTAAGAGAAAAGACTTTTTGTTATGAAAAATATATATGTAATTCTAATGATAAAGTCGTGGTGCCATTGACGACATATTGCTATGATACGGAATATTGTCTTGATAGACAAGGCGTACTTAAAAGGCAGACAATAGAAAGAAATACATATCGTAGTGATAATGGTTCGAATAAAACTTACGATAAGGTAATTCAGTTGGAGTTAAAGACTACTGGCTTTACTGATGAATTTGCTGTGTCGGAGCCTGAAAACTGTACGTACGTCAAAGAAGAATATACCATCTTCGATAATGATATTAGTAATTGGATAATAAATAGACCGAAGAAAATCTATAGTTACATATATGATAAAAATGAGGAAAGTGTTGGCAGATTGAAGATTTTTAGCTATGACGAAAAGTCGCCTCTGCGCATCGTCGGTGAGATGACATTGCCCAATCTTAACGAAGATTATTCGGATCCCTTGTCGCTTAATATAGAATATGATTATGATGTCGTCGGAAATATGACTAGTAAGACAGTGTCATCGCCATCGATAGATGTTGCAAAGACAACAAAATATGAGTATGACAACACATATAGGTATAGGATAAAAACTATAGATGAATTGGGCCGTGTCGTGAAATGTAATTACGATGATGACTATGGAATGCTTTTGTCAACGGTAGACTTTAATGATTTCGTAACACTTAGTGAGAAAAATCCTGCTGGCGTTACAGATATGATAACAATGCCAGACGGAATGCAAAAAGCTAAGGCATTACGATGGTCTGTTGGAAATGAATATGCACCTCATGAGGCTACTTACTATAGTTGGGAGAAAAGTACTGCAATGTCAGAGGTTATGACTTTTTACCATAAAAATGGTATGGAGCTGAGAACTGTAACCTTCGATATAAATGGCAATGCTGTGTATGTCGATAAAACATACGACGACTTTGGAAATCTCAAACAGAAGAGTCTGCCGTATTATCAAGGTGAAGAATGTCTTAATGTGACAAATGTGTACGATAGCTACAATAGAATAGTTGAGGTTAAACATCCTAATGGTGTGAGGAATACTGTGTTCTATAATGGAAATAATGTTATCAAGGAGACACTTGGTCTTGATGGGGAAAGGCTATCTAATGTATATACTTATAATTTTATGGATTGGCTGGTAGAAACGAAGGAGTCGGCAGGTAATGCTATAAAATATGAGTATTGTTGCGACGGTAAGATAAAATCGGCATATATCGATGGTAATCCTCAAAACAAGGTTACGCTAACTTATGATAATTGTAGAAATAAGAAGACTTTGAATGATCCTAATTACGGCATGGTGTCATACGAATATGATGCTTTAGGGTATCTTAAAAAAATAACCAACGCAAAAGAAGGTGTGATAGAAAATGAATATGATGTCAGCGGAAGGATGGTGGCACAAACGATAAAGGACGCCATGTCGAAAAAGGAGGTGAAAACAAATTGGGTATATGATGTCGGACGAGGCAAAAACGGATTGCTGAAAAGGATAGTGACGTCAGATATGCATCGTGTGGATTATGTGTACGATGAAAAGCTGAGATTGGTAGAAGAGATTGAGACTATTCACGGAAATGAATATAGAACTATTTATGGATATGATAAGGCTAATCGTATCGCTACCGTGACTTATCCTTCTGGAGTGACAATATCGAAGGTGTTTTCAAATTCCGGTTATGAGAAGGAAGTGCTTGATGTGGCTGAAAATAAAGTCTTATGGAGAACCAACAATACAAATCCTAATGGCTTTATAACGGAATGTCTGTATGGAAATGGAATTAAGACAGAGACTCTTTATGATGATAAAACCTTTTTTCTTGAAAGGATAGTCGCAACAGATGGTAATTCTACTATACAAGATTTAAGTTATAAATATGATGATTTTGGTAATCTGCTTCATAGAGAGAAGTCGACAGGTACCAATGTGCTTGAAGAGTTTGAATATGACGATTGGAATCGTTTGGTTGAGGTGCGGCTGAATGGAACGACAAAAGCTAGAATGTCTTATGATAATCTGGGGAACATACTCGAAAAGGAAATCGATGATGTTAGAGTGATATATTCGGCAATGTATCATCCCGATAGGCCTAATGCGATTTTTAAAGCTAAGACTGATGATGATAGTATGCTTTTATCGTTGAAGCAAAATATGAAATACACCTCGTTCGATAATCTGTTGAGCATAACTAAAGATGATGGGAATCTGTTGATTGACTATGGCTATGACCAAAATAGAATTTATATGTCGTCGAATGTCGCTGGAAGGACTAAGACCAAGACATACGTTGGGGCATGTGAGATAGTTGAGCAAGATGGTAGGAGAGATGTTTATACATTTATTGAAGGTCCTGGTGGAATTTTTGCAGTTTGTGTTATTGATGAAAAAGGCAATAAATCGTATAATTATATCCATAAAGACAATTTGGGTTCATGGAATATTATCACGGATGAAGCAGGCAATGTCGTTCAGGAAGTTAGTTTTGATGCGTGGGGTAATATCAGGGATTACGATGAATGGATAAGTGTTGATGAAGAACAAACACTCTTATTCGACAGAGGTTTTACCGGTCATGAGCATCTGCAGGATTTCGGGTTGATAAATATGAATGGCAGAATATATGACCCGGTGATGTCGATGATGCTAAGTCCGGATAATAACATTCAGATGCCTCAGATGTCGCAGAATTTTAACAGATATAGCTATTGTCTGAATAATCCGTTGCGATATGAAGACCCTACTGGAGAACTTGTTGAGAGTTTGGCGTTTGGTGTTGTTGGAGGAGCTGCTAATGTTCTTTTTAATGCGAAAAATATTGATTCTTTTGGTGAGTTTGCTTTGCTGTTCGGAGTTGGTTTTACAAAAGGTTTCTTGGCTCAATATATGATTGCGCAGTCGTGGCTTTTGCAGGTAGGAGTGCAGACTGTGATTGGAGGAGTGTCGGCAGCGGCAAATCAGATGGTCTCCATAGGTGATGGGACCTTCCAGTTCAGCGGTGATGACTGGAATAGCATTAAAACTGCGTTTAATTATGGCATAGGTAATTCTCTTGTGATGAGCTTTATGGAAACAGATTATATAACAGCGACAGAATATGAGTTGGGGAATAATATTGTTTATTTGTTTCCTAATGAAGATTTGGCGTATTCTTTTACATCTTTGGCGGCACATGGTATGGGATGTTGGTTCAGCGGACAGCCGTTTTTGGTGTCGATGAGATTCAAAGACGTCGGTTTTGACTTGAAGACGTTGGGAAGGATTGTAGCACGTATGCTGTCATCGTATATAGAAGGCTTGCAGTTCGCTGATGATGTTGTCAAGCAAAGGGGACAAGAGTTAAAAGATATGATATATAATGATATTATTTCGGAAGATCCAGATTGTCCCGATTTTGAATACACGTATCAAGTGAAGTTTGCATGTGTTGAAAATGGTAGAGTCTACATATCAGGAAATATCTTCGTGATGATACCAGGAGAGATATTTGAGGTATATCCCAAACCTTATTATGGTGAATTGATATCGTTCCCGTTTAGTTATAGTTTATTCAAGACTTTATTTTTTAATAACCAATAAAAATAGCGTTATTTTTCTTATCTTTGTGCCTCAAAATTAAATAAGACTGATATGTTAGAAGGAATTTTAAGACAACTGTTTGTCAATGCTTTTACAAAGCTATATGGACAAGAACCACCTGTACAGCAAGTTAATTTTCAAAAGACTCGTCCTGAGTTTGAAGGTGATGTTACAATAGTAGTTTTCCCATTTGTGAAAATGTCTAAAAAATCACCAGAAGTGATGGCTGATGAGATAGGTCGTGAGATAGTAGCAGAAAGTGAAATTATATCAAAATATAATGTGGTAAAAGGTTTTCTTAACCTCGTTGTTTCTGATAATTATTGGCTTTCATTTTTTGCAGAAAATCATCAGAAGGAATTGTTTGGAAGAAAAGAAGTTCAAGGTAATCCAATAGTTGTTGAATATTCATCTCCTAATACAAATAAACCATTACACCTCGGACATATCCGTAACAACTTGCTTGGATGGAGCGTGTCGGAAATCTTGAGAGCTAATGGTGAGAATGTTGTCCGTGTTAACCTCGTTAATGATAGAGGTATTCATATCTGTAAAAGTATGATAGCTTGGCAGAAATGGGGTGAAGGCTGTACTCCTGAATCAACAGGAAAGAAAGGCGACCACCTTATCGGTGACTTCTACGTCTTGTTTGATAAGCATTATAAAGAAGAGGTTAAACAGTTGCTTCCTGCAAATTATGATGAACTCAGCGATGCTGAAAAAGAAAAGGCAAAGGCTACAGCTGAAGAAAACTCTACTTTGATGCAAGAGACACGTGAGATGCTTAGAAAATGGGAGGCAGGTGATAAAGATATTCGTCAATTGTGGGAGACCATGAATCAATGGGTTTACGATGGATTTGACGTTACATACGACCGCCTTGGTGTTTCCTTCGAAAAGATTTATTATGAATCACAGACATATCTCTTGGGAAAAGAATTGGTGAACGAAGGCCTTAATAATGGCGTTCTTTACAGAAGAGAAGATGGTTCTGTATGGTGTGACTTGAGAAATGAAGGCCTTGATGAAAAACTCTTGCTCCGTAAAGATGGAACATCTGTTTATATGACTCAGGACTTGGGAACAGCTCAGTTGCGTTACGAGGAATATCAACCTAAGAAATTAATCTACGTCGTCGGTAATGAACAGAATTATCACTTCGACGTGCTTAAACGTGTTCTCGTCAGATTGGGCCGCGAATGGGGTAACGATATTGAACATCTTTCATACGGTATGGTTGAATTGCCTAACGGTAAGATGAAGTCTCGCGAAGGTACTGTCGTTGACGCCGACGATTTGATGGACGAAATGGTTAAGACAGCTAAAGCAGTGTCTGAAGAACTCGGCAAGGCTCATGGCTTGAGCGAGGAAGAGTCAATCAAATTATACGATATGATAGGTATCGGTGCTTTGAAATATTTTATCCTTAAAGTCGACCCTAAGAAGACCATGCTCTTCGACCCACAGGAATCAATAGATTTCAATGGTAACACAGCATCGTTTATTCAATACACACACGCTCGTATCAGCTCAGTGATACGTAAAGCCTTGGATAATGGAATCACATTCGGCAATGAAATACCAGTCGCTGACTTGCAACCAAAAGAAAAGATGTTGTTGGTTAATATCTACAACTGGCCTTCAGTGTTAGAGCAAGCTGCTATCAACAGAAGCCCTGCTATGATAGCTAACTATATCTACGACTTGGCAAAAGACTTCAATCAGTTCTACCAAGAATGTAGCATCATGAAAGAAGAAGATGTCAAACGAAGAGAATTTAGACTTCAATTGGCAGATATGACAGCAAGATTGCTTCGTAACGCATCTGGCTTGTTAGGAATTTCAATGCCAAACAAAATGTAAAAAATAAAAAGATGAATGTCTTTTATCTGCCCGACGCGCAATTAGGAACAATCTCCTTCCCTGAAGAGGAATCGAAACATATGGTGAAAGTCCTTCGAATGAAGGAAGGAGATTGTTTCTGCGTCACCAATGGAAATGGTTCTTTGTTCGACGCCGAATTAGTCGACGCTCATCCTAAGAGAGCTATGGCTGAACTGTCAAATCAGAGGAGCGGCTACGACATAAGAAATTTTAAACTGTCCATCGCAATGGCTCCTACAAAACTTAACGAGAGAACAGAATGGTTCCTCGAAAAAGCTACGGAAATAGGAATTGATGAGGTGAAACTTTTTACATCTTATCATTCCGAACGCCGAGCAGCCAACGTGGAACGTTTTAAGAAAATCGTTGTCGCAGCAATGAAACAGTCTGTGAAATCCAAGATGCCAATAATAGAAGACATGGTGTCTTTTGATAAACTGGTGAAACAGAATTTTGATGGACAGAAATTCATAGCGTGGATTGACGATGATGTCAAAGTGCAGCTTTGTGACTTGTATAAGAAAGGAGAAAACGCTCTCGTTTTGATCGGTCCTGAAGGTGACTTCAGTAGAGAAGAAGTTGAGCTGGCAAAACAAAATGGCTTTGTTCCTGTTAGCCTTGGCGAAGCTCGTCTGAGAACTGAGACCGCAGCTGTGGTGGCATGTCATACAATACAGCTGATTAACCAAATGAAATAATAAAACCTAAAACCAAATTTATGAAAAAAATACTGATATTATTACTTACTCTGATGTCTTTTGAACTATATGCACAGAAGACACAAATAGCATTGCTGAAATATAGAGGCGGCGGTGACTGGTATTCTAATCCTACGTCTTTGCCTAATCTGGTGAAGTTCTGTAATCAGTCTATCAATACGGACTTGAACACTAATATCGCGACCGTCGATGCTGG
>JAZLEF010000076.1:0-4218 GCA_045615125.1 Bacteroidales bacterium
TGACCGTGAGCTGTGTCGATGTTGATAGCGTCGACGCCTTCTGCTACGAGAGCTTCTGCTCTTTCGATGGTGTTAGCTGCGATACCGACAGATGCTGCTACGCGCAAACGACCGAGAGAGTCTTTGCTTGCGTTAGGACGAGCCTTAATCTTAATGATGTCTTTGTATGTGATGAGACCGATGAGGTGGTTGTCTTTGTCAACGACAGGTAATTTTTCGATGCGGTGTTTTTGAAGAATCTCAGCAGCTGTAGCGAAGTCTGTGAACTCAGGAGCTGTGACGAGATTTTCTTTTGTCATGACTTCGTAGATAGGACGTTTCATGTCTTGGATGAAACGGATGTCACGGTTAGTAACGATACCGACTAACACATTGTTTGCATCAACTACAGGGATACCGCCGATGTGGTTTTCACTCATCATTCTGAGAGCCTCGCCTACCATAGCGTTTTCTCTGATAGTAACAGGGTCGATGATCATACCGTTTTCTGCACGCTTAACTTTACGTACCTCAGCAGCTTGACGTTCGATTGTCATATTTTTGTGAAGAACACCGATACCACCTTCTTGAGCGATAGCGATAGCCATAGCTGCTTCTGTTACAGTGTCCATACCTGCTGTTACGATAGGTATGTTGAGTTGGATGTTACGAGAGAAATTTGTGCTCAAATTTGTATCTCTTGGAATGATATTGCTGTATGCTGGTACTAACAAGACATCGTCGTATGTGAGACCGCCTTCGATAAATTTTACTGTATCTGACATAATGATAAGTTTTTAGTTACAAAAATATAAATTGGGCAAAGATAAGAAAAAATTCTTGTCGCTCAACATTACTAACGACAAGAATTTTTATTTATAACATTGACATTTCAAATGCCAACAGCCAAAGTCTAGAGAATTACCAATCTCTCAGTTCTAACAAAGTCTTTTCCTTCTATATTAACGAAATAAATTCCTGTTTCATAATTTGAAGTATTGACCTCGACTTCACTCGAATTAACTTCGATTTCTTCTACCAAAACTCCTATGCAATTATAGATTTTAATCACTTTGAACATCGAGCTTTGAACTTTGAACTTGACATTTTCCTTAGCAGGATTTGGATAGATATTGAATGCCGCTTCTACTGTTTCCTCAATACCATCCCAATCGTCGTCGATTAATTTAATTGTTCCGACTGATGTCATTCCGTCTTCATAAACTGCAACGACTTCAGCAGTATGACCTCGATATTCGAGTGGCATTATGAATTCAACTATCTCTTCATTAGAATAATATGTGTCTAAATTGTAATTCTCTTCCAACAACATACCATCAACATAGATGTTATATGCTATCGGTGTTCTTTCTTCTGGTGCGTCCCAGTTGAGATAAAGTTTCTGGACCTCGTCGCCACCGACAGAAGCGGTGAGATTCATCACTGGATAGCAGTGTTCTGTATATTCGTAAGCGAAGTTACTGTTGAACACTTCTTTGGTTGTGTAGTCTTGCAACCACATCACAACCTCGAGGTCACTCATCTCTTCAACGTTGGTTTCTGACAAATCGCAGGAGAGTTCCAATCTGTGATATTCACCAGCTTTGATTGATTCGATTGCATTGCCTTCTGCGTTTTCCAACATCTTCATGAAGACATGACGATATTGTGTTTCTTCGTCATTGCCGAGATTGTTTTTCGTTGTCTTTTCACTTACAGCGACGAAAGCTCTCACATTGCTTATTTCAGCGTATGCCATGAAGTCGGCGATGACATTGATAGTGTTGCCTTCAACGGTAAAACTGCCTTTTATATCGAAGTAAGCAGGACTTTGTAACGCCAAGTCGATATCTTCTGCTGTAGCTGCAGCATAGCCTTGTGTCTGCGCATCGACGAAGGTTTCAGGCACGCCCATCACTGCATAATAATTTTTTCTTAAGATACTTTCCTCTGTCCAATAAGGGTCGCCACCTGGCGAACCGTCTTCAAGGAGCGGAAGGTCGATAGGATATTTCAAATAAGAACATTGACCTGCGTATGTTACTGCATGACCGTCCATGATTTCATTGATTGGAATGCATGGATAGTCGCATGTTGAACTTGTAAAGTGTTCCAAAAGAACCACTTTCTGACTTTCTCTCATGGCAACGTTAACTTCTTTCAACAAACCTTCACTACCGCTATTAACGCCATTAACTTTGTATATATCCATTTCTATGACGCTTGGTTCTTCATAAAAAGGACTTGGGAAAGAACCACATTCTGTTTCTGAGATTGTGAATTGTGCTGTTTCAAAAGATGCTAGATTGGTATTGAAGCTGAAAGTGTCGTAACAATCTGCATAATCGAGAGAAACATTCACACTGAAATCTGTTATCGTTGTCAAACCAGTATTTCTCACAGTAAAAGAAATGCCGTCATTATAATCTTTTCCTACAATGTTTGGCACGTCGATACTTACAAGCTCGAGGTCGAGTTCTGCTTGTTTGAAGACTTCAATATCGTCGAAGTACCAGTTGTTAACCAAATAAGAATTACCTGTGAAATAGATGCACATCAACACATTAGGTTTTCCCATATCGGCAGTTGAGATGGTATGGCTTTCAACGTAAGCATCTATTGCGATATAAGTCTGTTCCCATCCGCTGTTCCATGTCGCTCCGCCGTCAGAAGAAGTAGCGATACCGATGGTATTCTCGCCTATATAGTTGTCGTGATAATGTTTGAAAGAAACCACCACCTCATCGACATCTGTGAAATCGAAAGCCGGCATGACGAGACGTGTTGTTCCGTTGAATTCCGGAGACCAGTTCATGCATATCTCATTAGGTACTCCGCCCGACTTGGCACTCGTAGATATCGACCAGTTGTCGGCATGTTCGTCGATATACCATCCTTCTGGAATCTCTGTAGAGTCAAAATTTTCTTTCAACAAAAGGCCTCTGTTTTGCGCTGACATCGTAAGACTTAATAGTAATACAAACGTCAAAAAATAAAATCTTCTCATAAGGGTAATTTTTAAAACTGCACAAACTTACAAAAAAGACTAATGGCAAAAGGCTAAAGACAAAAGTTTTTTATTTAATGAGGACCAACATCTTTTTAAATCCGTCCCACTGCGTTAGGGATTGGAGCGGCATCCTTTTGGAGACGGAAGCTGGAGACGAAGGCGGAAGCCGGAGGCGGAAAAAGATATAGCGGAAAGCCCGACGGCGTAGCCGGAACGCCCAAAAAAAAGCGCCACTTTTAACAGCAGCGCTTCAACTTGTTGTCTTGTTGTCTTGTAGACTTGTAGTCTTACTTCTTCAACGTTGCCAATTGTTGTTCAATGACTTTAATCTTTGCTTCAGCGTCTGATTTTTTCTTTCTTTCTTTATCGACGACTGCTGCTGGTGCGCCATTGACGAATTTTTCGTTCGACAATTTTGCTTCAACAGATTTCAAGAAACCTTGTGCGTAAGCCAATTCTTCTTCCAACTTCTTGATTTCTGCTTCTGTATCGATATTGTCTGTCACAGGGATGAAATATTCTGTAGCTTTTACCAAGAAACCGAATGCGTCTTGTGGTGTTTCTGTCACATAATTGATCGAGCTTACATTACATAACTTCATGATGACAGAATCGAATTCTTTGTTGACGCTGCCGTCTTTATCAACAACGATGAGTTCGATAGCTTCTTTCATTGAGATATTCTTCTCAGCGCGAATCTTACGGATGTTATTGATGACGTCTTGTGTAAATATGAATTGATTTAATATATCATTGTCAACGACTTTTTGTGCAGGTTGTTGAGCGACGATAAGGTCGTCGCCATCTTGACGTTCTTTCAAGAGATGCCAGATATCTTCTGTGATGAAAGGCATGAAAGGATGTAAAATCTTCATCAAGTTTTCGAAGAATGTGACTGTTGCGTTGTAAGTTACAGCGTCTAATGGTTGGCCCATTGGAGCCTTCACCATTTCGAGATACCATGAGCAGAAGTCGTCCCATACGAGTTTATAGATTCCCATCAAAGCATCGGAGAGACGATATTTGTCGAGGTTGTCGTTTGTTTCTTGGAGCACTTGTTGGAAGCGTTCTTCGAACCATCTCATCGCCATCTTTGCAGTCTCTGGCTGAGCGATGTTTTCATCTACTTTCCAGCCTTTTACAAGACGGAGAGCGTTCCACATCTTGTTACAGAAGTTACGTCCTTGTTCGCACAATGCTTCATCGAAAGGAAGGTCGTTGCCAGCAGG
>JAZLEF010000077.1:0-13905 GCA_045615125.1 Bacteroidales bacterium
CTCAACAAGATAAAGATACGATAAAGGAATATGAGAAATCTGTAAAGGATTTTGAACAGCTTATCAATCGTGGAATTACAAAATCAAGAGGATATAACTTGCAAACAATTGATGATGCGTCAGATAGTATGCAAAAATATACTATAAATTAATTCCTCTTATGTCAAAAAAAGGTAAACTCCTTATCGTTGATGATAATCCTAATATCTTGTCGGCTGTCAAGATGCTGACAGAGCGTCATTTCGAGAAAGTGACAACTCTCGATTCTCCTAAGTCGCTCATATCTACCATACAGACTGAATCGCCTGATGTGATTCTCCTCGATATGAATTTTCACGCTGGAATAAATACTGGCAACGAAGGTCTTTTCTGGCTTAATGAGGTTAATGCTAAATTCCCTAAAATAAAAGTCGTTCTCTTCACCGCTTACGCTGATGTGGATCTCGCCGTACGTGCCATGAAAGACGGTGCCTTCGACTTCATAGTGAAGCCTTGGAACAACGAGAAACTTATTGAGACTCTGCTCAATGCTTATAACGAAGGTAAGACAAAGACCAAATCTTCTAATAACAATGTTACGGATAAAAGGTCTTCTATGTTCTGGGGTAATTCTCCGGATATGCTGCGTATCAAGAATATCGTTGAGCGTGTGGCTGCCACTGACGCTAACATAATGATTACCGGTGAGAACGGCACTGGCAAGGAGGTTCTTGCTCGTGAGATTCACTCTCTTTCTTCACGTTGTAACAATGAGATGATAAGTCTCGACATGGGCGCGATTCCTGATACTCTCTTTGAAAGCGAGCTGTTCGGTCATAAGAAAGGTGCTTTCACCGATGCACGCGACGACCGCGCTGGTAAGATGGAGGCTGCTAATAACTCAACGCTCTTCATGGATGAGATAGGCAACTTGCCACTGCATCTGCAGGCGAAACTTCTTACGGCTCTCCAAAACAGAACAGTGACTCGTCTCGGAACCAACAAGGCAATACCTGTCGATATTCGCCTCATAACAGCGACCAACCGCGACCTATTCGATATGGCGGAGAAATCTGAGTTTCGTCAAGATTTGCTGTTTAGAATCAATACGATACATGTCAATATTCCGCCATTACGTAACCGTAAGGATGATATAATTCCGCTTGCGGAGATGTTCCTGAGTCGTTATTCAGAGAAATATAAAAAGGAAAATGTCGTGATATCGGCTTCTGCTGCCGAGAAAATGTTGTCGCACAGATGGGACGGCAATATACGTGAACTTCAGCATACTATAGAAAAAGCTGTCATCATGTGTGAAGGTAACATCATAAAACCAGAACATCTTGGTTTGTATGAATCCATAAAACCATCTGCCATGGATGAAAACGCCACTCTCGAAGATATTGAACGTAAGGCGATTGTCGATGCTATCAACTCCAATAACGGCAACCTCTCGCTCGTGGCGCAGAAACTTGGCATCACTCGTCAGACTCTTTATAACAAGATAAAACGTTATGGTCTATGAGAAACAGCAGAATCTCATATAGACGTATCACATTGTATATCATATTTTTGATATTGATGAGCGCGGCGACATGCTTATGCGTGACATATAAGAAATTCGCCTTGTTGCTCGTCTGTGTCCCATTGTTAATATTATCAATAGTAAAATTAGTTTCCGTTTATAATGGCATAATAAATCGTCTTTCGTTTATCATCAAAGCTGTGAAGAATGACGATTATTCTTTTCGTTTTTCTGAGAATCCTAACAGCACGGAAAATTCTTTCGTGAATCATTCTCTTAACCAAATCAAGGAGGTAATGGACGAGAAGAAACGTCTCATGCGTGAAGACGACAAGAACTTCGAGCTGATAATGGAGTGTGCCAATATCGGTATCATGCTTCTGATGCAGAACGGCACTGTGATGCACGCCAACTCTAAGGCATTGGCGTTCTTCTCTTTGCCGAGGATAAGCCATATAGAACATCTGCGAGCGCTGTCGGGGGAACTGGTTGATATTTTAAATAACATAAAACCGTCAGAACAGAAGAGTCTGCGTTATTCCACTGAGATGGGTGACGTCAATCTGTTTTTAAGCTGCGCTGAGATTAAATATAAGGAAAAGGACATAAGAGTCGTGACGATAGGAAATATCAACAAAGAACTTGATAATCAGGAAGCGGAGTCGTGGGAGAAACTGACTCGTATCCTCACTCATGAGATTATGAATTCTTTAGCACCTATCACTTCAATAAGCAGCACTTTGATTGACAATATCGAAAATCCTGATAAAGTAGGAGAGGGTCTTGGTGTGATACATACCACCAGCGAGCGTCTCATGAAATTTGTCAACTCATTCCGTCAGGTGACGCGTGTGCCGATGCCGCAGAAGTCGCCATTCTATCTTAAAGAGTTGATTTCCGATGTATTAGCTATCGCTGATGTTGGAGATATAAATGTTAAGGTTAACATAAATCCTGATGACACATTGCTTTATGCTGATAGAACACAGCTTACGCAAGTAATGCTTAATCTTTTGAAAAACGCTATTGAATCATGCGAGGCTAACGAGAAACAAAAGGATTATGTCATAGAGATACAGTCGCAGATAGATTCTGATGAGCGAATAAGAATTGAGTTCGCCAATAATGCAGGACGAATACCCGACGAGGTGGCAGAGAATATCTTTACTCCATTTTTCACTACCAAACAAGAAGGCTCCGGCATCGGATTGGCGATATCACGTCAAATCATACGACTTCATGGCGGTTCTTTGCATCTCTCGAAAAACACAGAAGAAAAAGTGACGTTCTTGATAGTTTTGGAATGATTAATAATACTTCAGGATGTACATATAAGTTTTGTACTTCAACAAAATCTTTATAATACATCTATTCCTTCTTTCGTGCTTCTCATTAGTTTTTCAACATCCAATCTATTACGTTAAGTTTTCGTATTCCGTCATAAACAGGATTGAAATCAACATCTGTTGTCAGTAAATATTTTGGCGTAGAATCTTTTATGGCTTTTAGTGATGCCAACTCTCTTTCTAAAGTTTCAGGATTTTCTGTGGTCCATGCTACTTGGTAGTATGATGTGTAGTCGTTGTAATCTACTGCAACGAAATCTACTTCCATATTAAGGCGTTTACCAATGAAGACTTCTTTGTTACGACGAAGTAATTCGAGATATACCATGTTTTCCAACCAATGCGAACGGTCTTTCAATACTGCTTTCTTCAATCTTACCTTGGCAAAACATGGATCAACGACATAATACTTGTTTAATGTCTGCAACAATCCTTTGCCTTTAATCTCAAATCGAGGTACTTTATATATCAGATATGCTTCGCATAATGCATCAAGATATTTTGCAACGGTCTCTTTGTCAACAACAGTTCCGTTAGAACGCAATGTGTCAGATATAGAACGTGGTGAGACGTAAGAGCCAACAGAGTCGAAGATGAAATCAACAATCTTGTTGAAGTCGTGTTTGTTTGTTATGTTAAGTCTTTGAAATATATCTTTTTCAATTATAGTTTTTAATATGCTTTGAGCAAATAAGTCTGCTTGCTTTTCATTTATGCTCAGCTGTTTGATATATTCGGGCATGCCTCCGAAGTGTATAAAATTCGCCAAAATTTCGTTTTTTGATAAGTTTGGCGATTTTGATACTATAAAGTTATAATATTCAGTAAATTGTAGTGGTAAAAGATTTATTTCAACATAACGACCTGTGAGTAATGTTGCCAATTCACCGGAAAGCATATAAGCATTAGAGCCTGTGATATAAACATCAACATTAGGCTTTATATAAAGGCTGTCTATAAGTCTCTGAAAATCCTTTACATTCTGGATTTCATCTAAAAAGATATAATTGGGTTTGTCGGCTACCAATCGCTCCTTGATATGAGTATGAATTTGGAATATATCTCCAATAGATAAAGTGTCAAGGTCTTCAAAATTATAGAATTGGATTTGTTTAGCATCAACACCATTATTAATAAGTTCTTCAGAAAACATCATCAATAATGTTGATTTGCCACAGCGACGAACACCAGATATTACTTTTATAATGTTCTGGTCTTTCAGGTCACGAAGCTGTTGCATATATTGCTTGCGTTCTATAAAACATTGATGTTGCATTTCCATATCACTTCTCCTTATAATAAATCTAACGTTTTATAATTATTGCAAATTTACAAATAATTCCTTACTTCAAAATTCTTTATCTCGCTTTTGAAATCACCGGTTTTTTCTAATGGAAATACCAATGTCCTGACGTAATACATTTTGCTTTTTCCATCGTTATGAAACTGTGTCTGCTTGTCGAGTGTCTCTCTTAATTCTCCATTAATATAGAGGTATGTCGCTTCTTTGTCGCCGCAAATCGTGATATGTAATTTTTCGTTAGGATAAAACTTGAAGTTAAATGTGTTTAGATAAGAATCTCTTGCGAAACCGAGGTTTCCTTGAATAGGGTCTGAGAGGTAGAATACAGCATCTCTCGATTCGAATAGAATCGTTCCTTTTTCTTCTTCTTGATAATCGATGTCGAAAGAAACGCTATATTCAAATCCTATCTCTCTTATTCCTGTTTCTTTCACTATGTTTTTGTTAGGTTTTAACAAATCAATCTTTATCAATGATTTAGCTTCGCCATCAAAACGACCAGCGATGTTTATTCCGGGCGCGTCGCTGAGATTCAGTCGTTTCTCATTAAATTCCTCGTATGGCGTTTTTGTATCAGTTCCGCTCCACATTTTTGTTGCCATTGTCTGCATCGCAGGAAATACACGATAATGTATGTCTTTGATACTTATTCCGTTGCCTGCATGGTCGTTCCAAACAGCAAAAGAGCCTCCTTTTATTTGCGGATGTTTTTCTTCAAACTTCTGATTTCCAATCTGTGCCGGCGTCCAGTTGTTGTAAAGATACTCGCAGTTGAGATAGTCGTAATAATATCCTGCTGCTGGAACTATATATGTCAATCCATCGGGGATGCTAACCAAATCGTAGCCTAAGTCCATCATTTCCTTTGGGTTGGCATATCCGTTATACCAAGCGTACATCAGAACGTTATCGACTTTCACTGGAGTTACGCCTTCTGCATGAGTCAGCGCGCCCCACACGCAGGCTTGCTTCCCGTATGATTCTGCCAGGCGAATGCAATAATCTGTGAAGTATCTGAACTTCTCTACCACGAGGCTGTCTTTGTTGGAATATTCATCTGTGCCAACATGAAAACGCGGACCTCTGAATACAGGCTCGTCACCGCTCAAATATTCCGTGAAAAGTGAATCCACGAAATTGTATGTCTCTTCCTTGAAAAGATCAAGGTGGTCTTTGCCATATTCCTCGCTGCCGAGTTCGGGACGATAATGAACGAATGCCAATGAATGAGCTGGTACGTCGAATTCTGGAATTATCTCAACACCTAATCTCTCCGCATGTTTCTGCAATTTAACAAATTCTTCTTTGGTATAATAGCCATCGCGAGAAGCGAGGCCTGGAAAATAGTCACTCTCTAATCTGAAACCAGAAGGTGTCTTATTCCAATCATTATTGAAATATTGTTTGAAACCATTGTCGTTGAGATGAATGTGGAAAGTGTTCATCTTATAATATGCCATGAAATCTATATATTCATGTAAGAAGCTGATAGGTATGAATTTACGTCCGCAGTCGAGCATGAAGCTGCGCATTTCATAATCAGGATAGTCTTTGATGAATCCTTTAGGTAATGAGCAATTGTTTTGTTCGGCTATTTGCAGGATTGTACGGCTTGCCCAGATGGCCGCACGTTTGGAATTTACGTTTATCTCTATTTTGTTTTCTATGTTTATTTCATATTCTTCATTGTTTAAGCTATTGTCATTCTTGATGTTAAAGACAATATCTCCATCGGAAGGATTACAATCGCTCACTTTAAGTTTTATGCCGAACATTTTTTCAAAATCAGAAGCAAATTGATAAGCGACATCAGAAAGTTCTTGCTTGTTTTCAGGAAATATTATTTTGCTTTTGGATGATATTTTAAATTCACCATCATAGCCATTCCAGTATTTTAGTTCTGGAATCACGAATGGTTTTTCGTTTTTTTCAGCATTAGCTAAAATTGATGTTGAGAAGATAAAACATATAATGATGAGGATTGTTAACTTTTTCATAAACAAAAATGAATTTAAAATTACTAATATGCAAAAGTATGAATATTTGTTGTGAAAAACCATGTTTTACAAGCTATTTATTTATAAATTTGCAAGGAAATTATTTATTATAAAACTTAAGATTTAGCTTATGTTGTTGCAATTGTTATTTGTCCTGGTTTGTATCATTGTCGGTGCACGTATTGGTGGTATCGGATTAGGTGTTATGGGTGGACTTGGTGTCGCTATTTTGACTTTTGTCTTTGGTCTTGAACCTACTTCTCCTCCTATTGATGTCATGCTTATGATTGCTGCTGTTATCTCAGCGGCAGGTGCAATGCAGGCTGCTGGCGGTCTTGATTTTCTTGTTAAGATAGCAGAGAAGATTTTAAGACGTCATCCTCAATATGTTACAATTTTAGCTCCATTGGTGACTTATACATTTACATTCTTAGCTGGTACAGGTCACGTCGCTTATTCTGTTTTGCCAGTCATTGCAGAAGTAGCTCGTGAGACCAAGATTCGTCCAGAACGTCCTTTGGGAATTGCAGTCATCGCGTCACAGCAAGCTATCACTGCTTCTCCTATTTCAGCGGCGATGGTTGCTTTGCTAGGATTACTCGGTGGATACGATATCACATTGTTCGACATACTTAAAATAACGATTCCAGCGACTTTAATAGGTGTTCTAGTAGGTGCTTTTGCTTCAATGAAAGTCGGTAAGGAACTTGTCGATGATCCTGAATATCAAAGACGACTTCAAAGTGGTGAACTCGACAACTCTCATATAGAATTGAATGATATCAAGAATATCTTCAGTGCAAAATTGTCAGTCATTCTATTCCTCGCATCAACAGTTCTCATTGTATTATTTGGATCAATACCTTCATTGCGTCCAACCTTCGATGGCAGAACATTAGGAATGCCATCATTGATTGAGATATTGATGCTTACTACTGCTGCAGTCATCTTGTTGGTTACCAAGACTTCTGGTGCCAAGGCTGCTCAAGGTAGTGTCTTCTCAGCTGGTATGCAGGCTGTCATTGCTATCTTCGGTGTTGCTTGGATGGGTGACACGTTTATCAATGGTAATATCACTCAACTTACAGGTTCAATAGAAAGTATCGTTACAGATATGCCATGGTTGTTTGGTGTAGCATTATTCGTGATGTCTATTCTCCTTTATAGCCAGGCTGCTACGGTACGCGCTATCGTGCCTCTTGGCGTTGCTCTCGGCTTGAATCCGATGTTACTCATCGCGCTTTTCCCAGCAGTCAACGGATATTTCTTCATTCCAAATTATCCAACTATTGTCGCAGCTATCAACTTCGACAGAACAGGAACAACGAAAATAGGTAAATACATATTAAACCACTCATTCATGATGCCTGGACTCGTTTCAACGATAGTTGCAATAGGAGTGGGAATGTTGTTGATACAGGTTTTCTGAATAATTAAGAGTTAGGAGTTAGGAGTTAGGAGTTGAGGCTTTCTCTAGTAGTTTTTGTGATACTACTTAAGATTTTCCTCAGCTCTTCACATTTTTTATTTAGGGAATTAAACTCACATTCGTCTATGTAACTTGATTCTTTAAGTAATTCCAACCAATACTGACTTTCCGATACTTCTTTGTATGATATATACATTTTTGAAAGATATTCTTTTTTACTAATCGAACATAAAGCTTCATTTACATTTGCGCCAATACTAGTTCCAGAACGAAGAATCTGTTTGGAAATCACATACTCCTTCTCATAAGTGGTTAAATGTTTGTATAAATTTATTATGCTTAAGGCAAAAGCCTTGCTTTTTTCTTGAACAATACTTTTTTTCATAAATTTTAATTTTGGTTATTAATAAAAACATAATTCAAAAAATCATTAACTCCACACTCCTAATTCCTAACTCCTAACTCAAAATAATACCAACTAAAACCGCAATTCCCACTTTTATCGCTTTTGAAACGAAAAACGCTTTCCTTGATTCTGCTAATAAAGGCAATGCTCCGTGGCCGTCTTGTACGATGCAGTTGGCGAGGAATATTCCTAACGGTAAATCGCCGTTGGCATATAATATCAAGAAAATCAAATGAGGTCCTGATTGTGGGATGAGACCTATTAATATTGCTATCAATAAGACTATTAATGGTTTGGAATCAATGAGGTTTTGGATATTGATAAAGTTGTTTAATACTGTTAGACATAATATCACTCCAAAGGTCCATAAAAATATTTTAGGAAGATGAACCTTGATGACATGCTGCCATAGATGTTCTTCGAGAAAATGCTCTTCCGCAACAATGTTGATAATCAATATCGCTACAAATAAAACAATAAGAATTATTCTAATCCAATCAGCTTCACCGCCGTGATCGTGATGATGATGAACATCGGCTGTTGAACATTGGCTGTTGAACTCATGGTCGTGATTGCAATGATGATGTTCTTCTTCACAAACTTGTAGTCTTGTAGTCTTGTAGTCTTGTTGACTTTCAAGAGAATGAACGACACTTTCTTCCGTCTGTCCGCCCATCAATAAATTAAGGTGATGAGATCCGTCAACAATTCCACTTAAAACCAAAAATAAGACACCTATGCTGAATGTAATTAATAATGCTCTTACAAAGCTGATATTCTTGATGTTTGATTTTACGCTATGATGTTTATGATGATGATCGTGACTGCATGACTCGTTCTCGTGAATAGGAAAGGACATCTCTTTATTTTGCAGTCCGATGAATTTGTTTTTCATTGTAAGTTGCAGGGTGACAGCTACAGCTATTGATATTCCTATTATTATTAAGTTTATTATCAATGCTTTTTCTGGAAATAATGAAAACATGAAGAATGATTCGTCTCCTGTCGTTGATATTAAGGCGGCCATCAATGCTGGAAAGTTGATGACTCTATGAATATAAAGAGATACAACGGTGTATGTGCCGAGACATCCAGGGATGATTCCCATTACTATAGCGAATAAAATCTGAATCCACGGTGATTTCTGTAACTTCTTCGACCATAAACCTCCCGTTCTTACATTGATGAATTCAATGACCATCATCATGCCGATGACTAATGTTGTGATGATAAGTGTTTGTTGTAGAATGATATATAAAGTCTGTAAACTCATAGTCTTATATAATTTTTTTGTTTTACAAAAATGCAACTTTTTTAGCAAATAAAATCAATTTTTACTTAAAATCTCCCAATTAAAGTTAATGTTTTGTTAAAATTAAACAATCGTTAAATCTGTTTTGTTCTTGCGTAAATTGTAAAAAACAACATTATGAAAAAGTTTACATTACTTAAAAGAATCTTCGTAATGACCTTATTAATGGGATTACTTGGAGATTATGCTTACGCACAATTTTCGTTAAGCGGTGAAGTTAGACCTCGTATGGAATACCTTCATGGTTATTCGACTTTGACTAACAAAGATTCTGAGCCAGGCGGATTCGCTTCACAAAGAACAAGAATTAATTTCAACTATTCACACGAAAGAGTAAAGATGGGAATATCAATGCAAGATGTTTTCATCTGGGGTAGCCAGCCACAATTATTCACAAATTCTAACAATGTTAGCGTTCATCAAGCCTGGGGTCAATATTTCCTATCACCATCACTCTCTTTGAAATTGGGTCGTCAAGAACTCGTTTATGACGACGAAAGAATTTTTGGTAACTCTAACTGGGACCAACAAGGTAGAAGCCACGATGTCGCATTGTTACGCTACGATGGCGTGATGAGAATCGACATCGGTGCTGCTTTCAATCAAGATGAAAAACATCTTACAACTACACATTACAAATTGAATAATTACAAAGTGATGCAGTTTGTATGGTTGAATACTGACATTGTTGATAATCTTAATCTTAGCCTCTTGTTCTTGAACAATGGTTACCAATATGATTACAAGGTTGTGGAAAATGGTGAAACACATGATAAGTATAAGACAGTATTTAACCAAACATTAGGTGGACGACTTGTCTTTGCTCCATCCGATTTGACTATCCACGCTTCTGGTTATTACACAATGGGTAAGGATAACAAAGATAGAGAGTTGTCTGCTTACTATGTAGGTTTGGGCTTAGACTATCAAATGGCTGAGGATTGGAATATCGGTGCAGGATGGGAGCTTCTCTCAGGTACAGATCAAAAAGATATGATAGAACATCCTCATGACTACAAAAACAAATCCTTCAATCCCTTTTACGGAACTTCTCATAAGTTTAACGGCTTTATGGATTATTTTAACGCTAATGGTAATTGGGCTAATTCTGTCGGTCTTAACGATTTATTCGCAACAGTTCAATACTCAACAAGAAATTTTGAAGTAAATCTTACAGGACACGCCTTTTTGACAGCAGCCGATGTTATTAAAGATGGTAATCCTAATGAAAAAATGGAGTCATATCTTGGCACTGAAATAGACTTGACAATGTCTTATAAACTTTCAAGAACATCAAATGTGGTTTTAGGATATAGTCAGATGATTGGTTCTGAAACACTTCAAGCTATCAAAGGCGGTAATAAAGATGCTTGTAACAACTGGGCTTATCTCATGTTCACATTTAGACCTGTATTCTTAAAATAAATTTTTAAATAGCTATTATTTTACTAAGGTAGAGGGATTTTTATCTCTCTACTTTTTTTATATTTGCAAAAAAATAAATTCATGACAAAAGATAATTGCTTTTATGTAGGTAAAATCGTTAAGACACATGGTCTTAAAGGCGAGGTGACTTTGCGTATCGATAATGAACAATTTGATGATATTGAAGAGTTGAATTACTTCTTGCTTGATTTAAATGATAAACTTATACCTTTCTTTATTGAAGACATCGCTTACCATTCAAATAAGGCCTTTGTTCTTTTTCAAGACATAAAAACTTTAGAAGCTGCTAATCAACTTGTTGGAACAACGGCGTATCTTGCATTAGAGCTTCTTCCAGAAAAGACAGGCAACGATTTCTATTCTCACGAAGTTGTAGATTATACCGTTGTCGATGAAGAGAAAGGCGTGCTCGGAAAGGTGAATGAAATAATTGAATATCCAACACAGTCGTTGATACAAGTCATTAAAGATGAAAAAGAAGTCTTGATTCCAATTCATGATGATATTATAAAAGAAGTGAATAGGGAAGAGAAGAAGATTTATATTAAAGCTCCTAGTGGCTTGATTGATATGTATCTAGATAATTGATTTATGGATTGCCGTCCTTTTTTCTTTAAAAAGTTTGGGATGTTTCATCACCGTTCCACAATGCGTATAGGAACAGATGCTGTTTTGTTTGCGCAGTGGGTTGAGGTGTCATCGGCAGACCATGCTTTGGATATAGGAACCGGAAGCGGAATCATACCGTTGATTTTGGCTCAGAAAGGGGTAGGTGCTGTTGATGCTGTTGAGTTGGATTCCGATTCTTACGAAGAAGCTAACTTGAATTTCAATATCTCTGTATATTCGGAAAAATTGTGCGTCATTCAAAGTGACGTGAGAAATTATGCAGATAAAAATGAAAAAAAATACGATTTGATAGTATCCAATCCTCCATACTACGCTAGCGACGTCAAGCCTATCAAGGAGAAAAAGGTGATGGCACGTCATGTGTCTACGTTAAGTTTCAGGGATTTGCTGTTGTCAGCAAAGAAAATGATGAAAGACGACGGACGTCTGGCTTTGGTACTTCCATTCTATGAGTCAAGGTTGTTTATTAAGGAAGCGGAAACATTAGGATTCAATCTTCAAAAGGAATTTCTGATAGCGCCAATAGAAGGAAAAGAACCTAACCGAGTCAATATGCAATTTGTTATGAAAGAGGTTGAAAGTGTTGAAAGCAAATTGTTTACAATAAGGAATAAAGATTATTCCTACACTGAGGAATATAAAGAATTTTTGAAAGATTATTATCTTGATTTTTAATTTTAAGGATAAAATTTATTGAATAATATAACGTTATTTGTATGTTAAATTTGTAGTTTTGCAAAAGGAATTTATAAATATGAAAAAGATATTAGGTTTTACATTTGTATTGATGACATTAGGTTTTATGTCATGTTCACCATCACCGGTAGGAAGATGGATTGAGCCAACAGGAGGTACTGAAGAACAAGGTTTTGTACTTAATCAAGATGGTTCTGCAACATCAATAAATATGGGTTTTGTAGAATTTACAAAATGGGAAAAGAATGGAGATTTATTGATACTCAATGGAAGAAACAAAGGCTCTTATAAAAGAGAGTTTGTCGATACTATGAAAATTGAGAAACTTAGCAAGACAGAGATGACACTTTCTCAAGCTGGCTATTCTGTCACATATTTAAAGAAATAAATCTTTGCTATAATCAAGATAAAAGCCGACTCGTTGAGCCGGCTTTTCTTTTATCTGACTTGTTGTGTTTGACATAGTTTTAGGCTTTTTTCTTCAGATTTTTTTCTGATAGCTCTTACGTCAACTCTTTTTTCTACTTCAGTTATGTTGATTTTGCTATTGGTTTTATTTAATTGCTTGATTCTTGCATCAAATGTTGCGCAGCTTCTGATTAACTCGTCGCAGTCCTTAGCATTGTTGACACTTAATTCGAATTCCTTGATGGCTTCTTCAAGGTTTATCTCTTTTTTCTTTATGTTTTCTTTGCCGAAGTTGTAGATTTGTTTACCGTCGATGATAGTGTCAGGCTTTTTTGTTATTTCTATCTTTTTACTGTTGGATTTAACGACTTCTGTTTCAGACGCTTTTTTTAATGTATCATTTTGGGGATTTTGATTGCTCTCGCATGAGAAACATAAAATACCTAAACAAAAACTTAATGTATATACTATTCTTTTCATTTGTTAACTATTATTTTGCAAAAATATGATTTTTATCGAAAAAATAATTAAATTTGCGTTCTTTTTTTAATAAGTAAAACGAAATTATAAAACATACTTAAAATGAGTAAATTAGTAGTTGTAGCTCTTGGAGGAAATGCCTTATTAAGAAGCAATCAAAAAGGTACATACCAAGAACAAATAGCAAACGTTACAGAAACATGTCAAGCTCTGACAGACTTCCTTAAAAGAGGTCATCGTTTAATTATTGGTCACGGCAATGGTCCACAAGTTGGAAATGTAATGTTGCAACATGAAGCTGGTTTGAAAAACTTTGATTTGCCAGCAATGCCAATGGATTTCTGTGTTTCTGAAACACAAGGTTCTATAGGTTATCTTATCGAATTAGGATTCAAGAAAGTTTTAGCACAAGAAAACATCGATAGAAATGTTGTCACTTTGGTAACACAAGTCGTTGTTGATAAAGACGACCCAATGTTCAAGAACCCAACAAAACCTGTCGGTCCTTATTATACTAAAGAAGAAGCTGATGCTTATTCTGCACAGACTGGTGCTATTTTCCATGAAGACCCAAGAGGTCGTGGCTGGAGAAAAGTCGTTCCATCACCACAACCAGTTAAAATCAATAATATTGAAGTTGTTAAGACTTTGACTGATGCTGGTCATATCGTCGTTACTGTTGGTGGCGGTGGTATCCCTGTAGTTGAAAAAGACGGTTGCGTAGCTGGCGTTGAAGCTGTTATCGACAAAGACCTCGCTTCATCATTGGCAGCTATCCAAGCTAATGCTGACGAATTC
This sequence comes from Bacteroidales bacterium, assembly GCA_045615125.1. GTDB lineage: Bacteria > Bacteroidota > Bacteroidia > Bacteroidales > F082 > Limimorpha. Next base: position 13,756 of record JAZLEF010000077.1, read on the forward strand.
TATATCTTCACAGACGTTCCTCAAGCATATATCAACTTCAAGAAAGAAAATCAAGAAGCTCTCGGTAGAATTTCTATCTCTCAAGCTAAACAATATTTGGCAGACGGTCAATTCACAGAAGGTAGCATGGCTCCAAAAATGCGCGCTGCT
>JAZLEF010000078.1:0-11900 GCA_045615125.1 Bacteroidales bacterium
CAAAACGCGCCGAAATGACATTAGACAACGAACCTTTCAAAATCGACATGACGATGGCTATCATCTACGAACAAGGCTCTGCCGACTTGAAGATAAATATGAAAGATTATCATATCGAAGCGCCTGCGGTTTTGTTGGTTCTAAACGACCAGATTTACCAACCAATAGGACATTCTGAAGATTTAAGAAGTAAAGTCATCGTGATGTCGAGGTCATTTTCAGACAGCATGTTCGTCAATTCGGGAGAGATACTTCCGCTAAAATCTTCTATCTTAAAAAATCCTGTGATGAAGATTGACAATGAAGAAAACGTCTTCGGACATTTCTTTCAGCTGTTACAAAACATCGCGGCTTCTCCGCGACAGGAATTTAAAATCGAGTCGGCGCGACATCTCACTTTGTCGATGTTTTACGGATATTCACATTTAAAACATGAAGTGAATGAAATAAAATCCGCGAACTCTCGTCAGGAAGAGATTTTCAATCAGTTCACAGAACTTCTTGAAAGACATCATAAGAAAGAACGCGAGATTGCTTTTTATGCCGACAAAATGTTCATCACGCCGAAACATCTTTCACAAGTAATAAAAGATTATAGCAACAAGACCGCACTTGCTTTCATTGAAGAATATGTCATTGACGAAGCCAAGTCGATGCTGCTTTCAACCACATTGTCGATACAGCAGATTAGCGACGAATTAAATTTCCCGTCACAGTCGGTCTTCGGTAAATACTTCAAGAGAGTGACAGGAAAATCACCGACGGAATACAGGAGAAGTTGAAAATTGAAAGTTGAAAATTATTTTTAAAGTACGGCTGTTGGGCTTTTGAACTTTGAACTAAGGCTGTTGAACTTTTACAAAAAAAAAGACGTTTCAATGTTTATTCATTTTATTGGTATCATTGAAACGTCTCTACGATTTTTAAATTCTTAGCTCAATCCTTCAATGTTGCCATTGACGATGTCTATATTTCTTGCTTGTGGATCTTTAGGCAATCCTGGCATGCGCATGATGTCGCCCATGATGACAACTATCATTTCTGCTCCATTGTTGATAATTATATCACGAACGTTGAGGTCGAAATCTTTTGCAACGCCGTATGCTTTAGGATCTGCAGAGAATGAGTATTGTGTCTTTGCGATGCATATTGGGTAATGAGAGATGCCCAATGATTCAATCTGTTTTATTTTCTTGAGAGATATGATTGAATATGCTATATCTTTCGCGCCATAAATCTGCTTAGCCACTTTATCAATCTTAGTGCGTACAGAATCTTCATCCTCATAAATAAACTTAAGAGGTTCTGAAGGTGTCTTTTCTATTGTCTCTACAACGAGTTTTGCGAGTTCTTCTGCACCTTTACCGCCATCTGCGAAGACGCTGTTCATGCAGAATCCCACTCCCATTTCGCGGCAGTGCTCAGCAACCAATGCAATTTCTTCATCGGTGTCGCTCGCGAATCTGTTGAATGTAACGATGACATTCTGACCGAAACGTCTTACGTTCTCTATGTGTTTGTCAAGATTTGGAAGACCGTTCTTCAAGCCTTCAATATTTTGTTCCTTGATTTTATCTTCAGGAACACCTCCGTGGAGTTTCAGACTTTGTGCTGTTGCAACTATGACTGTAAGTTTTGGAGAGAGTCCTCCCTTACGGCATTTGATGTCGAAGAATTTCTCTGCGCCGAGGTCAGCGCCGAATCCTGCTTCTGTGATTACATAGTCACCGTAGCTGAGCGCCATCTTAGTAGCGAGGAGAGAGTTACAACCGTGTGCGATGTTGGCGAAAGGACCGCCATGGACAAAGGCCGCAGTGTTTTCTGTTGTCTGCACGAGGTTAGGTTGTATCGCATCTTTCAGAAGCACTGTGATAGCACCTGCGATACCGAGGTCGTTGACTGTCAGAGGTTGGTCGTCGAATGTGTAACCTAAAAGTATGTTACCAACGCGACGTTTCAAATCGTCAAGGTCTTTTGACAGACATAAGATTGCCATAATCTCTGATGCTGGAGTGATGTCGAATCCGCTTTCAGCAGGAAGTCCGTTGGCAGTACCGCCGAGACCTGTGATAACGTTACGCAGACTTCTGTCATTGACGTCGAGCACACGTTTCCATTTAACTTCCTTGAGAGCAAGGCCTGTCTTTCTATTATGATATATGTAATTGTCGAGAAGCGCAGTAATCATGTTGTGCGCAGATGTTATTGCGTGGAAGTCGCCAGTGAAGTGGAGGTTGATATTCTCCATTGGCAACACCTGAGAGTAACCGCCGCCAGCCGCGCCGCCTTTCATTCCGAAACATGGACCAAGTGATGGCTCACGTAGTGCAACGACAGCTTTCTTTCCTATTCTGTTAAGACCCAATGAGAGTCCGATAGAAACGGTTGTCTTACCGACGCCAGCCTTTGTCGGGGTGATGGCTGTAACAAGAATAAGGTTGCTTTTCTTTATTTTCTCTTCGTCAATAAGAGAGAGCGGAAGTTTGGCAATGTATTTACCATAATTGTTTATCTCATCTGTTGGAACACCTATACTATTGGCAATATCCTCGATTTTTTTAAGAGATGTTTCTCTTGCTATTTCAATGTCTGATTTCATATTAAAAATATTATAAGTTTATATATGTTGTTAAAAAATTTCGGAAAATGCTACACAATAAATGTTCCAAAATTAGAAAAAAAAGGATTAAAGGTAAGGAGGGACTAAGGTTGTTAAACTTTGAACCTTAGTTCAAAAACAATTCCTAATTAAATTTCGGCGTGATTCCTAAAAACACCTCAAAATTTATTCCGGGCATAGGACGTGACAAGACAGAGAGATACTCTTCATCGAAGAGGTTGTTAATAGCACCTTTGATAGAGAAATCAGCCCATTTGCATGAAATCGTCTTCTCCAATGAAATATTACTCATGAAATATTCAGGCAGTTTGCCAGTAAGTGTGATGTCGTTCGACGACATCGTATATCGTTCGGAATAATAACACCATTTATAAAGGAACGACCATGTCTTCCACGACAATCGACCTGTCACCGTTGAAGAATATTCCGGAACGTATGGCAGCTGTTTTCCCACCGATTGATCTGCAGGCGACCGTGGTTCTCCCTCGTTGATTGATGGCGTCCACGACAATGTTCCATCCAGACTCAGATTCCATTCCTTCGATAAAGCGACATCCAAATCGCCTTTCAACTCAATGCCGTAAGCGTGTACATCTTTTATGTTATCAGGCGAAAAGAATCCTTTTGTCGTCGGCAGCCAGATAATCCAGTCATTTATATACGACTCGAACCATGTCGCCGAACCGCTCAACGAATAACATTCCTCCTTATTTACCGCAAAAGAAAATCCTGCGTCATAAGTCCAGCCGCTCTCCTTCTTCAGATCGGGATTACCGCCTGGCATGAAATATAAGTCGTTGAGTGTCGGGAAGCGGTAGTTACGCGATACTGACGCCTTTGCCACCACATCGCCTTTCTTGGATATCACGCCGTCGATGAATAATGCTGGAATTATTGGAGTCCATTCCGTGCCGAACATCTCTTCACGTATAACGACAGACATACCAAGACGGTCGGTCGGCCTCCATTTTGCAGACACGGAATTAGTCAGTTCTACACGAGCTTTATGATAACCCACCGTAGCCTGATTGCCATCCTGCTGAATGATACTCTTGTCGCGACTATCAACGAAATGCTGATGAGCTGCTACATTTGCCGTAAACAACCATTTCTTACCTATATAATATTCTCCTTCCATCTGTCCGTAAAATGTATTGACATTACTACGAGACTGTATCATGTGAGCCATAATACCATTGCCCAAATCTCGTTTGTAATCGTAATTCATATTGGTGTGAATATAACCAGCCTTCGCTCCCATCTTCCAGTTTTCTTTTATATGGTCCCACGTTGCTACCGAACGGAAGGTATTTTCTCTTTGTCTATTTTCAAACTCTGTCTCATCTCCATAATCGACAGTGAGCATAGGAAGTTCTCGATTTGAATTTATATACCAAGCATTTATCCCAAACTTATCGCCTTTCTTAGTGTCGTAATATGCTTCTTGCAAGAAATGGAAATCTTTGAACGCTCCGCTCCTATTTCTTTCAATAGGATAATATTGACCGATGATATTCATATTCTCATCATATACATTTTCCTTCTTGTCGTGGTTACGATATTCGAAATCATTAGGTGACGATGAATAAACCACACGAGTGGAAGTCTGACAATGTTCGTTGCCGTATGTCAATCTTAAAAACTCGTCGAAGGTTTTAAAAGAGCCCACGCCTTGAATATATTGCAATCCTAATCCTTCCGTTTTTGATGGTTTGGTAGACAGCTGCACCGAGCCGCCAAGTCCACCGCCTGTCTCATTAACAGAAGATGTTCCATGTAACAAGACAGCATCATCGACGAAATAAGACGGTATCATGGAGAAGTCCGTCATGCCGAGCATCGGACTGTTTATCTTCATCCCATTCCACGACACCTGCGTATGCGATGCCGAGGTGCCACGGAATGCCACCGTCGACAATGTAGCGCGTCCATAATTCTTCACAAAGATAGACGAATTGAAGGTAAGCACGTCAGCCACAGAAAGTGCGATATTCTCATTCAAGACGATAGAATCGAACCTGGTCTGCTGTATGCCAATTTCCTTTATCGGTCGCTCTGCATATATTGGTATCTCAGAAAGATTAAAATACCATTTTATGTCATCATCTTCCTGTGACATAACAAAAGTCGGCAACAACATCAAGAATATAATGCGATGTAACTTCTTCATTTCAGTTATATTTTATTTCCAACAAAAAGCTCCCGGAATAATACCGACATAAAACTCATCCAACAGCTCGCCTTCTTTTGAATAACGATATATCATCCCTTGCTGCACATAATCGATGGCGTCGGCGATATATACGTCGCCAGTGCGCGGACACACAGTCAAGCCGTAATATATTGTCTCGTTATATTTCAAGAAAGGTCTGACAGGGACACGTTCAGCGGTGACATCCATCTCCCAGATGTCGTCGTTAATCCAATATATTTTGTCTTTGGTACCATTAAGCTGCACTTCCGAAGGAGCGTCGCCGAACTTAAATTCAAATTGCTTTTCTATTGTGAAAGTCTCGGCATCGATACGATACAAAGATGGCGCCTCGTGTCCGTATGGCGAGCCTTCATAACCGCCGTCAGTCACGGTCCATAATTTATCATTACAATCCATCACAAGAGAGGTAGGCTGTATTCCTACTATAAGTTCATCAACCACTTCATCTGTTTCCGTATCTATTTTAAGTATTCTATTCTGATATGACCAGCAGTTGACATAGACATATTTGCCACGTTGCACCATCTGTTCGGTGGAACCGCTTTCCATCGTCATATTCGGAATATCTATATAACCAGTTATCTCGTAACGCTTAGGATTTACTATGAAGATACGGTTATCCCAAATCTGAGTGATATATGCTTTTTCATCGGATATGAAATGTATATAACGCGGTGATGTAAGATTGGTGATACGACCTATTTCTTTAAAAGTATTTATGTTTATAGCGAAGACGACATGAGAATTATTGACGACGACCCAGCCAATGCTGTCGCGTATTATCATCGACTGAGCCACATCACCGAGTTTCATCGCATTTGCTCTGTAAAACACCTCGTTCTCCACGACTTTCGTCTCAGGATTATAATACGATAAAGTAGCATTACCATATTGGAAGTTACCTTCATTGCAGATAAAGAGACCATCGCCCGATGCCGACGTATCAAAATTTTCCTCCAAGCCGTAATCCCATTCCATGCAAGACGAGAAGACAACAAGACAACAAGACAACAAGACAACAAGCATTTTGGACAATGACTTTAGTCTTTCGACTTTTGACTTTAGACTTTTAAACATAACTCATCGTTTTAAACTTTTATCATAGAAACCGCAGACTTCAGTCGAGAGTTCTCCGAGCCAGCCGCTCTTGGTATTGACAGCACATTGTACCTTAATGAAATCGATATGATTCATCTTAACAGGATTGCCTTCAAAGTCGACGGCATTGGAGATTCTGAAGAAGTTAGCCTTATCTGATGAGTTAAAGTCTGATGGACTAAAGTTATCTACATAACCCCAGTCGTAATGAGGGTTAATCCAATAAGTACCGTTTCCAGATTGGTCATAGTTTCGAGCCTCAAGGCGTGTTCCCGTCAAGGTATATGAATCAGCTCCAATCCAAAGAGGGTAATAATAATCCTGGTCATGGAATTGAGCGAGATAATCCACCTCACCGCTATTGCCGTAATTATCTGTCCATTGTACAGGCATTCCTATTCCAGTAGGACGATAATATGTCACAGCATAGTCTCTATAAGTCTCAAACTTACCGTGTTCAGAGCCTGCCAGTTCATACCATGTGTCGTCAGGAAATCCGTTGCCATTTTCATCCTGCATGACCCATACTATTCCAGGTTCCGATGAACCGTCAAAGGCGTTACCTATCACGCCGAAATCATAAGAACGTGTATTGCTGATGCTATGGTCGAATCCTACGATGACATATCCGCCGAATCCTCCCAAAGAAATCCAATTCTCGTTTTCCATACGATTCTCAGCATATTCGATTGCCGATTCCGGATTGATCTGCGTTCCATCGAAACCGCCAGTCTTAAGTTCATTGATGAACTGTCCCGGCGCAGGAGTATATTCATACACTCTGTTCCAATTAGCTTGCGAGGCTCCGTTTTTAGGACGATAGAATTCCATTTCATCATAGACCGTCACAACAAAAGAACGTGTTATACTTGTATGATTGTCGCCATCCATTTTTGTAGCGACAGCATTGATATGATACACGCCATAGTTATCTGCGACAAAGACAAACTCCGATTCATTGCCTGTCATGAATACATTTTCAACGACATTCCATGTGTATTCCACATTATGTTCGTAAGCATTGTCAATAGGTTTGATGAGCAGTTTTCTTCCTACAACAGTATGGTAAGAATACTTTGCGAAATCCCATGTAAATGGAATATCTTCAGGATTAAGGACGTCAATTTCAACCATGTCGCTATGAGAACCGTCGTCATTAGTAGCAATAGCCTTTACTATATAATTACCGGTTTCTTTAGCTATGAAATTATAAGTAAGTTCATTGCCGACAATTATGTCATTGATAGTCCATTTGAATTTTGTTGCAAGCGATGTCTCTCTCACCGTAGCATTAAGGATCACTTCCGCGCCAACGGTAACCATCATCTTCTTATTACCAGCTATGCTAACTGTTGGTATCTCCAGTTCAACCACATCGATACGTATCTCCTCTTCATCGGAGCCATACTCTGTGGTGACGGTAATGGTGATAAAATATTCACCAGATTCTTCTCGCGAAAAGGTCAATGATGGTGAAGTAGAAATCACCTCACCATCCATTGTCCAAGAATATGTTGCATTCTCAGCGTACTCGTATTTAGGCTCAATCACTATCTCTCGTCCATATTTGACAGTATAAACACCAGTCTCATTGTCGAGTGTGATTTTAGGAGCGAAGTACTCCTCATCTATATTACAAGACGTAAGGATAACAACAAAAATGAGTAACCATATTTTATCTAAAACTTTTCTCATCATTTATTATCTGAAAACTGTTTCACCTTCAAATTGAACAGCAACGTCGTCGTAAGCGAAGTATGCTGGTTGTGAGAAACCGTAGCCGTTGTCGTTAGTACCAGCCATATTGAACTCGACTCTCCATACCTTACCGAGTGATGTCAAATCCCATTTTGTCCATTCTGTCACGATGCCATCAGGACCATTAACGAGATAGAATGTCGATTCAGAGACTTGTTCGTCATTTGCATTAAAACCTTTAGCGATAATCCATACTTTGTCGTTAGGACCAATAGGATCTGTCAATCCGTTACCATTATAATAGCAGTTCATGGCGTATGTAGAGTTATTTACATAGATATGGTCAATGACTCTTTCCTCACCGTCGCCGAACATAAATGATGGAAGTTCTTCTGTGAAGTTATAACCTGAATCATCGGCATAACCGAAGTGCATACAGAAGTTGGCAGAACCATTATGACCGCCAGCACCTTCTTCACCATAGACGGTAAGTTGGTTATTGAAATCGCCGTAAGTTTCATAATCTGTACTTGCATAGTTAGAAACAGCCTGACCGCCGCCCCAGTATGCATAAGAATAATAGTTATATGGGAAAGCGTGGAAAAGTTCTGTATTGTTCTCATCATACCAGTAATAAGGTTCGCTGCCGCTCATGTCATAGATAAGGTTGTCCATATATTGGTCTTCAGAGATGAGGTCGCTCCATGTGCTGATATATGCGCCGCAATAACTCAGTTCGTATGGAGAGAATTTAGCGTCAGCATCTTCGAAAGTCAATGTTCTGATTTCAACTTCTGACACCCATTCGCCAGCAAACACATTGACTTTCACGATTGCTGTCTTGCCTGATTCTGATACGACTGTGACAGCGATTCTGCCTTCTTTATCGAAGTGACACATATCTTTAGTAGGAGCTGTGATTGAAAGAGCATCGTCTGCGTATTCTGCTTTCCATCCTTGAGGTGTGCTGATAAGATATTCCACGATATTTTCCGCCTCTACTTCGTATGTGACGCTTGTACCGTATTCGAGTTGTACGAGTTCTGGAGCGTTTACGATGACGAACATTGGAGCAGATCCGTCGTAGCGAGCGAGGAGAATAACACTGCCGTCTGCCATTGTTACAATGACATAATCATGGTTTGAAGCATCGACATTTTGGAAGAAAGAGTCACCATTAGCACCTTGAGCCACAACGCCTGTAGATGTCCATGTAAGACCACCGTCTGTTGACACTTCCCATTCGTAAGTTTCAAGGTTGATACGAATTTGAGGAGCGAGACCATTAGCACCACTACCGCCGTCAAAGCCGTTAGCACGTACCTTTGCACCATCGACGATAATCCATTCGCCATCGAGAGTCCAGTAATAGTTACCGTCAACATCTTTCTTGATAGAGATTTGAGGAGTTGTTCCGTTGGTGCCATTGGTTCCGTTGGTTCCATTTGTTCCGTCTTGACCTTCTGCAATTACACCAGTAGGAACCCAAGTAACTCCGCCGTCAATAGATATTTCCCATTCTTTAGTATCTTCATTGATACGGACTTGAGGAGAGACTGCATCAATACCATCAACACCGTCAATACCGTTGGTTCCGTTGATTCCATCAATTCCATCCTTACCAGTAGCGCGTACTTTGTTGCCGTCAACGATAAGCCATTCGCCGTCGAGAGTCCAATAATAATAACCGTCAACATCTTGTCTTACCGAGATAACAGGAGCGTTAACGCCGTCATGACCATTAGAAATAACAGCACTTGTTCCATCAGAAAATTGAATTGTGTAACCGTCTGATGTTGTGATAACATCCGTTACATAAAGGTTGTTCTGCAAAGCATTCACGATTGACTGCAATGCCGAGATATCCTGATTGGTTTTATTCACGGCATCTTCTAGAGCACTCACACGTTCATCAAGTTCTTCAAGTTGTTCTTTAATTTTTCTGTTACAATTGGTCATTGATACACATACCAATGCAACCATCAAAAGAGTAAATAATTTCTTCATGATTTATTTTTTTTAATGTTTATAAATTAGATTGTTTAGATTCATATTTAATTATAGCATCAGCGATAACGCTCTTGACATTTTCAATGGAGAGTTCGTTGATGTATATTATTTCGTTAGCAAGTATGTTCAATTGATAATATTTACTCGTTGACGGCATTTTTTTAAGAGAACCGACAAATTTAGAGATTGGGATACGCTTGGAGTTTGCTGTATTAGATTTATCGATAATAGAGATCCAAGCAAAATTAATAGGAGAAGTTTCAAGCAAACAATATATTGGATTTGCTTGTGCACGCAGGATTTTGAAGAATTTCCACAAATTTCTCTTGAGAATACGATTCTCCTGACTGTGGCTATAATTCTGGATTGCCTCCATGGTTATAAGGGTTATATCACGATTAACAAATACGACTTTAACTGCGTAACCACAAGCGAGAAGACACGACATTAGCGTATGCAAAACTGCGCACGCTGAAAGCGTAAACTCTGGCTAATAATGTTAGCAATTAAAAAATCAGTTGATAACAACCCGTATTCCAGCAGGCGGATATCCATTGAATCATAAGGCAGGTCTTCTGACTCGTCCCATTTGTCGCGCCTTCCCGATACTTTATCAGTGGCAAAGAGTGCGACAAACGAACTCATTTAGGAGTGGGACTTACAGCAACTGGAATTGTTCCGGATTCACACCGGATTCCCTTTTCACTCTTCGTAACGCCTGGTTCGTAAGAGCTCCTTATGCGACGGCAAAAGTAATAAAAGTTTAAAGACAATTGACAAAAGGCTAAAGATTTTTTACTATGTTTTTGGGGGTTGAACTTTTTTTTTAAAGTCAACAGACAACGGACAACAGACTTTGGGTATGTGGTCGCTGAGCTTGTCGAAGCACCGCCTATGCCTTCGACAAGCTCAGGCACCAAAACTCTGCGTTCCTTTGCGCCTCTGCGAGAGAAGGTTAACCTCTAATCTTGACAACAACCTTCGTTATTGGAATCTTACGCGTCGCTCTTTCCATCGCCATCTCTACTAATCTTATCAGACCTGAACAACACGGAACTTCCATAATAGCAACCGTCAACGATTTAATCCCCGCATTGTCAATCATCTGAATGAGCTTGTCGACATAAAACTCTTTGTTGACATCCAACTTAGGACAGGCTATCGCTAACGTCTTACCTCTTAATAATTCCGAATACATTTTCGGATTGGCGTATGCCACACAGTCGGCTGCCAACAACACATCCGCATTGTTGAAAGCTCCCGATAAAGGATTGATGAGATGCAACTGCACTGGCCAGTTTATCGACACCGACAAATCTGACGGCTGGGACACCGACAACTGTATTCCCGTCATCACTTTGGGTTCAGACTTCAACTCTGGAACAGGAATACCATTTTCTTTAAGATATTGAATTCCTTGCTGAAGGAGATTCATCTCACCGTGATTTTTCAGATGCTGCAGATGCGCTTCCAAAACCTTGTCTCCTTTAGGAATTATCCTTTTTATCACGGCTATCTCATCGTAAGCCTCAACCTCTTTCTCTTCGATAGAAATGGCATTCATCGGGCAATCGCCTATGCAAGCACCGAGACCGTCACAGTATAACTCACTGATAAGACGTGCCTTGCCATCAATAATCTGCAATGCACCTTCGTGACATCCTTTGGCGCATAACCCGCAGCCATTACATAAATTTTCTTCTATTTTTATAATGTTTCTTTTAACTTTCATAGCTTATATTTTTGCAAAAAAAATCCGAGGAAAATCAATTCCCCGGAATAATTTTCGGTTTTTAATTGACACGTTGTCTTGTTGTCTCATTGTCTTGCTGACTCAAGAAGCCTGCAACGCGTTTATGAGAATTCATCAGATATTGATTATAATCCAAATCGTTGATGTCTTGTTCTTTTTCCAAAGCGAGGTCCAAGACTTCCATCATCGATGTGACGAAATGGAAGTTAAGTCCTTTTACGTAATCTTCTTTTATCTCAGAGAAGTCTCGTTTGTTTTCGACTGACAAGATGACATCAGTAACGTCATTGCGTTTGGCAGCAAGCATCTTCTCTTGTATTCCGCCTACAGGCAACACTCTGCCTCTCAATGTTATCTCGCCTGTCATCGCAAGTTGGTTCTTCACCTTTCTCTGTGTGAATGCCGATGTCAGAGCTGTCAGCATCGTGATACCTGCTGAAGGACCGTCTTTTGGCGTAGCACCTTCTGGCACGTGGATATGTACGTTCCATTCTTCGAAAGCTGCA
>JAZLEF010000079.1:0-4007 GCA_045615125.1 Bacteroidales bacterium
ATCCATTGTTGTTGTAACTAGAAAGAATACCAACAGCAAAAAAGAGATATCGGCCATTGAACCTGCATTGAGATCCGGTACTTTCTTTTTTTGTCTTGCCATATTGATTTTTCTTAATTAGTTAAAGAGTTTTGCTATTGCAGAGCCGAGTACTGCTAATATTGTTCCTCCGAGCATTATGTAAACGAACATCATCAAGAAGTCACATACAGCTTCATTACTTGCTGTGACGTTCATTGATTCTAAATATTCTTGACTTAATGTTGCACCTGGAGAGATAATATAGGCAACTAAAGCTACTATTGCGAATGCACCTAAAGCAATGCCTATTTTCTTGATACTAGTTGGGTCAACGATTACTCCATAGATAGGAACGAAAAGTATAGCAACAACCAGTAAACCTACGAGTGCGTATGTTAAGTACATCTGCATATCTGCGCTTGATTCGCCTTTGAATGCACAGATTGCGAGGATTATCACGCTAATGCCAACAAGTCCCCATAAAATGTACCTACTTATTTTGAATAATTTATCTTCCATTGTTAATGGGTTTTAGTGTTACTAAATTACTTGTTGATTTTGTTTGAATAGTCATTCAAGATGTCCATGAAGCTGATTGTGCTTTCTTCCATGTCATTCAAGATGCTTTCAATTTTGTTAAGGATGAAGTTATAAGCAACTTGGAGAACCATAGCTGTGATCAAACCGAAAACTGTTGTTAACAAAGCAACTTTCATACCTGAAGCAACGATTGTTGGGCTGATGTCACCAGCTGCTGCGATAGCGTCGAAAGCTTGAACCATACCGATAACTGTACCGAAGAATCCCAAGTTAGGACCTAAAGCGATACATAATGTAATCCAGCTTGTGCCGCTTGAAAGGTTACCGTTCATAACTGAACCGTATGAAATCATAGCTTTTTCTACTTCATCAAGACCGTCGTTGAAACGCATTAAACCTTGGTAGAAGATACTTGCGACAGGACCGCGTGTGTTACGGCAGAGTTCCTTAGCTTTGTCGATACCACCTTGATTTAAAGCAACTTCTAATTCAGCAACTAATTTCTTAGTGTTTGATGTGCTTAATGTTAAGTAAATAATTCTTTCGATTGAAAGAGCTAAACCGAGTACTAAACAGACGAGAACGAGTGTCATGAATCCCCAACCACCGTCGATGTATTGTTTCTTAAGAACTTCGTGGAATGTTGGTGCTTCTTCTTCTGTTTCTGTCATTGTTGTTGTTACAACTTCTTCAACTGGAGCAGCTTCTTCTGTAGCTACTTGCTCTGTTTGTGGTGTGTTTTCATCTTGCTGTGCAAGAACTGAATTGCTGATTCCAAATGTCAAAAAACCAGCAATTGTGAGTAAAGCAATTAATTTTTTCATAATTGGAAATGTTGATTACTACTTTTTAATTTTTTGATTGATTACTTATTTTAATTTAACTTAGTTTATTTCAATTTTATTGTTAACAAGCTGAATTTTAAGTTCCTGCGGAGAGAGCGGGATTCGAACCCGCGATACCCTTTTGGAGTATACACACTTTCCAGGCGTGCTCCTTAAACCACTCGGACATCTCTCCCTCTACAAGCCTTAAAAAATTCGCTCCAAAGTTACATATTTTTTTCTTTAAAAACGAAATTATTTTTAAACAATATTTTCTTTTTTCGCTTTGACTTAACTATTGAAATATCAATGTTTTTTTTGAAAAAATTGAGCGTAAATATTATTATTATTTTTTTTTGCTCAAGAAAACTTTTCTTTTTTCTACCCTATATTTTCAAAAAAACTAGTTGATATGTATCTTTTCTCTCAAATACTTCCTGTTTTAAATTGTCATCTCACCTCTGATAGGTGTCTGTAATAACTCTTTGATCTTTTCTGTGGTGTATCCTTCTCCTAACAGATACATCAATTTGGCTATCGCTGATTCTGTGGTGATGTCGTGTCCGCTTAATACACCTATTCTATTTAAGTCTAAGCTGGTTTCATAACGTCCCATTTCCACAGAGCCGGATTTGCATTGTGTTACATTATAAATTATCAATCCTTTGTCGATGGCTTCTTTCAATCCATCGATGAACCATGATGCGGTCGGTGCATTGCCAGAACCGTATGTCTCGATAATTAATGCTTTTAAATTAGGTGTGTTCAGTGTATGATGAACAAATTCCTTTGTGATGCCTGGGAATAATTTTAAAATCGCGACATTGTTGTCTAATTTTTTATGAAGTTTTAACTTTTTGAAGTTAGGCTTCATTATATATTCCTTATTATATTTAATTCGAACACCAACATCGGCGAGTGATGGATAGTTGCCTGAAACGAAGGCGTTGAAATGTTCTGCATTGTGTTTGGTTGTTCTGTTGCCTCTGAGAAGTTGATTTTCAAAGAATATTGTCACTTCTGGGACCATGGCGGTGTCTTGGTCTTTGGCAGCAGCTATCTCGATGGCTGCGATAATATTCTCTCTTCCGTCGCTTCTTACCATACCCATAGGTAATTGTGAGCCAGTGAAAACGACTGGTTTGTTAAGATTTTCTAACATAAAACTCAAGGCTGATGCTGTGTAAGCCATTGTGTCGGAGCCGTGTAATACAACGAATCCGTCATATTTCTCGTAGCAGCTTTCTATTTTCTCTGCCAATGTTACCCAGAAATCAGGTGTCATGTTTGAAGAATCTATGAGATTATCGAAAGCATAAAAGTCTAGCTGATAATCCAAGTTTCTCAAAACTGGCAGATGGTCGTAAAGATTGTCAAAGTCAAAAGGTATTAAACTGCCAGTCTGTGGGTCTTGCATCATTCCGATGGTGCCGCCGGTATAAAGTATTAATAATGAAGTTTTTTCTCCTGACATAACCGAAAATTTTATGTTATAGATTAAATAATTGTCTTGCGTTATATGATGTTGCTTCTGCAACTTCTTTGATGTCAATTTGTTTTATTTCTGCGATTTTCTTAGCTACCTCTGTCATATAAGAAATCTCGTTTCTCTTTCCTCTGTATGGCACCGGTGGAAGATATGGGTCGTCTGTTTCAAGAAGTATTTTATTTAAAGGTATCTCATTCAAGAAACTTTTGACATCGCAGTTTTTATATGTGATGACGCCGCCGAGTCCGAGGTGAAATCCCAAGGAAATGGCGATGTCGGCTTGTTCTTTCGTTCCGTTGAAACAATGGAATACGCCTTTGAGGCTTCCGTCTTGTTCGTGTTCCAGCACTTTAAACATAAGGTCGAAGGCTTCGCGGGTGTGTAGCGACACTGGTAACTTTAATTGCTTAGCCCATGCAAGTTGTTCTCTTAAAACCTCAACTTGCTGTTTTTCAAATGTCTTATCCCAGTATAAATCAAGACCTATTTCTCCAACGCCGACCCAACATTGTTTCTCCATCTCTTTTTCGATGACAGAAAGATGACGTTTGTAGTCTTCCTTGACGCCTTCTGGATGAAGACCCATCATTACTTTGCAGTTGTCGAGGTGGCTTTCGTAGAAGTTCATCAAGGGTTTGATGGTGCTTTCATCTGTGTTAGGAAGCAGCACCATCTCGACACCGACTTCAAGAGCTCTCTGAAACACCAATTCTCTGTCGGTGTCGAAAGCCTCGTCATAAATATGTGAATGAGTGTCGATGTACATGTTTGTCAATATAAGAAGTTGTCGTAAGGGTATCTGATGGCATGCATGTCTTTTATCTCTTGATATAAAAGATCTCTGAACTCCTGATAGTTGTCTTTTTCAACAGCTGAGATGAAGATACATGAGTGGCCTTTTGCCATCCAAGTCTTCTTCCAGTCTTCAAGAGAATAGTTGCATTTTGTTACTGGTGTTAAATCGTCTTCTTCTTTTTCGACATAACTATATGCATCTATTTTGTTGAAAACCATAATGGTCTTTTTGTCACCTGCGCCTATTTCGTTAAGGGTTTTGTTGACTACTTCAATCTGTGATTCGAAGTCAGGGTGTGAGATGTCGACTACATGAAGAAGTATGTCAGATTCGCGAA
>JAZLEF010000080.1:0-9966 GCA_045615125.1 Bacteroidales bacterium
GCATCAGACATTCAGCGTCTTCATCAAAAACTATTTGTATTTCCCATTAGGCGGAAGCCGCGTCAAGACGGAAGCAAGAAGATATTTCAACCTATGGTTCTGTTTTCTGGTATCAGGATTATGGCACGGAGCCGCATGGAACTTCGTCATATACGGAGCCTTGCAAGGCATCTTCATCTGCGCCGACAAACTCTTCCTCGTCAGATGGCTCAACAAATTGGGAAGAATACCTTCCGTAATAATAACATTCGCTATAATAGTCTTGACACGATGCTTCTTCCGCATCGAAAGAATAGACCTTTCATGGCTCTTCATCAAACGACTGTTCGCCTTCGACTTCACGCCTTTCCACTTCTCCGACAACCCGCACTTCTATACCACTATGATTATCGCTGCTTTCTTCTCATTCATCACCCTCAGCAAGTTCGGCTTGAGATGGCAGGAGAAAGTTTATTTCACAGAGTATAATACCAAACAACATATCACAGCTTTCGTATTATCAATATTAGGTTTCATTTTCTGTTTAGGCGCTCTTAACGCAACAGGCTTCAGTCCATTCATTTATTTCAGATTCTGATGAAAAACAAAAAAATACATATCATACTCTTCTCTATACTAATGGTGATACTTTGGCTGCCATTAGTTCAAGAACAATTTGACATATTCAAAGTCAAGCCTCTGACAGGTTTTACCGATAAGACCGACTTTCCCGAACTTTCACAGGAATCATTTTCCGAAGGTAAATATCAGACACAGTTGGAAAAATATGTGTCAGAAAACTTCGGGTTCAGAGAAAACGTAATACGCATCTACAACCAATATGTATGGTCTTTTTTCAAAAAGACATACATACATTTTCTCACTCCTGGCAAAGACAACTGGATTTTCTACGAAGGAGCCGTCAAAGATTATTATGGCACTGAACAATATAGCGCATTCGCCACAGCCGAAAAAGCCAAAGATTATTTCGACAAAAATGTCGAGATGATGTGTCAGCTGAGAAACATATTAAAATCATACGACATAGAATTTCTTTCTTTCATAGCACCGAGCAAGGTCTATGTCTATCCCGAATATCTACCGAGAAGGGAGAAAGACACCAGCACCATCAACTCCTTGGAATATTACTCCAAGGCACTCACCGACGCTGGATTCCCCAATATTGAAATGACGAGCTGGTTCAGAAACATGAAAGACACCATGGATTATCCGGTGTTTCCTAAGACCGACAACCACTGGCAATATACTGCGGTCTATGGCTACGACTCTCTTTTCAGATTCATGAATAGCCTTAACGACTTCGGCATTCCAAAGATAAAATACGGCAAGCCCGAGTCTCATTATATAAAATGTCACAACGACGAGGCATCCTTGAATCTCTTATTTCCTATCAGAAACAAAAGCATGGATTATAAGTTAAATGTCGAGATAGAATGTGACGAGAATTGCAAAAAACCTAAGGTCTTGTTCGTAGGCGACTCTTTCATCTGGGGACTTAACGAGCAGCTGCCTTGGGAAGAAATCATGGATGACGTTGAAATCTTGTTCTATAACGAAGACGTATTCAGAGGATTCGACAGGACTCACCTATACAAAAACGAGATAAATCTTTTGAGAAGCATACTACGTGCCGATTATGTCGTATTTTATACTTCAGGACATCAATGGTACAAAGCCACATACAAATTCGTGGAAGAAGCACTCCTCGCCTTATGTGTCTCCGACAGTCTCATGGAAACAGAGACATGTCGTATCGCCGACAGCCTTGGTATTTCAAAGGAAAAAGCTAGACAGAAAATCATCGATAAACCTTATATCATAAAAGGCATCATGAACGTAGAAAACCCAACAATAAGAAACGAGGAAGAAATAAAAATGGCTATCACCGCCAACACCATTGAAGAAGACAAGAATTGGGTCGAGGCACTCAAGGCACAAGCCAGCATACAAGGAAAAGCGCTGGAAGAGATTTACAGAATAGAGGCTGACAATATCTTAAACAACAAAGCCCTACTCCGCGACCAGACCTTTGTGACAGAAGAAATGATTTTCGAAAATAAAGTCAACGACCTCGTAAAACAATGGAGAGGCAATAAAGAAATGATGGATTTCCTTGAACAAAAGGCAAGAGACAACAACAAAGATCTCGAGACCGTCATCTACGAAGACGCTAGATGGATTGTGAATCAAGAATAACTATTGAAACATTTCTTCTGTGACATTTAAGCAATAGTACATTTCATAGGTTCCCATAAAGAAATCTGTAAGAAGTGTGAAATCATCAAGATTGTCATAATAATGTCTTGGCAATTCCTGTATGGTATCATTGATTTCTCTATAGATTCTTATATTTTGCAATTTCTCTATAATAAATGTCTCTGGCGGATAATCTTCACCTATGTGACGGTCTATTTCTCCGAGAACATATTTGTTAACTTCGTTAGCAGCAATTGTTGTAAGATTAACAGAATTTTCATCTATTCTTTTTTCAATATATATGTTATGCTCTGTGCTGTTCGTCAGGTGAAGAAAACAATTGAAATAAGAATCTTTACCACAACTTGAAATACAAATAATAATGCATAACGCTAAAGCAAATTTAAATACCTTTTTCATAATTTTAAAATTTTAATTGTTAATAAATTTAATTTTTCTGTTTTCAATTTTCAACTCTATTTTTATATGTTATTTTCCATATTATATCCTTTCATTTTCCGTTCGGCAAAGTATATAATTTAATTTCAAAAATCCAAACGTTTTTTTAATATTTTTTACAAAAATATGGGGAGGTAACCTATTGATTATCCACTATTTAATTAACAATCCAATCGGTATAACACTTCTTTATCTGCACATATTATAGACAAGATTCGTGAATTCCTATTTAACCCACTTTCCTGTTTCCACTTCCTTAATTGCTAATTCCTCATTCCTAGTTGAATCAAAGAACTCCATCGCTGCTTTCACTTCTTCGAAATTATATTGAGGGAGATAGTTTTTATAAAGAAAGTCGGCTTTACGAATTTGGGATTCGTGGAAAGACACAGAGTCACAGAGTCGCAGAGTCTTCACTTTGTGTCTTTGCGTCATTGAGTCTTTGCGTCTTTCCCTCGGTGACTCCTAACAAAAGAAACAATATAAAAACTACGAGTGTTCTCATAGGATAAAAGAATTACTCTATTACAATCTCATAGACTTTTCCTTCAATGTCGGTCTTGTTATATGGAATCAGTCCTTGTTCAAAAACGACAGGTGGCCACCATTCTGAATAATGATATTCCTGTGTCACTATGCATAACATCTGGTTATTTGGTATCGCTGTATATTCATCATTCATATAACCGACAACGCGCATATTATCTTCGGATGGGCCAACGCGCCAGACAATCTCATCAGGACGCCATTCTATCTCATAGTAATAATAATCTTCCTTAAAGGCTTCATTGCTGATAGCAGATTTTATCGTCAAAGCCTTATATAAATCAGTCCAGCGCATTGCTTCGTATGTCTTTCCTTTATACGGAATTTTGTTGATGCCTGATGCAAAATTAACTGGTTCTCTCGTCGCCAGATCCCAGTTGGTACAGCAATACATTATCTCATCGTTCATCTTTGGATTTTCCGCAATAATTTCGCTATGGTCCTCATAATAATATTTAGGCCAATATCTTGAAGCCTTCACTATCTCGATATCTATCTCTGAATAATGATAGTCGTGATGTCTGACCTGCTGTTGTTCAGGGTCGATGTTCTTATCTAAATAACCGCCGCCTGCAGTGCTTCGTCTTCTGTTGTTCCAAGAATGGTCGTCTTGATATATCAGCCAGAAGGCGTATGTCAATCCGTTCCATATATTTTCCTCGTTGAGCATAACAGGGAACTTTATCTTGCCACGGAATTTACCGTAAGTAAAACCTACTCTCGTCACAATGCCCGTTGATTCCTTATGCAGATTATTCAAGTCGTCATTACCTGGGTTTATCAAAGAGATGCTGTTGTCGTCGTTAAGTCTCACCGTTGTTCCAAGATTATCCGACACAACAGGATAATTATATTGAAGCTGTGAGCTATCATATTTTATCTTTGCCTCCTCATATTCTTTCATAGTATAAGGAGCTTCATCAGAGACGACATCTTTTATAAGCGGAATATTTCTCAATGTATATTGTCGGCTGACGTCACTTAAAAACTGTTTGTACAAAGCATTGGAATACATCTCATCGGAGTCGCTGCACCTCGGATTAGAATTATTGATAGAGAAATCGTTGGTCTTGACGACAGTCTCATCCAAGAAGATACCATGTTCAGGAGAGATGACAG
Organism: Bacteroidales bacterium; assembly: GCA_045615125.1. GTDB lineage: Bacteria > Bacteroidota > Bacteroidia > Bacteroidales > F082 > Limimorpha. The sequence goes on from JAZLEF010000080.1 coordinate 4,321, forward strand.
CTCGTGTCTTTAGACGTCTGTCGCGCACAACAACTTTGATGTCTTTGTTTTTATTTAGTGAGAAATAGAAATATGGATTGACGAAATTGCCTTTTTCATCGGTGAGACTGATATTCTTGATATATTCAGGAATCTCATCCAAGGCGTCTTCCTCGCAAACGACAAGCATGAAAGAATATTCACCCACACGAGGATTGCGTTTGAATCTATTGTTTACATCGCCTCTGTTCTTGTTATCGTTGATAATCCAAACAGCATCGAGATACAACTGTCTTTCTAATGAGAAATTATTATTGACAGCCTTAGCCTTCACCGATTCTAACCAATCGTGGTTGTTTCGGATGGCTTCTATCACTTTCTCCACAGCCCGTTCATTAAAATTATTTTTCGACAAATCGGCTCCGTAAAACCTCTTCTCATCGCGTGGATTTCCTACTATTCTGAAGCTGTCGGTCACCAAGCCGCTTTCTTCAACCTTCTTGAAACCAATATTAACATCTTCCCAACTGCCGTAGAAATTCTCGTTATTCAGGCTGTCGCTATTATCAAATTTATATGATTCATTCTGATAATAAATCTTATAATATTGACCTTTTTTAGCATTGAAATTAAAAACGAATGCCGACTCCTCACATTGATTTTCAGATGGAATAACGATGCCATTATTAACAACGCCATGTAAGTCCATATCTAATGTCACTATTTTTTCATCAGGAAAATTAGACATCGGATTGAAGTCAACTTTTTCTTTACAAGAAAACAATGACAAACAAATGAAAAAAGTCAGTATTCGTTTCATGATTTATTCTTTATTATTTTCAGCTTTTCTAGTTTTCATATCTTTATAAGAACCTTCAAAGATTTCGAACTTATAGAAACGACAATCTAAGGAGCCGTTATAAACCTCTATCTTCTTTGATGGTTTAAGTCCTATGAGTTTCAACACCTCAATATTGCTGCTAATAACCCAAGCCTCATAACCTTTGAAGTTGCGCTTTAATGTGTTGCCTATTCCTTTATAAAGATTTACGATGTCTTTTTCTTCGAGACGTTCACCGTAAGGAGGGTTGATGAGCAAGATGCCAGGAGCTTCAGGAGGTGTCATCTCAAACATATCCTGTTGGAGAAGAGTGATGTCGTGTGACAAGTGTGCGCCTTGGATGTTAGATTTGGCAATCTGTACGGCTTTCGCTGAATGGTCGGAAGCCATGATTTCATAATCACAGTCACATATTTCGTCATCGGCTGCTTGTCGTACTTCTTTCCATAATTTTTCATCGAAGTCGTGCCATTTCATGAAACCGTAACTTTCTCTGAAATAACCTGCTGGTATATTCATTGCCAACATAGCTGCCTCGATAGGTATTGTAGCAGAACCGCACATGCAATCGACGAAATTCTTATCGCCTTTCCAGCCTGTCATCTTGATAAGACCAGCAGCCAGCACCTCATTCATCGGAGCCTTGTCGACAGCTTTACGGTAGCCTCTCTTATGCAAGGAGTCGCCAGAGCTGTCGAAAGAAAGCGTTACCTTTTCATTTTCAATATGTATATTGATTCTCAAATCAGGATTCTCTGTGTCAACAGATGGACGTGCGCCATATTTCTGTCTAAACTCATCAGCGATGGCGTCTTTCACTTTAAGAGCTGCATATTGCGAGTGAGTGAAGTAATTTCCACTTACCACAGCATCGATGGCGAATGTCTCTTCAATACCGAAAATCTCATGCCATTTGATTTCAAAAATCTTCTTATATAACATCAACTCGTTACGAGCCACGAAAGTCTGAACAGGTTTCAAAATACGTAATGCCGTACGAAGACAATAATTCGCTTTGTACATCAAAGCCTTGTCGGCATCGAAACTTACAGCACGATATAATATGTTAATATTCTCTGCTCCTAATGCAGCTAATTCTTCTGCCAGAAGCTGTTCAAATCCTGGCAATGTCTTTGCAACTAAAGTAAAAGTATTTTCCACGTCTTATTATTTTTTGCAAATGTAAGTTTTTTTCTGAGTTTATTAGATGGTGAATTTCTGATTTTTTTAACTTTGTGGAAAATATATATCATGACAATAGAAGAAGCTCAAAAAATAGTTGACGAATGGATTAACACACTCGGCGTACGTTATTTTAATGAACTGACAAACATGGCTCTACTCACAGAAGAAGTCGGTGAATTAGCAAGAATAATAGCACGAAAATACGGCGAACAATCATTCAAAGAATCCGACAAGCAATACAATCTCGCCGATGAAATGGCTGATGTCTTATTCGTGCTTATTTGTCTCGCCAATCAAACAGGTGTCGACCTAACAGAAGCTCTCAAAAAAAATCTAGAAAAGAAGACCAGTCGCGACAAAGACAGACATAAGAATAATGAGAAATTGATGACTAAGGACTAAAGGCTAAGGACTAAAGGTCTGTTGACATTATAAAATAAAAGTATGAGAAGATTCATTGTATTAATATTTCTGTCATTATTATTTCTGGAAATTAGCGGTCAGAATTTCATCAGCGGCATTGTCACGGACGAAATTTCTAAAGAGAAATTGGCTTTCGTGAATATCGTCGTCAATGGAAATGGAACTCTAGGAACAACGACTGACATCGACGGCAATTTCATCATAAAAAGCAAAGAGGAAATAAAGAATCTCACATTTTCTTTCGTAGGTTATGAAAAAAAGAAAATCGATATCACGGATAGTGAAAATGAAATTCATGTAAGACTTAAACCACAAAACATCGAATTGTCAGAAATTGTGATTGATGGAAACAATAATCCAGCAAACAGAATCATCGACAGCGTTTTTAAATATAGAGACTCTAACAATACCAAAAATCTGAATTCATATCATTATAAAATGTATGACTATATGATTTTTGCAGTCGATACCACCAACTTGCCACCTGGCGACATGGCGTTTGAAGAATTCCGCAACAACGACCTTATGGCAATGGAAACCGTATCTGAGCAATATTACGAAAAACCCAACAAAAACAAGAAAATCATATTAGCAAACAAAGTCTCTGGAATGAAGGAATCTCAAGGGGTTTATCTTCTGGAGAATATACAAAGTATAGGTTTTCAAGAAGACTTAGTCACGATAAACAACAAGAAATACGTCAATCCTATAAGCAAAGGCAGCAAGAACAAATACATCTTCTTTTTAGAAGACGCATTTATGACAGAAGAAAACGATAGTATTTTCACCATCGCATTTGCGCCTTATAAAAACACCACTTTCAATTCCTTGAGAGGAACAATGACCATCAACTCCGATAACTGGGCGATACAAAACATAAAGGCTGCTCCTACAAAGCAAGAATTTTTCAACATCGATATTCAGCAATTATATGAAAAAGTTGATGGAGTGTGGTTCCCAAAGCAACTTAACACAAACTTAAAAATCGTTTTAGAAGGCGCCGTCGATGCTAACACTGACGGTATCTTATGTGGTATTGGCAAAAGTTATATCAGCGAGATAGAAATCAACACTGAAATAGACAAGAATATTTTCGACATGAGCGAATATTGCGTCAATGACAACGCAGGAAAATCAGATGACATTATCAAATATTATCGTTATGAAAAACTTGACGAGGAACGATTGGAAGCGACTTACAAGTATGTAGAAGACGCTTTCAAGGAAATGAGTTTCAACTTTGACAAAGTCTTTGAATCGATAAATTCTTTAACAGGAAACGAGATTCCTTTAGGTATAGTGAATCTTAATATCGACGACATTATTGACTATAACATCGGTAATGGTTTTATGCTAGGATTGGGATTAAGAACCAACGACAAGGTCTCTAAACATTTTTCAATAGGCGGATTCGGCGATTATTGGTTTAAAGCGAAAGAATTCAATTATGGAGGAAATTTGAATTTTCATTTACTAGGTTCAAAAGACATGAAGCTGAAGTTTTCTGCAGAACATAAATTCGAGAGATTAGGTGATTATGGCTTCGAAAGCAAAACAAATATCTTCGACCCTTCAGACTACAAGTCATTTTATGTCATGGCTACGTCTTTAAATAATAAGGTTAGCGTTAATTATTCGACATATATTAACAAATATCTCAAAGGTTTCGTCAACTTTGAAATAGCTGACAAAACACCTTTTAAATGGCAAGAGTCGACGACTTATCGATTGAACACTTTGGATTTTGTATTGAGAATCGCATTCAACGAAAAGTTCGTCAAGAAAGGTAAGAAAATAAGTGCAGAAGGTATACCAAATCCTATCATTTGGATTTCATATCAAAAAAACTTAAAGGATATTTTTGGAAGTCCATACAATTTCGACAAAGCGGAATTTCTTTTTAAAGGCATCAAAGAGTCGCGATACATCGGTGCCACTACTATTACCGCACAAATGGGATATATTAATGGCATCGCACCTATAACAGAATTATTCAATATTTTTGGAAGCAGAGACGGAAAATTTGAATTATATAGCACAGACAATTTTAACACAATGATTCCAGATGAGTTTTTCTGTGACAGATTCGCCGCATTGTTTTTCTCTCATAACTTCAGAAATTTGTTAATAGATTTTAAGAAATTCCATCCAGAATTAATTGTCGTGACAAATATTGCATTTGGATATTTAAGCGATGGCAACAACAATTACGATTTAAATGATCTGAGCAAAGGATATTACGAAAGTGGGCTCATCATCGACAATATTATAAAGACTTCATTCAACAAATTAGGAGTAGGAATATTTTATCGTTACGGACCTTATTCGTTTGACAAGGTCTTCGACAATTTCACTTTTAAATTAAGTATTGGTTTCTGTTTATAACATAAAAAAAACTCAAAAACCCAGAATGTTTAAATTATAATCCTGAGTTTTTGAGTTTCTTGTTTTATGCGTTCTCTGATATTAAAACGCTAATTGTTTTTGTATCTCTATGAATTCTTCTTGTGAGAGTTGAAGTTTAGCGCGTTTAAAGTCTAAATCACCTTCTTTCTGCATTGGCACGAGGTGAATATGAGCGTGAGGCACTTCGAGTCCTATCACAGCCACACCGACTTTAACACAAGGGATAACATCCTTTATCTTGTTTGCTATTTGTTTAGCAAATATCATCATTTCTCCGAGGTCGTTATCTTCTATGTCGAAGATATAATCTACTTCTTTTTTAGGAATGACGAGAGTATGACCTTTCATCAAAGGGTTGATGTCGAGGAAAGCAAAGAATTTATCGTTTTCAGCTATTTTATAGCAAGGTATTTCACCGTTAATTATTCTTGAGAAAATTGTTGCCATAATGTTAACGTGTTATTTCAATGATTTCGAACATAACCTTACCAGCAGGTACTTGAATTTCCACTTGATCGCCTACAGATTTTCCGAGAAGACCTTTAGCGATTGGAGAAGTGACGGATATTTTATGATTTTTAAGGTCAGCTTCTTTTTCAGGAACGAGAGTATAAGCCATGACAGCATTAGTTTTCAAGTTCTTAATTTTCACTGTTGAGAGAAGCAGAGCTTTAGATGTATCCATTTTTGATTCATCGAGTACGCGAGCACTCATGATTAATTGTTGAAGTTCGACAATCTTCATTTCGAGATGTTGTTGAGCTTCTTTTGCAGCATCATATTCGGCATTTTCTGAAAGATCTCCCTTATCA
>JAZLEF010000081.1:0-23012 GCA_045615125.1 Bacteroidales bacterium
GTATCTTTGCACTCGAAATCAGTTGGACTGGTAGCTCAATTGGATAGAGTCCCTGACTACGGATCAGGCGGTTGTGGGTTCGACTCCCGCCCAGTTCACGAAAAGGAAATCGAGAAATCGGTTTCCTTTTTTTATTGTCCACAAATTTGCACGAAATTAACACGAAATATTTTATTCATCATATCATTAAGACGTGTCAATGTTGAAGTGACCCCAAAAGTTTGGACAAAAAACTTTTGGGGTCACTTCATGTGTGTTTATTTTTTTAGGTTACATTGACGCGTCTCTACATTCAAAAAAAAAAAAAAATTTCGTCGGGCATTTAAGAGCCCCACGGGAATAAATCAAATGAACCAAATAAATTGGATACGCTACGCTCTTATTCTCGAACAGGACGAACAGATAGACCGTTGTCGCGGCTGATGTTGGTCGTGTTCTGATAGCCACTATCGAAATAGAGGGAGTATGCGTAACGGTAGTTGTTGAAGTAAGGTGTAGAAGTCCAATAGTAACCGTAGCTTCCAGCGCCGTTGAGCGAAGACCTGTAATGGTTGCCCGCAGCAGGGAGGAAGATACTATTACCGTTTGTCTTAGATGTTACCTTATAGCCATTAACACCATTCTGTGTTGTCCATGTCCAAGTACAGTTATCTATCAGTTCTTGCATTTCCGCATCTGTTGGCATTCTCCAGTCTCCACTCCAGTTAAATGTAGCTGCATCATATTGTGTACCGCTGATATCATCCATAGGCTTGTTGTTTGTCAAGCTATTGGCTTGTGTATATTCTTCTTTTGGCACCACTTCACCCCATGCGTAATAGTTGCCGTATTCGCTTGGTGATGTAGCTCCTATGTTATGTGTTGCCCACTTCAAGCCTGATGGCAGACCTAAATCTACATAATCATATTCCTTTGGATTTTCCAATGTTATAAACGATACCACCTCACTATATGAAGTGCCTTCACTATTTATTGCGTATGCTTTTACATAGTATGTGGTATTTGGTGTTAAATTAATCAATGGATTGCTTATATATCCTACTTCATTTTCCAAAACAACTTTATTGTCAGCTTCGCTTGGCTCTATGTTTGTTCCCCAGTAGAAGCCACGTTCTATGATTTGACCACCGCCATCTGTAACGTATGTTCTTATAATTGTCGTAACATCTGTACATTTTACTTCTGATATTATAACACCTGGAGTTTCAATGCCGACTCTGCTTTTAACAGGACGAAGAGAATAGCCGTTGCAACGTGGATTACTGCCCAAATATATGTAATCACTTTTAAATTCGAAACTTTTGTAAGATTCCTTACCATTAGGAGTGGATATCAAATAGTAAGAAAGATTACATGTTCCACTATAAAAATAATTCCCACTAAAAAATCCTGTAACTGGTAAAAATATACTATTCCCATTAGGTCCAGTTACTTTATAGCCTTTAATTCTATTTTGTTTAGTCCATTCCAAAGTGCAGTAATTCATCAACTCCTGCATTTCTTCTTCTGTAGGCATTCTCCAATCACCACCCCAGTTAGCAGTAGCCGCATCGTATTGTGCATTGCCAGAAATGTCATCTATATCTTTTCCGTATGTCAGACTATTTGCTTGTGTATATTCATCTTTTGTTTTTGTCTCTCCCCATGCGTAATAGTTACCGCATTGCTCCGGTGTCTTGGCTCCCACATTACATGTTGCCCATTTCAATCCAGAAGGCAATCCAAGGTCAACCCATTCGTGACCATTCTCAGTTCCTGTGCTCTGAGCACTCAAAGGCATGTTTAATCCGAGTAAACAGCCGAGTGTTATTATTATTGATATTTTTTTCATTTTATTATCGGTTTAAGGCTTAAGGCTTAAGGTTTAAGGTCAAAGACTTCAAAATCTTTAAACCTTAAACTTTAAACCTTAAACTATTATTACTTCATATAAACTACTTTTTCTCTTTGCATCATATTGCCGTTAACGTACATATTGATAATATAGATGCCTGCCGGCATGTCTGACTTAGGTTGCCATTCGTAATTGTATTCGCCTCTGCTTTGTGTGCCGAGATTGATATTGGCAACTTCCTGTCCCATCATATTGCTGATGGTCAATGTCACTTTAGCACTTGCTGCACCAACGACGTAAGGTATGTTAAGACTGCCGTTGAATGGATTTGGATATGCTTTGTTGAGTGCATATACTTCTGTAGGTGTATTGATGTTCATCATATCTTCCACTGCAATTACATTAACACCTTGTGTGTCCGACAAAATCATATCATCCACTTCGGCATCGCCTATTCTTAAGATAGCGTGTTTACCAGCTGTGAGTTTTGCTCCGCTGAGACTGTAAGCCAAGAACAAATATCTATCTTCATCGACGAACTGACCGACTTGTTCAAAGTCGTCCATTACTGATAGAGCTTCTATATTTTCATTTTCGTCACAGTTCAAGAAAACCTGTACGCCGCCAAGTTCCACTGGAGTGTCTACATATAGAATATCATCAACTATTGAATATACAGCTGTAGCTTGAGGATTTCTGTCAGCTTCGTATTTTCCTGAAACAATGATATTGATTATACCAACAATATCCATGACATCAATCTCACCATCACCATTAACGTCAGCTGCACCGAACACGAAAGGCTGAGGTGTTTCACCTGTGATATAAGAAACCACAGTAACGATATCAGCTATGTCAACATTCAGACTGCCGTTAGCATCACCGAGCTGCGCTGTGAGAGGTACTGTAGAGACATTGTTTGATGCTTCGCTCTCTGTGAGGTTAGTACGCAATGTCTTATAGAAATAATAATAACGCTCACCAGGAACGACATCAAAGTCTGTAAATAATGTATCAGTTATCAATTCATTATTTACTAGCAATGTATCAGTATTGATACCTCTTTCATTTCTCTGGTAACGATACATATTCCATCCAAGATGGTCGTTGAAATAAGTAGAGTCGTTTTCCCAGACCAAATCAACCTTGCCAATACCAGGAGTAGCCTCGAAACCGGCACTCATTGAACCGGCAGCAGCTACCTGCACGTTGAAACGTTTGTTTTCAAAAGGAATTTCAAAGAACTCGTCATCTTCCGCATTAGCCACATAGATACGGTTGAGACCGTCGGTCACAGCAGATGCATCTAAGTCTAAATATACAGTATATATTGTACCATCTTCATTCCAGTTGCCATCTGTTGCGATAGCATTCTGAGTGTAAGGAGGACGCACACCCATAGCCACCATAGGAGTAACAGAAGTGTTCATAGCTCTGTTAAAATAAACCTCAAACTTATGACGGCCCACACCGAGAGGAGTGACTTCATCAAACTCATCCTGAGCATCCTTGCCATTGACGAGGACTTTCCAAACGATACCATGAGCATTAGAAGAAGGACGACGCTCAGCAGTACTTTCATCTATATCATTAAAAGTAGATGAACCAGGAGTGTCTATATCATAGATATGAGAACTTATTATCTCATCTTTTGAAGAACCGAGATAGGTACCACTCATAGGACATACTATCATTGATGAACCATCAATACCAACATCATTGTATGATAAAATATTACCATAATAATTTACTTGATAATTATTAAAGACATTACCTAAAAGAACATAACTAGAATAAGTACCAGATGAATGAGTAGAATGTTTATTATCATTAGTTTCAAAATAATTTCCTATCACATTATTAGCAGATTCTAATGAAGTTTCAGGTCCATTCCAACATTCTATTTGCAATCCATCAACCGTAGTATTAGCTGTACGATAAGCAGGTAAACTTATAGGTCCATCGTTATACATCACATTTGTATTTGTTACATTCACACCGTGCAAAAGATCAGGATAACTACTATTATTATACCTAACAATACAATTATCTAACAAAGCATTTCTTGAATAAATAATATCAATATTATTAATTCCTGTTCCCGAGTTCAAGATTTCATTCATATATTCAAACTCATAGTCATCATCGTAATAACAATATTCATAATATATCGGGGTTTTAGAATTACCAATTATACTTGCATATTCTATTATGCAATAAGAGAGAGTATCGCTACGTCCTAAAGCCAAACCATATCCACCTTGTCCTAAATCAGTCTTAGTAAAGGTAATCATATTACCTGGTTCGCCTTTGGCTATTATCTTACCATTGTTAACCATACTTATGTTATCTTTAAACTTAACTATGGTTCCTGGCAAAATTGTAAGAGTTGTACCTTCTGTAACACCAAAAGACTCTGTTACTATATAATGTACATCAGGGCTTAGCGTCATATCTTCTGTAAGAAGACCTTTAAGCTCAACGCCGTTTTCCACATGTATAGTAAACGGCTGTTCCATAACTTCCTCTGCATTAGGGCATGTTGCTTTCAATACCAAGTTAATATAACGTCCGTCAACGACATTATCTGCAATCTTCATCTTAACAGGGTTAACAGCCTTGCTCTTGGCGTATGCTGAGAGATTATGTCCGAAGTCTATATTGTCGTTTTCGATAAAATCTATAGTTGTATTATCTTCATATTCGTCAAATTCGAGCCAATATGTAATATCTTCTGCTGCACCCCATGTTGTACGCAATGTAGGATAGAAATACAATGTCTCACCAGCGTCAGGGCGTCCGTCGCCGTCACCTTCTTCATCTGTAATCTGATATGTAACCGTCTGCAACTGAGCAGGTGCTGGTCCTGCCTCATAACAAGCCAAGAAGTCGACATGGTTACCAGAAGTATTAATCAAATCACCCCATAGCATTTCCTGTGAAGGATAATCTTTGGCTGTCAATAAAGCCGAAACACCACCTGCAACCAAAGGACAAGCCATTGAAGTACCGTTGAAATATTTATACTTACCGTTAGGCACAGTGCTTAAAATACTTACACCAGGAGCACGTAATTCGTAATTATACAATTGTTCTTCATCAAATCCAGAGTATGAAGGACCATCGCAATCATAGTTAGAGAAACCAGCAAGAGAACCTCCATCCATTGTTGCCTGTACAGCAAGTACGAAGGTAAATGCAGCAGGATAGAAAGGCATATCAATAATATAAGGATTTGCACAAATAGCCCAGTCATCTATATTAAGTCCATTATTACCAGCTGCTGCAACTATAACGCAGTTTTGATAAGCCTGAGCCAATGCCTGTTCAAGAGCTATTGAGTAAGCGTAAGTACCAAGACTCATGCTGATAATGTCAGCGCCATTGTTCTTGGCATAGCCAATACCTTCAATAATTGTAGAGATAGCACCTGTTCCATTGCTTTGCATAACTGTAACAGGCATGATATAAGCGTTAGGGTTCGCACCTACAACGCCTTTGCCGTTAGTGCCAACAGCAGCGGCAATACCAGCGCAGTGTGTACCGTGGCTGTTATTGTCACGCATATCGCCTGTCTTGTTCACGAAATCCCAGCCGTGCAAGTCGTCTTTAAAGCCATTGCCGTCATCGTCGCTGCCGTTATCTATTTCATTAGGGTTAGTCCAGATGTTAGCAGCAAGGTCAGGGTGAGTGATGTCAACACCAGTATCTATAATTGCAATAACAGGACGTTCAGTACTAGAATTATCATCAAAATTCTCTTCGTATGCTTGCCAAAGACCATCAATATTTGTAGCACTTATACCCCACTGCTGGCTATAATAAGGCTCCTTTCTATAAGTCTTATACGCAAAATAATTATAATCAGGATCTCTATTCTCATCACCCTCATAACTTGTAGTCTTGTGGTCTTGTGGTCTTGTAGTCTCAACTCCCAAAGCGTACATAATATAATTCGGTTCAGCAAACTCCACCTCATCCATGGCGTTGAATTCATCTATGAGTTCATTTGTTGACATGCCGTCTTTAGCGTTAATCTTCACCAAGCAGAGACGGCTGAGGTCGCGCTCAACCACATCGGCACCATTGTAGCTCTTAGAAGTACGGAAATCATGTCTCTTAGCATCGCCAGGACAAAGCTGTTTTATAGATTCCACTTTGTACTTAGCGAACAAATTATCGACAGCAGGCATACCTGTGCTTTTCAGATTATCGTCTCTGTCGTACTTCAGATTGAAGGAACTCTTATCGGCAAACTTGACGATAATCTCACCTTCCACCGCATTGTTACGATTCATGAAGTCAATTTTTACAACTTCGTCATCGTTGTTACTGTCCTGAGCGAAGCCACATAAAGCCGCTGCAAGAACAAACATTAAAGTAAAAAGTTTCTTTTTCATAATGTTGAAATTTAAGTCAACGGACAACAGACAACGGACAACAGTCCGAGTGCATGCAATCCATTATTGTTATTTATCTTTTTATCATTTGTCTTTAGCCCTTAGTCATTTGTCATTTCTCTTTAGCCTTAACATAGCGAATGCTGCGAGCAAGAGTACGCCGCTGCCAAGAGGAGCTTCAGCAGCGAAGTCATAATCAACACCATGTTGGCCAGGCAAAGCTGGCATAACAATTCCCCAGTCGTTTTCTATTTCACGAAATTCAGTGTATGTTGATGTAAAGAATCCATCATTTTGTGCCAATAAGTTAGCACCCGACAACACTATTATGCTTAATATTAAAAACAATTTCTTTTTCATAATATGACGATTTTTTGAGTTTTAACTTCATTTTCATTTACACAGCGTACTATATACGTTGCATCTTCCAAAGAACTGACATTTATGATACCATCATGATTTTCCTCTGCAATAACCACTCTGCCCATCATATCTATAATTTGAACTGCGCCTTCAGCATCAACTATCAGATTGCCATTGCTGATATAAGCGAAATGACTATTGTCAGCTGACTGCTGGCCATTGTCTAATTTTAAGATGAAACGTTCCGGAGCATCATTGCTCATTGCCATGAATTGATATTCATTTTCCATAAGAAGATTTATCGACTCACCTGTCTTGCTGTCGATAAGATACAAAGTTTCGAAATCAGCATTGACATCAAATGTTAAGGTATAATTACCCATAGTATTTGCGTCGAAACATACAGGAATTTCTGTTGTATTCGCATCGCTGTTAAAGATACCGTATTTATTATTTTCATGTTTCACATAAACGGTAGATATTTCATCATTGAAGTTATCTAGTTTAGGGAAGCCATAGCTTTCACTCTCTCCCAAAATGATTATAAGGTTATCAGAACCACCGGAATTAGAAGCCACGATGTTGATATAGTCTTTTTTCTCATTTCTTGATTTTTCAGACACATCATATCTTAAGTAAGCACCGCTTCTTGTCACATTAATCAAAAAGCCCTCTCCCACTTTTATACTTCCTTCAATATTATATATGTAAGCACCAGTTTGAGAGTTTATCGTCGCAAAACCGTCTTGAATTCTTCTATAATCCATATCTTCTTCCCAAACGATATCAAAGCTGAACGGATTACCTAAAAGATGGAAGTTAGCCCAATCATCAGATGAGTTATAAGGGATTGGAAAATCATAATAAGTTGTTTCATTATTAAGAGTTCCTTTAAAAGATGCCGTTGTCTGTTTTTCGTAAGAAGCGAGATAACCCACACCTTGTTGGAATGTTGCTTCGAAATCGTTATGGTTTTTATAGTTAACCCATTGGAGCTCCTGAGTACCGTCGAACCTAAACAAATCGTAATCGCCGTTTGCTGGTATGAATCCTTCTGTTGGAGCATTTGTCATTGGAGAAGAAACGAATTGCCATCCGCTCTTTTGAGAGCTCCATGATGTTGGGTTAACGATATTTTTCCTAAATGTTGCTGCAACATTTTCGCTTGTCTGTATTATCTGTCCGCCGTCTTCAATTATAAGGGCGTCGGCGTCGGTATTAACGACTTTTTCTGTCACAGTCAATTTTGCCGCATTATTAATTGTCAAAGATTTACCTGAATTAATTGACAAAGATTTTATTTCAATGCTACTTCCTCCTGGTATTTCTGCTATTCCGTTAATGACGACCACATCATCAGCTGTTGGCATCACATTATTTTGCCAATTGTTAGAATTATTCCATGAACCATTACCAATAAATGTAACCGCAGGAACTGGAGTGGTGAAAGTGATGGTGTAAGGGTTTATATCATCACCATAATCGGCATTATCAACGAAACTCAATATTTGAGCACAGTCTAAAACTAATTCTGTTTCAGTTTTATGGTCATATAATTTAAACGCCATCGATGCTGTTGATTCATCATTATACACATTTAAATAATAAAGGTATTTTCCTGTGATATTAGAAATAATTGGCAAAGCGCTGCTTCTCACCTGTTCATTCAGGAAAACACCTAATTCAAGCATCTCATTTTGCTGCTCTATACCATCAATATAGACAGCGGCTGTAACAATCATGTCAAATTCCAATGGAGTTGCTTTCCAATGCAATTCCACCGACATAAGTGTTTTTGCAAATAACAAAATTGCAATTGTTGTAAAAATCTTTTTCATCTTTTATTAATTTATTTGATTATTGTTTCTTAGAATATGATAATGTTTTCACTAATGTATCAGTATTGTTATAGATGTAACCCTCACCTGGTTTTAACGATTCAAGCGAACCACTCCATCCATAGCCATCGTAATATCTTGCGAATTGGTCTCTCGATTTTATATAATCACCTTGTTTTGGAACAAAGCCAAAGTCTATGTCATTAAGATTCATCTCCTCGCTAAGCGGATAACTAATCCAGTTCCAACCAGGAAGCAATGAAAGACTAAAGTTAGAAACATCTGTCGATAGACCTTGTACAGTTATAACATAATCATTTTGCATATTTATCTTATACAGATTATTGTTATCGATGGTTTTCAACGAACCACTCCATGCATCGTAATCTTCGTAATATTTTGTAAAGCCCGTTTGTGATTTTATCAATATTGCATTAGTTCCTAAGGCCTCTTGTAGCATTGCAAATCCTTCTTCTCCTTCTATATTAATAAAGGTAGAGAACCAGTTCCAGCCTTTTTTGAGTTCCACATTGTGCTGGCTCATCAGTTTTATCGCCTTAATCTTATTGCCACCGCTGTTTTTGTTATTACCTTTAACATCACTGAGGATGATATTTTTTAGACTTACAGTAGCAGTTTCATTTTGAGCATCGTCTTTTCTTGTAAGTCTTATCTTCAGGACCGCACCATCGTTACCTTCTATAATATTATTTTGCATGGAGAAAACCAAAATCTTGAATGTGCTGTCGTTGGTTGCTATTGCTGTCTTGGTAAAACCAGAACATCTGTCGGCAAGGGTAATATCGTTATTGGACAATGTATAATATTCATTAGGAAAACTGAAGTCAGCCTGCATTGCAGTGATATTCGAATAGTTGTCGAGATTAACAATGACATCTAAATATTTCATTGAAGTCACATCTTCATTATCGATTTGAAGTTCATTTGGTTCATATCTATCGCCAAGAATTTTCACCAATAACAATCCATTTGTTGGGTCGTTACTATATATTCTCATTGTGCTTTGTATCGCACCTTCAGTGTTTTTGTCACAGCAGATATTGATACTTTCAGATTGATAATCGTTTATCACCAAAGGGAGTTCTGTCGTTGTGAAAAGATAACTATTAGCGAATTTGACACTATCTATACGCAATGGGGCATTGCTGTAATTGTTTATTGTGAATGTTTCCTCTATGGTATCTAAAATAGAGGAAGATACGAGTTCATGGATGGAGTTACAGCTAATCTGTGGAGATGTCACACCGACGTATCCATAATAGGAATCAGAGAGCACATTCTCAGCATTAGCATTGACAATCTTGACATTTTCAGGATAAAGATAATAATAGCCGCTGTTGCCTTTTATCTTCAGTTTGATATTTGCAATAACTCCATCTTCTCCTGAGAATGACGAGTTTTCAGGAGAGTAAGCCACCACGACAAGGGTATCGTTTCTCATGCTTGCCACACCAATATGGTCTGTCTTACGTGATGACAATTCAAAGCTACCTTCTTGATATTGCAGAGCTGATGGCATCTTGATACTAAACTGAAAACCTGTTATCTCATCCATATTATTAATACTTATATTGAAATCAATGATACTATCACAAAATCCAGATGTCTGGTCAAGATGTAACTCATTAACAGAATATGGGTCAGCAATAACTTTAGCTTTCTGATTACCGTTTGAAGCATCGGATACTACTGTAATATCGTATGTTACTGCGCCTGCATCCACTGGCGAATATTGTATCGAAAAATAAGCGTATCCGCCTGCGTTAACGACAGTCTCACCGTATTCTGGTGATGACAATGTAGCATTTGAGAAAAGAAGGTCGTTGATTGTAAGGTTGTCATTACCAACATTTCTCACACCTAAGGTTTGAGTATAAGTACTTCTGATTGGTATATGGCCATAATTAATATTAGGTGTTACAATCTCTATTTTAGGAGTGATGACGGCGACGCTTCCGTTTGTTGTTGTAAGAGGCAACTCCTCACTCATAGATTTAACGAGTTTTGATTTAGTGTTTTCGAGTATAAAGCTACCTGGTTCGTTGCCGAGCTTCAGCTGGAACGAAGCTATCTTTCCCTCGTTGCCAGTATAGGCTGAACTTGAAAACGAATAAGAATAAATCTTAAGAACACCGTTAACCACAGAAGCCACCAATTCATGATCCGTGCTTCTGTACAAAACTGCAGAGTTCTCGACGTATGTCAGATTATCACCAAGATGTATCTCTGTCTGAAAAGCAATAAAACTATCTGCGTTGGTAACAGACAATTCTATCTCTACAATATCTTGAGGTCTGCCTTCAGCCGATGACAAACTCATTGTGTTTTGAGCTGCGAGATGTGAGCTGAATACTGTGAAGAGGATGATTATTGATAATATCTTTTTCATAGTTTTATTTTTTATTATTATTACTATTTCAATTCGGAAAATACAATACGCCATTGCAAGGCACAAAATCGCACCTTGTCAGTATTTTTTAAGTAAGATGTTAATGGATTTAAATTAAGATTGGCGTTTTGGTCACAGAGACGCAATGGGGGGGGGTAACAGATTAAATATCAAATAGTTACAATAACCACACTTTATAAAATGCAGTATCATATTATATAAAAAACCATTTGACATTATCATATTTTAAAAACTCCGTTTGTAAATCACAAAAGTAGCAATTAAAACTGATTATGCAAATTTATTTTAAAAAAAACTATAAATTTTATCACTCCATCACCAAGCGTAATCCTTGATATTCAAGTGATATTGATGGAGTCTCACTATAACGATTCGCCACTCTACAATCAGCATCTTCATGGAAATACGAGCCACCTCTGAGCACCTTGTCACTTCCTGTATTCGGTCCAGTAGGATTAGTCTGTGCACTGCTGTTATAACCGCCATACCAGTCGGAACACCATTCAAACACATTACCGCTCATATCATATATTCCAAGTTCATTCGGTATCTTGCCTTTCACGTTTTGAGGCTCGTAATTACTGTTATTCACATACCAAGCCACACTTCCAACATTATTGCTTCCAGAATATTCATATCCTTTAGAATGCTTGCCACCTCTCGCTGCATATTCCCACTCAGCTTCCGTTGGCAAACGAAAAACCTTTCCTGTCTTTTCGTTAAGTCTCTGCACAAACTCATTACACTGCTCCCAAGTTATATTATGCACTGGCATTTTATCACCTAAATATGTGCTTGGACTAGATTCACCCATGACAGCATCCCACAATTCCTGTGTCACCTCTGTCTCGCCAATATAGAAAGCATCTAAAGTAACACTATGCTTTGGCGTTTCATCGAGGTTTACTCCTATTCCACCCTCACTGCCCATCATAAACGTACCTCCTTCAACCTCAATCATTGTAAAAGTCACTTGATTTACAGTGATATTTATACCATGTTCTTCTGGATATTCCGGTTCCTCTGGATCTTCTGGTTGTTCTGGTTCATCAGGGTTCTCAGGATCTTCTGGCTGTTCTGGTTCCTCTGGATTTTCAGGTTCTTGTTCCTTTTTTTCTATTTTCACATCGTATCGCACATCGCTACCGCTCTCAACTTCAATAATATAATCATCAACAAAAGTATAGTAACCGCTTTTTGAAACAATCAAAGAATATTCTCCACACAATACATCTTCAAACTTATAATTGCCATACTTCATCGTAGTTACAATCTCATTGGTCGGATACAATCTAACCTTGGCTTCATCAACAAATTCTCCTGTCTCTTTGTCAGTTATGATTCCATAGATAGAGCCAACACTATCTTTCTCATCACAAGACGCTAACGATAAAATAAGCAATATTACTGTAAATAAAGATGTTATTCGTTTCATTTCTCAATAAATATTATATATGACACAAAAATATACTTTATATTGAATATTTCAAAACAAATCAAATTCAGTTTTCAATTTTTAATTTATCACTCTTCCCTCCCATTTCGATGAGTTTTCCGGCCGCCTTCACAACACTTTGATTTCCAGAATACAACTTTTTCTTAGTGTCGTCGTAGCTGCCTTGGAGTGATTCTATTTTCTTTCCCAAGTCCTCATATCTTTTCACGAACTCCCCGACTCTATCCAGAAGTTTATTTACCTCTTCGAAGATTTCCTGCTGGTTTCTAGCCTGTTTAACCTGTGACCATGCGAGCTGTATCATTCTGAGTAATGCCAAAAGATTCTGCTCGCTGGTAATGAAGACTCCATTCTCAAAGGCCTCACGCCAGAGCGTATTATCCTCATACAACGCAAGTTGCATCGCAGATTCATTAGGCACAAACATAACGACATAATCAAGGCTGACACGTGGAGCCTTAATATATGAAGAATAATTTTTTCTTTGCAATTCCTTACAATGATTCCTCAAACTCTGCAAATGACGTTTCAAAGCATTGGCCTTCTCAATGTCATCAGATGCATTACAATAATCTACAAAGGCTGTCAACGACACCTTAGAATCTATTATAAGATCTTTATTATCAGGATAATGCACGACAACATCCGGTATAAGTCGAGAGCCTGTCTCATCATGGAAAACGCTATTACCTTTAGAGTCTTTTATAGCAGATTGTTTTTCATAATGATCACCCTCAGTAAGTCCTGATTTCTCCAAGATATTTTCAAGTATAAGTTCACCCCAATTACCTTGGGTCTTAGACTCGTTTTTAAGAGCCTTAGCCAAGTTATTAGCGTCATTACCAATATCTTGAGTACGTTTCATCAATTCCTCTATCGCTTTTTCCAAACTCGCTTTATTCTCAGAACTTGTCTTGATGTTATCAGTCATCGACTTCTTCATGCCTTCAATCTCATTTTTAAGAGGAGACAAGACTGCATTTAAATGCATATCATTAGCTTTCACCAACGACTCTTCTCTTTGATGCAGCAGTTTCTCAGTAGTATTCTGAAGCTCTGATTTCAAAGCATTGATTTGTGTTTCAAAATGTTTGTTTCTAAGTTCATCATTTTTAAGCTCTTGCTCTTTCATCATAGAAATCTGTGTCTGCAAACTGCTGTTTTTAGATTTCAAAATGAAACCAAGAAGAAGAGCTCCTATTATAAAACCTATAAGAAAAAATAACACATTCATAATTCACAATTTATAATTATTAATTCTTAACCACTTCAACACGACTAGCTGATTTTCCTTCTCTAATCAGCTGTATCTGAGCTGGTATGCGTTCTTTCAATGTATCGACATGAGAAATAATGCCTACTCTACGACCAAGACTATGAAGATTTTCCAATGTATTCATTACCATGTCAAGTGATTCTGAATCAAGGGTTCCAAAGCCCTCGTCGATAAATAGCATATCTGTATTGAAATGTTTGTCGTTGAGCGAAGTCAAACCCAAAGCCAAAGCAAGAGAAACTAGGAACGTCTCGCCTCCCGAAAGAGAGCTAGCTGTTCGCAGTTCACCACCCATCTCCATATCTTGAACCATAATAGCAAGAGAATCAGGATAGTTAGTAAGCAGATAACGCGAACTCAGCTGAGTCATATAATAATTAGCTCTGTCGAGCAAAATCCCCATAGTATATGCCTGTGCCACATCCCTGAAATTGTCATTATCGGTCGTTCCAATGGCTTTTGCCAATTGTTCCCAAAGATGATACTCATTAGCTCTTTTTTCATATTCATTCTTGCAATCCTCTGATTCCGAATGCTTTTGTTTATTCATTGCAAGTTTTGTCCTTATCTCGGAAAGCAACTCCTCCCTCACTTTCTTATCTGCCAGCAATGTATTTTTCTTCTCAATCAAATCATCTAAAGCAATGTCGTCAGATGGTTTGTTTTCATCCTTCTGATGTGCTAACAGATCATTATTCTTAATTGTCAACGTATTTTGTGATTTAATAAGTTCGTCATCCAAATATTTATTTTTTTGACTAAACAATTGTATATCATCTATTTGACTTAATTTTACCAATCTTTCATAATCGATATTAGATGACTGTATCAGAAAATCATCTATTTCATTTTTAAGAACACTTATCTTCTTTTCCAATTCAGACTTTAGCGTAGTTCTTTCTCTTGTTTTTACATAAATAGCAGAAAGATAAGGAATTATATTATCAATTTCTATATCCGACACCTTATTGTCAAGATTCTTCCATTCTGGAATTATCACATATATAGATTCCAAATATCTCTCTGATTGATTTATAAGATTTTCTATTATATCAATTTGATTCTCAGTATTTTTAAGAACATCATTTTTATGATACCAAGTTTTGGAAGATTGATTCAACATATCAATAAAAGCTAACGCATCCATATTCCAGGAATCTTCCCAGCCATCAATCTTAAGATATTCATTGACAACGTCTTTCTTCTCATCATACTTCTGATTAGAATCCGTTATGTTTGTTCTTAATGCGGTTATGGCAAGTTCTGTTTTCTGAACATCATTTTGTTTGTCAAGTATCTGACGTTCAATCGACAACAAATTATCTTCAATAGCTTTTTTATCTTTCTGGGCAACTTCTATCCTAGTTTTAATCAAAGCCAAATCTTTCAATTTCTCATTAATGACTTCGATTTCCTTATTATATGCTAAAATAGATTCATTATGTTTATTTATCGCTGTATCAACACGTTCCAACTCAAAGATTGGTTTTGAATCACACAATCTGTTAAGTTCTTCCAACAAGGCTTTCAACCTATTTTCATCAGAAATAATATTTCTACTAACTACGTTAAGTTCTGATTCTATCTTATTTAAATCATTTTGAGTTTGGTCAAGAATATCTCTCAGTCTCTTCCATTCATTTTCTAAACTGACGAACAAAGAATTGACAATTTCCTCATCTTTATAATAATGTTCCCGACTGCCGCATACCGGACAAGGTTCTCCATCATTCAATTTATGTCTTAATCTAATCGCCCACTCTTCAACCATATTTTTCTGCTTCTGAAACTCCAAATCATTTCTTTGAAAATCAGATTTTGCATTGTTTAAAGCAGCATTTTTATCATTAAATAACAACTTTAGATTTTCACATCTAATTTTCTCATTATTAACGTTTTGATTCAGTTTTAAATATTGTTCCAGAACCGTTCTAATCTCATTCAACTGAGATATTCTGGAGTGAGTTTGTTGTTTACGATTATTTATATTTTGATACTCATTCAACAATCTGTCTTGTTCGTCAGAATTAAAATTTCTCAACAAATCATCGAGAGTAATATCAGCTTTTTCTTTATTTCTTTTAACACCTTCCGCCTTTTCACAAAGAAGTTTCAATTTGTTCTGTATCTCATTTTTTTCTGTCTCAATTTTAACCAATTCATTTTCTTTTACTTTCTTATTTTCCGAGATTCGAGACAATTCTTTCAAGAGACCTGTTATTAAACTGATATTCTCATACATAGAAGAATTATATCTTTGAGAATCAATCCAATTATTAGTTTGTAGCTTCAAAGACAACAACTCATTCTTTCTATCTTGTGCTTTTTGTAAAGAAAATTTAAGATTAGAAAGCAGAATAGCATCATCATCAAATTGAGTATAAAGTTTTGATAATTCCTCCTCATCACGTTGTAATTCATTAAGTTGTCCTCTAATCTTCGTTGTCGAGAAATAATCATCAACAATGGATTTATTATCCTTGTATTCAGAAGAATTAACTTGATTTAAAATATTATCATGCAACAACTTAGCATTATTACATTCCTCAATCAATTCGTTATTCTTGTTAATCCAAAGCAAAAAGGCATCTATTTTTTTCAATTCATTCTCAGATGACACATTCACTTCTTCTGTCTCGTTTTGTTGTTTTATTAAAGAAACAACATCTTCTTCTGATAAAACATTATTTCTCAGAGTATTATATAAAGATTCTATTTCTTTTCTTCTTTGCAGCGAATCTGCTTTTTTTGTTTTAACAGCCTCTGCAATTTGCGAATACACCTCGGTACCTGTTAACATTTCCAGAATTTCCGACTGCTCGTTTTTTTCTGAAATGATGAAAGTATTAAACTCGCCTTGTGCAAGCATTACAGAACGAATGAATTGCTCGTAAGTAAGCCCTATCAGTTCCTCTATTTTTTTGTTTACAGCTCCAATTTTATCATACAAAACCGTTCTCAACTCACCATCAACAATTTCCAACTTACGCCTATTTGTATTAGTATAAGTATTTGATTTAGTTCTATGTACTGACCATGTAGCTATATAATAAGAATCATGTATTGTAAAATGCAATTCAGCTTTACCGTCATATTTTCCTTTTCTCAATATGTTGAAAGCATCTTTAGTCGTTATTCCGTTTTCTGTTTTTTCTTTATTCCTAATACGTTCATAACGAGACACTTTGTCATATAAAGCAAGAGTTATTGCATCTAGTATGGTTGTCTTTCCGGTTCCGGTATCTCCACATATCAAAAATAGAGGTTCTTTTGCCAATATTCCCTCAGAAAAGACTATCTCGGCATCTTCAATAGAGTTCAGGTTTTGTATTATCAGCTTTTCAATTTTCATAATCAATCACTTCATTACTTCGTCACACACTTTTTTAAACATCGCCTTCATCTCTTCTGGCATTTCCAGCTCGTATTTCTTTTTATAAACAGAACATCCCAATTCGAAAGGAGATATAGCCTTAAAATCATCCAAAGTCCTTATTGCAGAATTACTTGTGGTATTTTCAAGTTTAGGAAGATACACTTGTATTCCACAATATTTGGCTTTTCTGTTTTGAAACATATCAATTAATCGTGCATTCTGAAGTTCAGAGATTGCGACATCAGATTTAACATGTAATCTTATATATTGCTCTTTATCAAGGACCTCATCGATTCTTTCAACAACTTCTTCGATAGACAAAGCGTCTTCATACGATTTTGGTTTAAAAGGAAAATCAAGAATCGGAATCAAAGGCTCAATCTCTCTAATCTTAACATCCAGTTCGTGGTTTTCAATATTTACCACAGTAACAGAATGAGGATAATCCTCGTTAAACGTCAAAGCAAACGGAGATCCTGAATATCTCATTTTGTCACTACTGCCGATATTCTGAGGATGATGAACGTGGCCAAACGCCCAATAATCTATGTCAGACAAGGATGATATTTCCGTTGAATCAACAGACTCAATTCCACCAACCACTTTATCCTTGTTCTTAATTACCGCCTCATTTATCATAAAATGACCAGTGGCAACAACAGAATGATTATCTTGATATTGCAAATTAGATTTCAAGTTATCCTTTAAATTATTGTAAAAAGAAAAAACACGATTTGAGTACGAATCGTTCTCCGCCAATGAGGGATAATTGCCAGCATTAATATATGGAACTGCGAGCACCCAACCTATTATTTCGCCATTTCTTTTTATTGGTATTTGTATTTTATCGGCGTCATATGGAAGTTCATTTTCTTCGCCATTTTTGTAAAAATCCAGACTACCGACAACCGTGACATTAAAGGCCTTCCAAAGCTCTTGAGGAGCCTCAAGCCTCGATGGTGAGTCGTGATTGCCTGCAACTACAATTATCTGTAAATCGTCGTATAAGCGTGATAATTCAACTAGAGCATGATAATACAGACGCTGCGATACGACAGTAGGAGTCGCAGAATGAAAGATGTCACCCGAAACTAAAATAAGGTCGGGTCTTTCTTCCAAAACAATATCTTTCAATTGATTGAAGAAAAATCTATGTTCATCTTCCCTCGAATATTGATATAAAGTCTGTCCAATATGCCAATCACTAGTATGAATTATTTTCATTTTCTGTAACCTCCTTAATTACATAAACATCCTCAAAACCAACACCATTCTTGTAACAACCTGACACTCTGAGTTCATGATACAAATCATCGTCGAACCAAGAAGCTCGAATAGAACCTTTAGATTCGTTTATCACAACACCACCCGACACCTTCCAATCTACCTTTGCTACATCCGTTGTGTCAATTGTAAATAGTTGAACATCAGACTTATCATGAGCAATATAAACAGGATTAGTATACAGTTCTTCATAAAAGAAATCAACCATTTCATTTTGAATTGTAAAGAAGTTCTCATTGATTTTTCTATCACTATTGAGATGAAGAGTATGACCTTGGCCGTTGAACGTATGCAATTCCGAACGTAAACCTAACTCTCTAGCTTTCATATCAATATAATACGATCCATACATTTTATCGAAAAACACCTTCTGGAATTCACCCAAGGCTCTAAAAGGATAACCGAAACGATAAGGCAACACCTCATCTAGGTCACCATGAAAAGATATTATTGAAGTATTTGCATTTTCCAATATTTTCAAATCAAAAACCGAGCCCCACATATTAGCCACAGCCTTGATTTTAAAATCGTTATGATATTCATTACCTGAAGTTTCAATATCACCCAAATCTTCGGCAAACAAAGAGGAGAAAGAGGCTTCTGGTCTATTTTCATTTTTCATGAAAGCCAGATTCAAAGCTGTAATACTACCCGCGCTAGCTCCGCCAACAAACAGATAATCAGGGTCAATGCGATATATATCCTGTTTAGAAAGCAAATATCTCATCGCAGCATGAGCATCCTGAGTTGCCTGATAAGCTGTTCTCAAAATAGCTTTTGAATTAGCCCTAAAACCCATTCTGTAATTTATTGACACACATACATAACCCAAAGATGCAAAATGAGTACACCACTTCTGATAAGGCAAAGTAGCCTTATCCCCAATAAAGAAAGCACCACCATGTATAAACATCATAAGAGGACGTTTTTCCAGAGTATCATTCTTTGGGATGTAAATATCCATATCCAAATCTATATCTTTCTTTTTCAATGAATTTAAAAAACCTATCTTAACAATATTACGTACATCAATGGTATCATCAGGAATTGAGCTCCAGAAGCCTTTTACTTCTGCGTATTTTACATTAGATATTCTTTCTACTTCAAAAATCTCGTCCTTATATCTATTGACGTAAAAAGATTGATAATCATCGCTTTTATATGGATAAAGGGAAAATTTATTTTTCTTATTAGAATCAGCAAAAACACCTTCAAACACACCACCTTTATGTCTTTTCACCTTAAGAACATAATATGCTGAATCAGAAAACATCACATTACATTTCTTATTTTTAAAATCTACAGAAAAATACTCTGCATGTAATGTCAGTTCATCATTAATGAGATATATTCTTCCAGTAGCAGAAGATCTGTCGACAGAATCAATTTTAACAAAATAAGATTTAAAATCCGTGTGATTCACGAATATATAATTTTTCTCCTTGACAATATCTTTAGCTGATTTGCAAGAAAACAAATTTATAATAATAAAAGAACTGAAAATTAACGATAAATAAAATGATAGTGACCGTGATTTCATAACTAATAATTTGGCTGTAAAATTAAAAAAAATACTTGAATTTATTATCCAAAATTCATAATTTCGCAAACTAAAAATTTGTTCAATAAATTATGAAAATTAAGATTAAAAACATCATCACAGTAGGTATTATTGCGATGGCATTAATATCATGTTCTGGCAATTTAAAAAAGGCAGATTATAACGTAATTCCATTGCCAAAGAACATCACTGAAAACACCAATGACAATCCTTTTATCATTTCAAAAAAAGTCAGTATCACCTATCCTACACAGCAGTCTGACTTAGCAAAAGAAGCAGGATTCCTATCAGAATATCTCAACGAAATTTTAGGTTATTCCTTAAAAGTAGAGTCATCAGAAACATTCAAAGGAGGAGCAATTAATTTAATGGTTGACCCTAGTCAATTCAGCGAGAAAGATTCTTATAGAATTATTGTAAATGAGAATAATATAAACATTATTGCAAGTGAAACTTCAAGTTTGTTTTATGCTATTCAGACATTAAGAAAGAGTCTTCCTTTCGATGCAAAAAATGAAAACATTGAGATGCCTGCGGGTGAAATATACGACTACCCTCGTTTCGGTTACAGAGGAGCCATGCTTGATGTTAGCCGCCACATCTTCCCTCTCGATTCTGTCAAGGAATATATCGAAGTCATGGCCTTGCACAACATGAACAAATTCCACTTACACCTCACCGACGACCAAGGCTGGAGAATGGAGATTAAGAAGTATCCAGAATTAACCAAAGTTGGAGCTTGGAGAGCAGGAACAAAGATAGGAAAAAGCGAGACTTTCGACACCATCCGTTATGGCGGTTTCTACACACAGGAAGAACTTCGAGAGCTTGTACAATACGCAGCAGATCGTCACATAACAATCATACCTGAAATCGACTTACCAGGACACCAATTGGCAGCCCTGGCAACATATCCTGAATTCGGTTGCACTGGCGGCCCATACGAAGTTTGGCGTCAATGGGGCGTTTCTGAAGACGTGATATGCGCTGGCAACGAAGACGCGATGCGTTTCCTCGAAGATGTTTTGGTAGAAGTTATGGACATATTCCCTGGCGAATACATACACATCGGAGGCGACGAATGTCCTAAGACACGTTGGGAACAATGTCCAAAGTGTCAAGCTAAGATCAAAGAACTCGGATTGAAAGACGACAACAAATTCAAAGCAGAGGCTTATTTGCAAAGCTACGTCATGAAGAGAATGGAAAAATTCCTCGAAGACCATGGACGAAAAGTCATAGGCTGGGACGAAATCCTCGAAGGCGGACTCGGACCTAACGTAACCGTGATGAGCTGGAGAAGCATCGACGCCGGAAAAGAAGCAGCACAACAACAGCACGACGTCATCATGACACCTTGTTCTCACCTCTACTTCGACTATTATCAAACAGAAGACATTGACAACGAGCCTATAGCTATCGGCGGTTATATCCCTGTAAGCAGAGTCTATGAGTTCGAACCTATACCATCAGGATTGACAGATGAAGAAGCAAAACACATCTTGGGACCACAGGCTAACCTCTGGGTTGAATACATCAAAAACATGAACACTGTATTTTACAGAGTATTGCCAAGAATGGATGCTTTGTCTGAAGTACAATGGGTTATGCCAGAACAAAAGAACTACGACTGTTTCCTCAAGCGCGCATATAAGATGGTTGAGTTATACGACCTCAAAGGATGGAATTACGCAAAACACATCTTCGACATTGATGTCAAGATCATCCCTAACGTAGAAGCAAAATGCATTGACGTTACAATGTCAAAATTCGGCGAAGGCGACATTTTATATACTTTAGATGGAACCGACCCATTGACAAACGGAACTAAATACGAAAAAGCCCTCAATCTTACAGAAAGCGCAAAACTCAGAGCTATTGTAAAGAGAAAGAATAATGTAGGTAGAGAATTCAGCACCGACATTGAACTCAGCAAGGCTTCAATGAAACCAATCATATTGAAAAACCAGCCACACGAAAACTACAGATTCGACGGAGCCAACACATTGATTGACGGTTTGTCAGGCGGCAGCAATTACAAGACTGGTCGTTGGATTGCATTCTTCGGAGAAAACGTTGATGCGAAAATCGATTTAGGTGAAGCACAAGAGATCAGCAATCTCTCATTCAACTGTAATTTAACCAAAGGCGATTGGATTTTCAACGCCAAATCAGTCAAGGTTTTGGTATCAGACAATGGCGAAGATTATAAAGAAATCTACAGTCAGGAGTTCCCTATCGAGACAGTTAGAGAAGACGGTGTGATGCCATATAACATTGATTTTGGAAAAGTCAAAACACAATATGTAAATGTTATCATAGAACCATTTATGTGCCCAGAAGGACATTCTGGATACGGCTACCCTGCTTGGATTTTTGTTGACGAATTAAGCATTAACTAATTATGAATGAAATGATAATACGTTTCGCCAAAGCTGATGAAGCATCTTTAGTTTTCGACTTTATCAAAAAGATTGCAGAATACGAGAAACTGCTCGATGAAGTTGTTTGTGACGAAGCTACAATTTACGATTCTGTCTTTGTGAAGAAAGAAGCGGAAGTTATATTCGTATGCGAAGACGGCACACCTGTAGGATTTGCATTGTTTTTCCACAACTTCTCAACTTTCATGGGAAAGAAAGGACTTTATCTTGAAGACCTGTTCGTCATTCCAGAGAAAAGAGGCAAAGGATACGGAAAAGCGTTATTCCAATATTTGGGACGACTAGCAAACGAGAGAGGCTGCAAACGTTTTGAATGGGTCTGCTTGAATTGGAACGAACCGTCCATAAAATTTTACAAGTCATTCGGTGCTGTTCCTATGGATGAATGGACCACATTCAGACTATCTGGCAAAGCATTGAAAGACATATAATTTTTTGCAAAAATATTTTTTAAAATAATGTTTTTCGTAAAGGAAAATTTTGTACTTTTGCACCCGCAAACCTCGGGTAGGTTTAACAGTTAAAATAATTATTAACATTTTAAAAAAATTTAGTTTATGTCAGCAAAAATGAGATTACAAAGACATGGTAAAAAAGGTCAACCTTTCTATCATATTGTAATTGCAGACGCTCGTGCACCACGTGATGGTCGCTTCACAGAAAAAATCGGTACCTACAATCCTGTAGCTCAACCAGCTCAAATTAACCTCAACTTTGACAAAGCTTTGGATTGGTTAAACAAAGGTGCT
>JAZLEF010000082.1:0-4551 GCA_045615125.1 Bacteroidales bacterium
TTTATTCTGAAGAGCGAGAAGCATGCCTTTAGAAAGAAGATAATCACCGATGAGGACAGATATCTTATTTTTCCATAAAGCATTGAGAGAAAACATGCCACGACGTTTGTCGGAGTTATCCACCACGTCATCGTGAATCAATGTGGCAGTGTGCAGCAACTCGATAAAAGCAGCGGCACGATAAGTGTTTTCATTAATCTCGCCATGACATTTCGCCGACAACAAAACGAACAAAGGTCTGATCTGCTTGCCTTTCTGTTTCAACACATACTTCAAAATCCTATTGAGGAGAGGCATAGGAGACTTAAGACTATCTTCAAGAAAAACATTGAATTGCTTCAATTCAGGTTCTATCGTTTTTTTTATTGCGTCGAGCTTGTTCATCAGAGATTTATTTTTTACAAAAATAAGAAAATGGCTAAAGGCTAAAGACTAAAGGCTAAAGATTTTTTTCCGTCTCCGTCTCCAATTTCCGTCTCCAAAATATTCCTCGCTCCATTCATTCCGTTTCGCTTGCTTCGTTCGTCCCTCACTCGCTTGCTTCACTCCATCAATGACGCTCGCTTTTCTTCAGCTTAGTACAAAATGATGGAATGTTATTGTAGTTACTGAAGAATAAGGCGGAAGCCGCTGAGGTAGTCCCTGTTGCCGGGATTGTCGCTGCTACGATTCGACACTCGGCAGAGCCTCGCGATGCTGCTCCAGCTGCCGCCACGGAGAACACGGTAAGAGCCAGATGATGGTCCTGTAGGATTAGTCTGCGAACCGCTGCTGTAGTCTCCTTGCCATTCCTGACACCATTCATAAACATTGCCGCTCATATCGAAAATACCAAGTTCGTTGGCTTGTTTTGTCTTTACATCATGTGTTTTAGAACCGCTGTTATCCATGTACCACGCAACGTTTCCTATTGTATTGCTGCCGCTGTATTTGTAGCCTTGAGACTTATTGCCTCCTCTTGCTGCATATTCCCATTCTGCCTCCGTTGGAAGTCTGAAGTTTTTGCCAGTTTTCTTATTCAATTTTTTAATAAATTTCTGGCAGTCGTTCCATGAAACGCTTTCCACAGGTTTATTGCTTCCTTTAAAATCACTTAGGTTGCTTCCCATAACAGCCTGCCAGAGTTCCTGTGTCACCTCTGTCTCGCCAATGTAATAGTCAGAAAGTGTTACTGAGTGAACTGGTTTTTCTCCATCATAAGCATCACTGCCTTGTTCTGAGGTTGCTCCCATTTGGAAGGTGCCGCCTTCAACGGCTATCATGGTAAAGGTAACGCCATTAACGGTAAAGGTTTGGTTACCGAAGAATGTTAACTCACATTTATCTATTGAAGACACACGTCCGTGTGCCTCTACTTGAGACACTTCTATATTCTTGCTAACTGTCTTTCCATCACGTTCTGCTTTTATCTCGTGTGAGCCGTAAGAAAGATTGGTGGTTAATGGAGAAACGCCAACACAATTTCCGTCAACATAAATTTTGTCACCAGACTTGTCTGTGGAGATGCTTATTTCTTTTCCTGTTTGCAATTTTTCGTTTATAGTCAAAGCCTCGCCTTCTTTAATAACAATTGTCTTTTTAATTTCAATGCAGCCTTGTTTAACAAGTTTCAGTTCGTGTTCGCCTATCAGGATAGCGGAGATATAATTAGGGGTCTCGCCATAATTCTTTCCGTCAATATAAATCATCGCTCCCATAGGAGTACTATTAATCTCTATTTCTCCGTTTATTGGTTTTGGTGCATCTAATGTTATAGTTTTATTTTCTCCCAATACCAAGTCCATGCTTTTCTTACTTGGCTTGTGGTTAGTTTTTCTTGCTTCAAAGATATGAGAGCCATCGGATAGTCTGCCAGTCCATTTTCCTTTGCCTTTGTATTCATCATCAACATAAATGTCAGAGTCAGCGTCAACAGTCAGTGTCAGCGTCACAAAGTTCGCGCTCATATTAAGAGTTGCATTTGTAGTTTGTCCATCGTTCACGGTGAAAGACTTCTCTGCCATCTTATACATATCTTTCATCACTCTTACTGTATGTGTTCCGCTTTTGAGTTTGTCGGTTTTCACAGGAGAGAGTCCAACATATTCTTCATCAACGAAGACTTTAGCATCTTGTTCAGGCGTTGTCGAGATATTAAGGAAACCATAATTTGGACGTAGCTTTTTATCTATGACAGTTCTGTCATTGAGAGTAACAGTGCCGCTCTCTGTATGATACATATTACATTTTATCATCCAAGTATGAGATGTGCCAAGCATAAAAAGTTTAGAAGCCTCTTTTGTACCTAAAGGTTCATCGTCGATATAAACCGTGGCATTTTCTTGGTCAGCCTTTACGATAAGATCCACTTTCTGGTTACTTATCGCCTGCAAGGTCTCATTTAGTTTCAATGTCTCGCCTTTTATTGTGACAAAACTTTTAGTAAGGCTTGCATATCCTTCTTTTTCGAGTTTAAGTTCGTGAGTACCGACGGCGAGGTCTGTTATCACATTATTTGTTTTTCCGTAATGTTTTCCGTCGATATAGATGTCGGCATCTGTTGGTTCGCTGGAGACAGCAAGGAAACCATATTCGGGCTCAGCTATTTTTGGAGTATATTCCACCACCATCTCATAGCCGCAGAAGTCGCATAAATCTTCTGGGAACCAGTATTCTGTTTTTCCAAAATCAGGATGTTGTATCTCTATGAAAGTGGCAGCATGAGCCGAGATGTAAAGGTGAGTCTCTGCTTCCATCTGAACCACGTCGAAATATGTCTCCAAATTACCGTGGAAAAGAAGACGTGCTCTTTCCTCAGCCTTCATGCCTTCAGTAGAAATCTTTATCAGAGCCATAGGTTTCCAGTTGATGTCTCTGTGGTCTTCCTTATCTAACATCAAATAACCGTCTATCTTATGAAACGAACCTTCTTTAACATTAATCTGCGAAAAGGCGTTAAGTGATATCAATGCAAAAATTACAAGTAAAAACTTCTTCATTTTTTTAATAATTTGGAAAAAGCAAAGATATGAAAAAAAAGACTACAAGAAAATGGAAAATGGAAAGTTAATTTTCAATTTTCAACTTTCAACTCTTATCAATGATTCCTATAAATTTAATAAACATTGAAGCGTCTAATGAGTGAGAAGTTCAAAGTTCAAAATCATTTTTTTAATAAATCTCTTTTTTATTCAAAAAAATATTATACCTTTGAGTGTTCAAAAGAGCGTAGAGGAAAAGCTACCGCTTAAAGATGTAATTTATTTAATATCAACAAAATAGATAAATCATGAAAAAAGACACTAAAGTTTTTAACTTGATTCGCAAGGAAAAACAACGCCAAATGCATGGTATCGAACTTATCGCTTCAGAAAACTTCGTAAGCGATCAAGTTATGAAAGCCATGGGTTCAGTAATGACAAACAAATATGCTGAAGGTTATCCTGGCAAACGTTACTATGGTGGTTGTCAAATAGTTGACCAAACAGAAGAAATCGCAATAGCAAGAGCATGCGAATTATTCAACGCAACATACGCTAACGTTCAACCACACTCTGGCGCACAAGCTAACATGGCAGTCATGTTAACTTGCTTACAACCAGGTGATACATTCATGGGTCTCGACCTCGCACACGGCGGTCACCTTTCACACGGTTCACCTGTCAACTCATCAGGTATCCTCTACAATCCAGTAGCATACCAAGTAAGCCCTGAAACAGGCCGCGTTGACTACGACAACATGGAAAAAGTAGCACTCGAGAAAAAACCTAAACTCATCATCGCTGGTGCTTCAGCATATTCACGTGACTGGGATTACAAACGCATGCGCGAAATCGCTGACAAAATCGGCGCTATCTTGATGGCAGACGTTTCACACCCATCAGGCCTCATCGCTCGCGGTATCCTCAACGACCCATTGGATTACTGTCACATCATCACAACAACAACACACAAGACACTCCGTGGTCCACGCGGCGGTATGATCTTGATGCGTGACGACTTCGAAAACCCATGGGGTTTGACAACACCTAAGGGCGAAGTTAAAATGATGTCAGCTCTCCTCAACAGCGCAGTATTCCCAGGCGTACAAGGCGGTCCACTCGAACACGTCATCGCAAGTAAGGCAGTCGCTTTCGGCGAAGCTCTCTCAGATGAATACTTCGAATACATCCTCCAAGTTAAGAAGAACGCTACAGTGATGGCTAAAGCTTTTACAGACAGAGGTTACAACATCATCTCAGGCGGTACAGACAACCACCTCATGCTCATCGACCTCCGTTCTAAATTCCCTGAAATCACAGGTAGAAAAGTTGAAGACATCCTCGTTCAAGCTGACATCACTGTCAACAAGAACATGGTTCCATTCGACAGCCGTTCTCCATTCCAAACATCAGGTCTCCGCGTAGGTACTCCAGCTATCACAACACGTGGTCTCAAAGAAGAACACATGGAACCTATCGTTGAATTAATCGACGACGTAATCAGCAACATCGACAACGCTGCTAAGATTACTGCAGTAAGAGAAAAAGTCAACGAAATGATGTCAGAATTCCCATTATTCGCTTGGTAATT
>JAZLEF010000083.1:0-5352 GCA_045615125.1 Bacteroidales bacterium
ATAAACTTCTGTATGTCTTGGAACCATAAGTTTTTCATCTTGTTCTCCGTCGTTATGAACATCCAATTCGTTTTGAATAACAGATATATTTGTGCTTTCCATAACACGTTTGATGAACATGATAACAGCCAAGACCAAACCGATTTCGATAGCGATAGTAAGGTCGAAGATTACAGTGAGCAATAATGTTGTGAAAAGAACGGCGATGTCGCTTCTTGATTGACGGCACATTGATACTATTGTCTTCCATCCGCTCATGTTATAAGACACTACGATAAGTACGCCAGCGAGGCATGACATTGGGATGAGACCTACGAGGCTTCCCAAGAATAATAAAACTAACAACAATACTAATGTGTGTACGATGCCAGCTACAGGAGTACGTCCTCCATTGTTGATGTTAGCCATTGTACGTGCAATCGCACCTGTTGCAGGTATACCACCGAAGAAAGGAACGACGACATTGGCGATACCGTTACCAATAAGTTCTGTGTTTGAATTATGTCTGTCGCCAATTACACCGTCAGCAACCATTGCAGAGAGCAATGACTCGATAGCACCTAACATGGCTATAGTGAATGCTGATGGAAGAACGGCTTGTGCTGTTGAGAAGAATGTTTCACCTTCTGCCAATGAAGGGAGTTTGAATGATGGGAGGCCTGAAGGCAATTCGTATAAGTCACCGATGGTCTTGATAGAATCTATGCCTGCATATTTCTTCAATACCCATGTTATGACTGTCATTATGATGATAGCCAACAATGATCCAGGAATCTTCTTGGAGATCTTTGGAGTGAAGACTATTATCAAGATGCTTAACGCGCCTATCAATAATGCCCACCAGTTGATATTGCCAATGTTTTGGAAATAACAAGCCCATTTGTCGATGAAGTTAGCTGGTACGTTGGTGATGCCGAGACCAAAGAGGTCGTTCATCTGTGTTGAGAAGATGGTGATAGCGATACCGCCTGTAAAACCAACTATGATAGGGTAAGGCATAAACTTGATGATGCTTCCTAATTTGAATACACCCATGAGTATCTGCATTATACCAGCCATGATGGTTGCGATGACTAAACCTGTTAGTCCGAATTGTTGGATGATACCATAGATGATGACGATGAAAGCACCTGTAGGACCACCAATCTGTACCTTAGAACCGCCGAAAGCTGAGATGATGAAACCTGCCATGATAGCAGTGATGAGGCCTTCTGTAGGACCTACCCCAGAAGCGATACCGAAAGCGATGGCTAACGGAATTGCTACGATACCAACGATGACACCAGCCATCGCATCTTTAGTGAATGTTTCTTTGTTGTAATTCTTTAATGTTGAAAATAAGCGAGGCTTAAAATCAATAGAAAATTTACGGCTTTTCTTAGCCTTGTTGTTAACTGTACCTGTTTCAGCCATGACTAAAAACTTTGGATGATAATGACTTATAATTGTTTTTTTTAAGAATTTGCTTTCTCGTTTCGGGCTGCAAAGGTAATAAAAAGAGACGCATGTTACTGCGTCTCTTCAAGTATTTTTTTTAATATTCCATTTCGCCGTTTTCTCCTCCTTCGAAGCTCTCGCCTCCACCGTTGCCAGAAGGCATTCTCTTCTTGTTTTGCTGTTGATTTATTCTATAGTTGAAGTTGAGAGTTATAGATGTCGTGCTCCATGTGCTCTCGCTATATTGCCAGAAGTTATCGCCCCATGACTCGCCTCCATGTTGTCTGCTGCCGAAGACGTCGCGTATGTTGAGGGAGATGGTTCCATTTTTATTGAAGACGTCGCGTGATGCTGCGAAGTCGCACCAATAGTTGGCGTCGCGGTAGCCCAGAGGTTCTTCACGTGGACCCATATAACGTCCTGTGATTTGGAAGTCGCAGACTTTCTTTACTCTGAACTTAGCGACGAGACGCGCAAAGGTGTTATATGAATCTGTTGTATAATGTTTGCCATTCCAGTCGCCGACAGTGTTAGACTTAAAGAAGTTGATGCTGCCGTTCACGTTCCACCATTTTGTTATGTCGAGCGAACCGACTAATTCGATACCGTAATCATCGCTGATGCCAAAGTTCTCAGGACGGCTTATTGAGATGTCGTCGACAACTGTTGTGAAATGACGGATGACATCAGTGCTGTGACGATAATATGTAGTGAAGTTGATATTACCTCTATCCCAGAAACGAAGATATGAAATTTCATAGCTGTCGGTATAGATTGGTCTCAAATCAGGGTTACCTGTTCTGATGTTACGGTCGTCGTTGAAAGAACTGAAAGGTGCCATCTGACCGTACCAAGGACGACGTATACGACGAGCGTAACTTGCCTGAACCTGGTCTACTTCTGTCAATGAATAATTGAGGTGTCCTGTTGGGAATACGTCAATATATTGTTGGTTACTTCCGCTATTAGTTCCTTTAAGGTAAGTGTCGATAAGTGTAAATTCAGAACGTAATCCGACTTGTCCTGAGAAACGGCCAAATTCTCTTCCGTAGCTTCCGTAAAGAGCTGCCACTTGTTGATTATACGTGAAGTCGTGAGTATAATCTTCGAGTATTGAATCGTTTTCTTTTACTAATATGTTATTATCTATCCATCTGCCTGTATATTTACCTCCGAGTTCGACTACTGAGAGTCCGTAGTGATGTACAAAATCTACTGTTGCCTGGAGGTTTTGTTGGTCTTCTATTGCAGATGTCGACTGATTGATTTTTGTAAATGGATTATTAGAATTCAAATCATCTTCTGTCAAGAATTCAGCATCTACGATATCTGACCATTCTGAATCAGTATTGGAGAAATAACGAACAGATGCTTTAAGAGAATTATCTTTTGTTCCGAAATATTTGTCGTATGAGAGTGTGAACTCGCTCATTGGTCGGCTGTTGTACCAGTCTTCAGTACGTCTTGAATATTTGTTGATACCTTCAAATGGGAAGCTGTCGTAATATGTTACAGATGGAGTATTATGGCCATCAGACTTACGCATCATCGCGCTGAATGTGAGTATGTCGTTGTCTGAGAAATAATAGTCGAATCCGCCGCGTAGGTTGTGACCTTGTCTATGTCTGTTACGATATGTATATTGTTCTGTTATCATGTTAGCATCGTCGTGGTTGCCTATAATTGGGTCATAGAGACCGTCGAAGAATTCTGTCTTTGTGTAACCGTCGCTGATATCGTCTCTGTAATTGAAGTTATAGTTGGCAAATACGTTGAACTTTTTGAATCTGTAGTTAAGACTTGCGCCTATTCCGCTTTGGAAAGGGAAGTCGGCTTTGAAAAATTTCTCGCCCCACTGAACAGGGAAACCGCCTCTAACATCGACTGACGCATTGAAACCTTTGCGTTTGTCTTTTTTGAGTACGATATTGATGATACCTGCTGTACCTTCGGCGTCGTAGCGCACTGAAGGGTTAGTCACGACTTCGATTCTTTCTATCATGTCAGCTTGAAGGCTGCGAAGGGCGTCTTGAGTGCTTACACCTGCGAGTCCTGAAACTTTGCCATCGACCAGAATCTGAACTCCGCTGTCGCCACGAAGGCTTACGTTACCTTCAACGTCGACATTAACAGAAGGAATATTGTCGAGTACTTCTATAGCATTACCAGCTGTGCTGCTAACGTCTTTACCGACATTGAAGACGCGTTTGTCGAGAGTCATTGTCATAGTGCTTCTTTCAGCAACAACTTCTACTTCGTCAAGCATGGCTGAGTCGGGCTGCATTATAATTCTTCCCAGTGAAATGCTTTCCTTAGGGTTCTTGACGTTGATGTTGATAGTTTTGGTCTGATAACCCATAAACTGAACAAGGATGTAATATTTTCCTGGTTTTGTGTTAAGAGAGAATGCACCCTGCATATCGGTGATGACACCTGTTACGAGTGTTGAGTCTTGGGAATTAAAAAGACTGACGGTGGCATATTCTAGCGGACCGTCAGTCTCTATATCTATAACAAATCCTTTGATTTCAGCGTCCAAAGGTGATGCTACATTTGTATTGTATGCGTAAGCATTAGTGCAAAATAATAAAGAAATAAATAGTACGAATAATGCTGTTGTTTTTTTCATATACATGTATAAGTATCGGTTAATAATCTCAATTTTCAATGACTGCAAAATTAACAAAATTTATGCCATCAAACAACAAGATATTTAAGCTAATACTTGAAACATCAATAATAGAAGTTGAAGTAGACAAAATAGCATTTGAAGTATTATATATAAAAAAAAGACAGCCTTTTGAGCTGTCTTTTTATATCGAATTAAGAACTTTGTTATTCAGCTTTACGTGCAGAATAGTTGATACGGAATGCACCGCATTTACGGAGTTCTTGTTTTACATCGGTTACGAGACCCATTCTTACTTCTTCATGAATTTTCAATGAAGTTGTGAGGAGAGGGCGGTCTGATTCGCTACGTGCTAAACGTTCACTTTCAACGAATGGGATGATGTCATCGATTCTTGAATATTGATCGTTAAGCTGAATACGAGACTCTGTACCATAAATTTTAGCGTTGGTAGGAGGTCCGATGTAGATATAGCTAACTAAAGATTTCTTTTCTAATTTTTGAACTTCAGTTGCTTCTGGTAATTTCATTTTTACCTTCAATGATACTTCACGCATGGAAGTTGTAACCATGAAGAAGAATATTAACATGAAGATAATGTCAGGCATAGAACCGGTACTCATTGCCGGAACTTCTTTTGGTTCGTCTGATCTGTATTTTGATGCCATAATAAAATCTCCTATTGTTATTTAATTTCTTCAGGTTCAGCTTCTGAGATACGGACAGGGACAGCTTTGTTGATAGCGTCGATCTTGTCTTTATCTGTTAAGTCTGCGTAATGTTGTTTAAAATATTTAAGAGACATTTCATCTCTCATTTCATTGAAAGCTCTAGCCAATTCATTTTGAACGCTGATATACATTGCGTATGAGGTACCGCGGTCATTCTTGAGTGATACAACGCCTTTGTTCAACATGATGTTACCGAGAAGTTCAATGTCTTTTACTTCAACTTCTGGTGCACTTTCATCATTAGGATTTGGTGTGATGAATTCTCTTGTCATGTCTTTCAAAGTGGCAACATCACCTGGTTTTCCGTTGACCAACAATTTATCATACTTGTTGATCATAACGTTCATAATGTTTCTTTCTTTAACTTTGACGTCCATTTCCGGATTTTCAACAGGAGGAGGAAGACGACGGGTAATACCGCTGTCAACATCCATTGTTGTTGTAACTAGAAAGAATACCAACAGCAAAAAAGAGATATCGGCCATTGAACCTGCATTGAGATCCGGTACTTTCTTTTTTTGTCTTGCCATATTGATTTTTCTTAATTAGTTAAAG